>CAZTIF010000019.1:0-36934 GCA_964613635.1 uncultured Bifidobacterium sp. | reverse complement strand
CAGCCGTCTCCTGCCGTCAATCCCCCGCTTCCCCGAGAATCCGCGAAGAACCAAAAAAAATGCCCGCACAGCGTGCGGGCATCGATTCGCCGTGGCGGCGACATGCGTGATCCGTCAGATCAGAACGCGTAGTTCGCCTTGATGCCGACGATGTAGTTGCGGCCGGGCGCCGGTTCGAAGAAGCGGGAGTTGCTGTCGTTCACGCGGACCGAGCCGATGTACTCCTTGTCGAACAGGTTGTCGATGCGGGCATACTCGCTGACACGCCACTGACCCACTTGCTGCTGCAGGCTGGCACGCACGCTGAAGATCGTGTAGGCCGGCGCGCTGTCGGTGTTGGTGTCGTTGACGAAGGCCTTGCTGAAGTTGCGCATCTCGACGGCGGAGTTGAAGCCGACCGTCGGCTCTTTCCACGCCAGTTCGCCGTACAGCTGGGTCTTGTAGGTGCCCGGGATCGCATTGCCCTTGTTGACGGTCACCGGGGAGCCCGACGACGTGTACGTGTAGGTCTGGTCGAAGGTCGCGTCGAGGTAGGTGTAGGCGAGGTAGCCCGTCACCTTGCTGTTGAAGCGATGCTCCACCGACAGTTCGACGCCGCTGCGCTGGGTCTTGCCGGCGTTGTTGTAGCTGGCCGTGGTGCCGACCTGCTTGCTGACGACGATTTCATTCTCGGTATTGATCATGAAAGCCGCTGCATTCACGCGCGAGTTGTCCGACGCCAGCCACTTCGCGCCTGCCTCGAGGTTGGTGCTGCTGCTCGGCTTGAGCGTGCTGTTGGCGCCGGCGGCCGCATTCGCTGCGTCGGCGTAGGTGATCTCGATCAGCGTCGGGGTCTCGAAGCCCTTGCCCACGTTCGCATAGAAATTCAGCACCGGGGTGGCCTTGAACACGATGCCGGCGACCGGCAGCGTCTTGCTGAAGCTGAGGTCGGCCGGGTTCGTGGTCACGCCGGCACCGAGGTTCGGGCGGATCTTCAGGTCGAGGCTGGTGTGGCGGATGCCCGCATGCAGGTCCCAGCGCGGGTCGAACGACCAGATGCCTTGCGCGTACTGGTCGAAGTTGGTCGCCTTCTGGTTTTCGTCCCGGTTCGGGGTCACGTTCGGGATGATCGTGCCGTTGAGCGCATTGCGGTCGAGGCGGTCGTCGCTCATGTAGCCGGCGTTGACGCCTGCGGTCAGCGAGTACGGCTTGTTCATCAGGTTGCCGCGATGGGTCAGGCGCAGGTCGGCGCCGTAGTATTCGCGCGCGATGCTGCTGGCGCGGCCGCTGATGTCGCCGCTGGCGGCGTTCGAGGTGGCCAGATATTGCAGGTTGTCGCGCTGGCCGGCGTAAACGATCGCATTCAGCGTGTTGTTCGCATCGATGGTCTTCTCGAGGTTGAAGCCCACTTGCGTGTTGCTGCGCAGCACGCGGGTATTGCCGACGAGCGCGCCGCGCGTCGCACCTCTCGGATTGTAGAAGCTGCCGTCGAAGGCGCCCGGGCTCTGCGCGACATTACCGGTACGCACGAGGCCGCCCGGATCCTGCGCGAACTGGTCAAACCAGTTGATCAGCGTGGTCAGCTTGGTGTCTTCGGCCAGCTTCACGCCCAGTTTCACGGTGGCCTGCTGCTTGTCGTTCTGGCTCTGCACGCGGAAGCCGTCAGAACGGTAATCCGAGTAATTGACCAGGTACTCGACGCCTTTTTGCGTGCCGGCGGCCTGCACCGACGCACGGCGGGTGTCGAAGCTGCCGAACAGCACGTCGGCGCTGACTTCCGGCGTGGCCGGCGGGGTGTCGGTCAGCATCTGGATCACGCCGCCGGACGAGTTGCCGTACATGGCCGAGAACGGGCCGCGCATCACTTCGATGCCCGCGATCGAACCGAGGTCGACGCTGCCCGGGTTGCCGATACCGTCCGGCATCGACAGCGGGATGCCGTCGACATACACGCGCAGGCCGCGCACGCCGAACGACGAGCGCGCGCCGAAGCCGCGCGAGGAAATCTGCGGGTCCTGCGCCATCTGGTTGCGGTTCTGGGCGGTGATGCCCGGCACGCGCGCGAGGCTTTCGGACAGCGTCATGCGCAGCTGGCCGTCCTGGATAGTCTCTTTTTCAACCTTGTCGATGGCCATCGGCAGGTCGAAGCTGTCTTGTTCGGTACGGGTCGCGGTGACGACGACCGGCGACAGCACCTTGGTTTCCTCGGCCAGCGCCACGCCGGTGCCGAAGCAGCTGGCGACCATCACGGCCAGGGTGGTTTTTTGGGTTTTCATGGGCGGATTTTCAGTAGTTTGACAAAAGTGGGCAGGAGCATAGCCGAACAGCCAATGTCCTCCGCTCATGAAATTCATGAATTTTTTCTTTTGCGAAACTTTTTCATCCTTTTACAGTCCGGAATGGCGGTAAATTGACGAGTTGGCAATGACGCGGGCGAAAAAAAAGACGGCCGCGAGGGCCGTCTTTTTCATCATGATGCAGCCGGCGCGAAGCCGGCCACGCCATCCGTTAATTAACGGTTAGCGATGTACATCGTGATTTCGAAGCCGAAACGCAGGTCGGTTGCTGCCGGGGTGGTCCATGCCATGATGATCTCCTGTTTACCTGAAAAGTTGGATTTATGTTTGCCAGCCAGGGGAGCTAGCCGGCGTAAAGAATCATCTCCGAACGCCGTCCGGCATGCATCCGCGAAACGCGTAATTCTGTCTAATGAAATTCATGAACCGGCCGGGCCGGGCATCTGCCGGTGGCACGGCGGCGCCGGCCGGACTGCTATGATCCGGCAAAACGATGATGCGGCGCGCGATGCACGACGCTGCCCCGGACGAGGACCATGAACACCGACACCGCCCTACCGGCCGATCCTGCCGACCGGAACACGCCGTCGCCTGCCGAAGGCATGAGCCTGCGGCTGAAGATCAACCTGATTTTTTCCTTTTTGACCATCCTGATCTTCTCGGTGCTGATCGCGGTCGAGCTGTCCGCCACCCGCGCCAGCGTACGCGAGGAGATGGAGGCCTCCGGCCGGATCGCGTCGCAGCTGCTGGGCCGGATCGGCGATTACTACGGTGACGAAGACCTGTCCGGCCTGGTCGGCTTCCTGAGCTCGACCGGCCGCGTGCGCGCCAATGAGATTCGGCTGTATGACGGGCAAGGCACGCTGCTGTATGAATCGCCGCCGTCGCAATACAAGGCCGGACGCGATGCGCCGGGCTGGTATTCGGCACTGATCCGCCCGCCCACGCGCGAGCAGGTGATACCGGTGCGGCAGGCGCGGCTGGTGGTCAGCACCAACCCGACACGCGCAATCCTCGACGGCTGGGACAACCTGCGCGACATCATGCTGGCGCAGATCACGCTGCTGGCGCTGGCCGACCTGCTGATCTTCTGGCTGGTCGGGCGCTGGATCGCGCCGCTCGAACGCATCGAGCGCGGCCTGAGCGAGATCGAGCAGGGCGACCACCATGTCCGGCTGCCGCCGCTGCCCGGCAAGGAGGCCGGACAGATGGGGCGGGCATTCAACCGGATGGCACAGGCGGTCGAAGACAACATCCAGGTACGCCAGTCCAGCGCCGAGGCGCAGGCGCGGCTGGATGCGCAGCGCGAATTCACCATGCTGCTGCATGCGCGCATCGAGGAAGAGCGCGCGGCTCTCGCGCGCGAACTGCACGATGAACTCGGCCAGTCGCTGACGGCGATACGCAGCATCGCCAAATCGATGATGCAGCATCCCGATGTCTCGGGCGGGCCGCTCGAGCGCCACGCAAGGATGCTGTTCGATACCGCCGGCATGACCTCCGACGCGATGCGCCGCATGATCCCGCGGCTGCGCCCGATACAGCTCGAAGGCATGGGCCTGGTCGACGCGGTGCGCGACCTGCTGACCGAGACGCAGCAGAATCATCCGGACGTGAAGTTCGAGCTGTCGGTCGGCGATGCGTTGCCGCCGCTGGACGACGCGCTGGAGCTGTCGGCCTACCGTATCGTGCAGGAGGCAGTGACGAACGTGGTGCGGCATGCCGAAGCGACCCGCGCGCACGTCAGCCTCGGGCTGGAAGGCCGCCAGCTGGTGCTGGCGATCGTCGATAATGGCAAGGGCGCGGTGTCATTGCAGCGCGAGGGACACTACGGCGTGCGCGGCATGCAGGAGCGCGCGTCGGCCCATGGCGGCGAGGTGGCGTTCAGGCCGGCAACCGACGGCGGCCTCGAGGTCAGCGTCAGGTTGCCGTTGAAGGAAAGCAGCAAGGGACAAGATGAAAAAAACGATTAACGTGATGCTGGTGGACGACCACGCCGTGGTGCGCTTCGGCTTTCGCATGCTGCTGGAGGCGACCGAGGACATCAAGGTGGTCGCCGAGGCCGATTCGGCCGAGACTGCCTACCAGCAGATTCCTGCGGCCAGGCCGGACGTGATCGTCATGGACATTTCGCTGGGCGGCACCATGGGCGTCGAGGCGACCCGCCGCATCGTCGCGCGCGACAAGATGGCCCGGGTGCTGGGACTGTCCTCGCACGAAGACCCGAGCTATGTGCGCTACATGCTGAAGGCCGGCGCGCTCGGTTACCTGTCCAAGCGCAGCGCGCCGGACGAACTGATCCACGCGATCCGGCAGGTCAGCGAAGGGCGGATGTACATCGACACGCAGCTGTCGCAGCGGATGGCGCTGGAGGAATTCAACGGCGAGAAAAGCCCGATCGAGGTGTTGTCCGAGCGCGAATTCGGCGTTTTCATCCAGCTCGCGAAAGGCCTGTCGGTGAACCAGATCGCCGACCTGCTGAACATCTCGCCGCGCACGGTCGGCACCCACCTCTACAACGTGAAGCAGAAACTTGGCGTGGCGAACCAGGCCGAGCTGACGCTGATCGCGGTGCGGCACGGCCTGATCGAAACCTGAAACCCGCGCTGGCGATACCGACCACAGTTGAGAGAAATCAACACTGTTTGTCTTTGTAAACTTTCTGTCTCGCCTCACTCCGACTGATCGATTATCGTCGGACGACATCTGAATGAATTGTCCGAGAGGAGTGAACATGAAACGCCTGGCCATGCTTGGCCTGTTGTTCGCGGCCGCAGTCCTTGCCGCGCACGCAGGGCCTGATATCCAATGGGGTGTGACCATCTCGTCCGGCACGCCGCCGCCGGCGGTGCGCTACGAACCCGTGCCGCCGCCGCGTGTCGGCTATGTCTGGGTCGAGGGTTACTGGAACTGGAATGGCCGTGCCCATGCCTGGGTGCCCGGTCACTGGGTGCGCGCGCGTTCCGGCTATGAATACGCGCAGCCGCGCTGGCAGGAAGGGCCGAAAGGCTGGGAATTGCATCGCGGCGGATGGCGGCAGGGTGGCGGCCATTGCCCGCCCGGCCAGCGCAAGAAGGGCAACTGCTGACCTGCTGCCGGCAGCGCCGGCGCATCCGGGCCAGACCGGAATCCGGCAGCTAGCCGGCGGCTGCGGCCGCATGCAGCCGGCCGTGGTGCAGCAGGGTTTCCCGCGACATCGGCCGGTCGAGGAAATAGCCTTGCGCCTTCTCGACGCCGAGCTCGATCAGGGTCGCCACTTCGGCGGCCGTCTCCACGCCTTCGGCGACCAGCGTGCTGCCGGTGTCGGTGGCAAAGTGGATCAGCGCCGCTGCCAGCGCCCGTCGCGCCGGGTCGATGTCGATGTCGCGCGTCAGGCTGATGTCGAGCTTGATGCGGTCCGGCTCGAGATTGAGGATGTGCCGGAAGCTCGCGTAGCCGGCGCCGGCATCGTCAACGGCGATCTTCAGCCCGCGGCTGCGAAAGGGCCTGAGGCAGCCGGCAATTTCCTCGTAGCGGTCGATCGCCGCGTGTTCGGTGATCTCCAGCACGATGCGGTCGATCGGGTCCAGGCCGGACAGCAATTGCCCGAGGCGCGGATCGACGATGGTGTCGGGCGACGCATTGATCCCGAGGTCGAGACCTTCGCCAAGATGCGGCAACAGCTGCAACGCATGCTCGATCGCCATCATCTCCAGTTCCACGCCCAGCCCGACCGTGTGCGCATCGCTGAACCAGCGATCGGGCGAGCGGGCGGGCGTCGGCGCAAAGCGCGCCAGCGATTCAAAGCCGGTGATCGTGCCCTTCTCCAGATCGTAGATCGGCTGGTAGACGATGTTCAGCGTATCCTCGCGCAGCACCTGCATGGTGCGTTCGTGCATGTCATGCTGGTTGCGGTCGATCGCGCGTTCACGCTCGATCATTTTTCCGGCCAGATCGGCAAACACCCGCATCAGGTGGACATCGCGCAGGTTCAGGCTGTTGTCCGCGCTGCGGCTGAAGCAGCAGAAGGTGCCATACACGGCGCCGTCCGACAGCGTGATCGGCACGCTGACGTGCGCGCCGACCGGGAGCGCGAACGTGACCGGCAGCTCGGCGGCGCAGGCATTCATCCTGGCGTCGTTCATCAGCTCCGGCATGCGTCCGTCGACCACGCGCGCGCAGTATGAATCTTCCAGCGGATCGCCTTCGCCGACGCGCACCGGGTTCTTTGCCCACGACGAATCGACATAGCGGAACACGCGGCGTCCGCGCGTGAACTCCGACACGAAGGCGACCTCCATTTTCAGGTGCTCGCGCATCGCGTGCAGGATGTCGGGCACCGAATTTCCGTACGCCGGCCCGAAATGCACGGCACGGCTTTCCATTACCCGACGCAACTCGGCGCCGGGCTCGGGAGGCACGGCGCCAGAGGTGAAGGCATGCGCCGCAGCTCGGGTGTCGGAAGGCGGATCTGAATGAGGGCCGTTCATAAAAAGCTATGGTGCTTCCGCTGATTCCTGCCTATAACGATAGGACTCTGATCAATCTCCGCAAGCATGGATTTGCGAAAGCTCAATGAAGACAATGGACAAGCAAAGCGACCGGAATGTTCAACCGGACCGACCGCTGCCACCGGGCGCACCGGCGCCTGCGCCGCATCCGCTCGACGGCAGCCATTTCCACAATGTGATCGAAGAGCAGGTGTACTCCGAACTGCCGCCGACACCCGAGGAACAGATGCCGCGCCGGTCGCGTCACCTGCCTGATCCCCAGGGCCGGCAGCCTCACCGCGACGACCCGGCCATTTCAGTCGGCGACGCCTGAGGCGGCCGGTGCGCTGCGCGCGGCGTCAGTGCAGCGCCTGCTTCAGGTAGGCGCCAACCTCGGCGCTGTCCCAGCCGGTGATCTCGCGGTTCAGTTGTCGCGAGACGCAGCGTTCCACGCGCTCCGGCAACGCCCGTCGCAGGCGTCCGAGGAATTCCGGCGGCGCGACCACCACCAGGCTGTCGTAGCGATGGGCGTCGCAGGCGTCGGCGAGCACGCGGCAGATCTCGCGCGAGAAATGATCCGCGTCCTGCGCCTCCTTCGTCACGTTCGGCTCGGCGGTATGCGCTTGATGGCCTTCGCCCTTGCCATAGAAGCGGCCCTTGGCGTCATGCCGCAGGTCCGCATCGTCCAGCCGGCCCTTCGGGTTCAGCAAGTCCTGCACTTCCTGCAGGCGTTCAATGTTGCCCGCAGTCTGGAATATGCGCGCCCGGCTGCTGTCGGCGACGACCACCCATTGCATCCCCATGCCCGTTCTCCCGCACGATGCTGTGACTGAATGCGGTTCGACCTTCATCTGCGCGCCATGTTCGCTCCGGCGCGCGGTGAAGTTTGGGTAATATGTCGCTTCAGAAATAAATAACGATAACCATCAGGAGACAGCAGCATGAAATTCGAGCGAGCGGTGAACATCGCCGACCTGCGCGAGGTCGCCCGGCGCAAGTTGCCGCGGTCCGTGTTCGGCTTCATCGACGGCGGCGCCCATGACGAGCGCACGCTGCGCGACAACGAGGGCGACCTCGCGGCGATCCGCTTCGCGCCGCGCATGCTGGTCGACGCCAGCACGCGCAACCAGCAGGTCGAGCTGCTGGGACAGACCCTGAGCTCGCCGATGGTGCTCGGCCCGACCGGCATCGCCGGCATCTTGTGGCCCGAAGGCGACCTCTGCCTCGCGCGCGCGACGGCCGCGAAGGGCGTCGGCTTCTGCCAGTCCACCACGTCCAACGCGAGCATCGAGGAAGTGGCGCAGCGCGGCCGCAAGGGGCAGTGGTTCCACCTGTATGTGCAAAAGGATCGCGGGCTGACGAAGTCGCTGGTCGAGCGCGCGCGCGACGCCGGCTGTCCGGTGCTGGTGCTGACGGTCGACCTGCAGGTCGCCGGCCCGCGCGAGCGCGACATCCGCAACGGCTTCACGCTGCCGCCGCGGATCGACCTGTCGAACATCTTCGATTACGCCAGCAAGCTCGGCTGGCTGCTGCGCATGGCAAGCGCGCCGCGCTTCACCTTCGGCAACCTCGCCGACCCGGGCGGCGCGCCGGGCAAGCTGATGACGCTGGCCGAGAAGATCGGCCGCAACTTCGACGCGTCGGTCAGCTGGAAGGACCTGGCGTGGCTGCGCAGCGAATGGAAGGGCAAGCTGCTGGTCAAGGGATTGCTGCGCACCGACGACGCCGTTCGCGCGCTCGAACACGGTGTCGACGGCGTGGTCGTGTCGAACCACGGCGGCCGCCAGCTCGACAGCGCGCCGTCGGCGATCGCGGCGCTGCCGGCCATTGCCGAGGCCATCGACGGCCGCATCCCGGTGCTGATGGACAGCGGCATCCGCCGCGGCAGCGACGTGGTGAAGGCGATCGCGCTGGGCGCGTCGGCCTGCATCATCGGCCGCGCCGGCCTGTACGGGCTGGCCTCCGCCGGACAGCCGGGCGTCGAGCGGGCAATCGACATCCTGCAGCGCGAGATCGACATCACGCTCGCGCTGCTGGGCGTGCCGGACATCCGTCAGCTCGACCGCAGCGCGCTGTTCGCGGCCTGACGCCATCGCCTGCGGGCGGGGTGCTGAAACTTTCATGCCGGACTGACATCCGAGGGGAACGGGCATTGCTTCCTGCGATGCCGTTTCAGCGGAGAACACCATGTCCCAGCAACGCAAAGAGGCCGGAAAGGACCGGTCGGCCATTCCCCATCCGTCCCATGAGGAAAATTCGGTGTCGATCACGCCGAAGGATGTCGAGCCCGGCGACGCGACCGCGCAGGATCAGGTCGAGCGCCGGCTCGATTCGTCCGACCCCGAAGAGAAAGAGCAGGAAATGCTCGACGATGCGATCGAGCTGTCCTTTCCTGCCAGCGACCCGCCCGCCGTCGCCGGCGGCGTGACGCGCATCGAGAAATCGCCGTCGGCCGCGCCGACCCATCGGCACGCGCCGCGCTGACCGTCCCCCTTACTTCAGCAGTTTCGTACGCAGCGTCAGCAGCGCGATCGCCAACGCCAGCAATCCGACGAAGGCCATCGCTGCCTGCAGTCCGAGGCCGTGCGCGATCGCGCCCAGCAGCGGCGGCCCCATCAGGCTGCCGCTGTAGGCCATCGTCGCCACGCCGGCCAGCGCGACCGTGCCTTCGCGGCCGGCCGCGCTGAACACGAAGGGGAATACCAGCGCAAGGCCGGTGCCGGCGATTGCAAAGCCGGCCAGCGCCATCATCGGTCCGGACGCGAACACCGCGCAGGCCATGCCGCCTGCGGCCAGCAGCGCACCGCCACCGACCAGCACGCGCGCGCCGTAACGGGCTTTCAGGCCGTCGCCGGCCAGCCGCGACATCAGCATCATCGTCGAGAAGGCCGTCAGCGACAGCGGCGCCATGCCATCGGATGCGCCGAAGTGGTCTTTCATGTAGATGCCGGCCCAGTCGGCGATGCTGCCTTCGGCGATCGACGCGATCAGGCCGAGCGCGCCGAGCATGGCCATGCCTCCGCGCGGCAGCACGAAGGCTTTTTTCGCGATGCGCTCGCCGCCATCCTCCGGCAGCAGGCGCGTGCCGGCGGTCAGCAGCAGCGCAAACGGCGCGGCCAGCAGCGCGAAGTGCAGCAGCGGCGTCACCTGCAGCGCCGCCATGCCGCTGCCCAGCGTCACGCCTGCCAGTCCGCCGGCGCAGGCGCATGCATGCAGCATCGACATGCGCGAGCGCCCGCTGCTGGCTTCGTGCTTCGCCGCCACCGCGTTCATGCCAACGTCATAAGTGCTGGCGAACAGGCCCAGCATCAGCACCGCGGCCATCATCAGCGGCATGTTCGGCGCGGCCGCAATCGCCAGCAGCACGACCAGCAGCACCGTGCCCGAGATGCGCATCGTGCGGCGGCCGCCGAAGCGCGCCATCAGTTGCGACGACAGCGGGAAGGACAGCACCGCACCCAGCCCGCCCATCAGCAGCACGAACGACAGTTGCGCGTGCGACACCTGCATGCCGTCGCGCAGCGCGGGAATGCGCCCGACCCAGGAACCCATCAGCACGCCGAACCAGGCGAACAGGCCGGGCAGCGCCAGCCGTTGCAGCAACGGTGCAGCGATGGCGGTGGCAACGAGCGAAGCGTCGGAAGCAGGCAGTGCATGAGGTGCGGACATGACGGGGCAGGGTGGTTGCTGTACGGAACACCCCTTTGTTCATGGCTTCAGGAAATAGTTTCTGTGAGGCAGAAAATTTTCTGTGCAGTCAGCGCGGCGCGTGGCCGGGCTTGCGGCATGCGGGTGGCGATGCAGGCTCTTGAGCGCGGGCAAGCCGTCGCACCGAACACGGCGCGGGCTTGCACGGTCATAAATCTTTAGCAGACTTTCAATTTCCGCAGCGGAGCCGATGGACACCCTCTTCGTTTTTTCCCACCTGCGCTGGGACTTCGTGTTCCAGCGGCCGCAGCAGCTGATGTCGAGGCTGGCGCGGCACTACCGGATTTTCTTCATTGAAGAGCCGGAGGCCGGCAGCGGCGCCGGCGTTGCGTGGCAGGCCAGCCATCCGCTGCCGCAGCTGTGCGTGCTGAAGCCGCAGCTGCCGCCTGAATCGGCTTCGGGCCGCTGGCATGGCAGCGCGCCACTGCGCGAGGCGCTGGCCCGGCTCGCGCGCCGGCACCCGCGCCATCTGGCCTGGCTGTACACGCCGATGGCCATGCCGCTGCTGTCGGCGCTGGAGCCGGACGTGGTGGTCTATGACTGCATGGACGAGCTGTCGGCCTTCCTGCATTCGCCGCCGGACCTGCTGGCGCAGGAGCAGGCGCTGTTTGCGCGCGCCGACATCGTGTTCGCCGGCGGCCCCAGCCTGTTCGAAGCGAAGCGGCGCTTCCACCGCAATGTGCATTGCTTCCCCAGCAGCGTCGATGTCGCGCATTTCCGGCAGGCGCTCGATCGCAACATTGCCTATCCCGCCTACCGGCGGCTGGCTGGCCCGAAGCTGGGCTTCTTCGGCGTGCTCGATGAACGCTTCGACGGCGCGCTGGTCGCGGCCGTGGCCGACCTCGAGCCGTCGTGGCAGATCGTGCTGGCCGGCCCGGTCGCGAAAATCGATCCGGCCACGCTGCCGCGCCGGCCGAACATTCATTACGCCGGCCAGCAGCCGTATGCGGCGCTGCCGGCCTTCCTCGCCTCGTGGGACGTCTGCCTGCTGCCCTTCGCACTGAATGACGCGACGCGTTTCATCAGTCCGACCAAGTCGCTCGAGTACATGGCCGCCGAGCTGCCGGTGGTCAGCACGGCGGTGCCCGACGTCGTCGGCCAGCATGCGGACGTGATCGCGATCGCGCATTCGCCGGCCGAGTTTGCCGAGCGTTGCCGGCAGGCGCTGGCGATGCCGGCCGCCGAGCGGCAGCAGATGATCCGGCGCATGCGCGCCAAGCTGGCGGCCACCTCGTGGGATGCGACCGCCGATGCCATGCGGCGGCTGTTGCACGCGCTGGCGCGCGAGCGCAGCGGCGTGGAACTGGATGGCGCCGGATGAGCGACGGCCTGGCACTGTGGGGCGGCGTCGAGTGCACGGTCAATCGTGTGCACGACCGCTACTTCAGCCAGCTCGACCGCAACGGCCATGCGCTGCGCGTCGAGGATCTCGATCGCTTCGCGTCGCTCGGCATCAGCGCGCTGCGCTACCCGGTGCTGTGGGAGCGGGTCGCGCCGGACGGACTGGCGTCGGCCGACTGGCGCTGGCCGGACGAGCGGCTGGTGGCGCTGCAGCGGCTGGGCATCGAGGCGATCGTCGGGCTGGTGCATCATGGCAGCGGCCCGCGCGACACGCAGCTGCTCGACCCGGCATTTCCCGAGCGGTTGGCCGCGTATGCCGGCGCGGTGGCGGCGCGCTATCCGTGGGTCACGCTGTACACGCCGGTCAACGAGCCGCTGACCACCGCGCGCTTCGCCGCGCTGTACGGCGCCTGGTATCCGCATGCGCGCGACGAAGCCAGCTTCCTGCGCGCGCTGCTGCACCAGTGCCGCGGCGTCGCGCTGGCGATGGCGGCGATCCGCCGGGTCAATCCGGCGGCGCGGCTGCTGCAGACCGACGACCTCGGCAAGACCTACGGCACGACGCCGATGTCGGCGCTGGTCGACTTCTACAACGAGCGCCGCTGGCTCGGCTGGGACCTGCTGTGCGGCCGGGTCGGTCCCGGCCACGCGCTGTGGGACTACCTGCTGGCGAGCGGCGTGCCGGCGCGCGAATTCGACTGGTTCCGCGAGCATCCGTGCGCGCCGGACCTGATCGGCGTGAACTACTACATCACCAGCGAGCGCTGGCTCGACCACCGCGCCGAGCGCTATCCCGAATCGCGCGTCGGCCATTATCGCGGGCAGCAACTGGCCGACATCGAGACGCCGCGCGCGTTCACCGTGCCCACGCCCGGCATCGCGCCGCTGCTGCGCGAGGCATGGCAGCGCTATCGTCTGCCGCTGGCGGTGACCGAGGTGCACATCGATGCGCAGCGCGAGGACCAGCTGCGCTGGCTGGTCGAGATCTGGCGCGGCGCGGAGCGCGTGCGCAGCGAAGGCGCGGACGTGCGCGCCGTCACCGCCTGGGCGCTGCTGGGCTCGTTCGACTGGAACAGCCTCGTCACCGCCGACCAGGGCTATTACGAACCCGGCCCGCTGGACGTGCGCTCGTCGGCGCCGCGGATGACGGCGGTGGCGGCGCTGATGCGCGAGCTGGCCACCGGACGCCGGCCGTCGCATCCGGTGCTGCTCGGCGAAGGCTGGTGGCGACGGCCGGGCCGCTTCCTGTGCCCGCCGGTGTCGATACCGGACATGGACGACTGGGTGTCGCCTTATCCGCCGCTGGCGCGCAGCGCGCAGCCGCTGCTGGTGGTCGGCGCGAGCGGCACGCTCGGCCGCGCCTTTGCGCGCATCTGCAGCGTGCGCAACCTGACCTTCCGGCTGCTCGACCGTGCGCAGGTCGACATTGCCGACGCCGCGGCGGTCGAGCGCGCGATCCGCGAGCACCGGCCATGGGCGATCGTGAATGCCTGCGGCTATGTGCGCGTGGACGAGGCGGAGCAAGAGCCCGAGCGCTGCCGCCGCGAGAACACGCTGGGGCCGGTGGTGCTGGCGATCGCCTGCGCGCGCCACGGACTGCGCCTGCTGAGCTTCTCCAGCGACCTGGTGTTCGGCGGCGAGCAGCGGCGGCCGTATGTGGAGAGCGATCCGGTGGCGCCGCTCGGCGTCTACGGCCGCACCAAGGCCGAGGCCGAGCGGCGCGTGCTGGCGATCGATCCTTCGGCGCTGGTGGTGCGCACCAGCGCCTTCTTCGGGCCGTGGGACAGCGTGAACTTCGTGTCGCTGGCGCTGGACGCGCTGGCGAACCGGCGGCCCTTCGTCGCCGCGTCCGACCAGATCGTGTCGCCGACCTACGTGCCGGACCTGGTGCATGCGTCGCTGAACCTGCTGATCGACGGCGAGCAGGGCATCTGGCACCTTGCCAACCGCGATGTGCTGAGCTGGGCGCAGCTGGCGCGCAAGGCGGCGCGGATGGCCGGCATACCGACCCTGACGCTGCAGGAACGTTCGGCCACACTGATGCGCAGCCCGGCGCGGCGTCCGGCCTTTTCCGCGCTCGACAGCGAGCGCGGGCAGCACATGCCGCCATTGGAAGACGCGCTGGCGCGCTACCTGCACCTGCGCACGCAGGCGACCGAAGAGGACGAGACCGGGCTCGAGCCCTTGCAGGGAAGGATGTAGCGTGATGAGCGGCTGCACACAAGACGGGAGATACGGATGGCACGCATCGCCGTAGCCGGCGCCGGCTTTTCCGGCGCCGTGATCGCGCATGAGCTTGCCCGCGCCGGCCACCGGGTGGACGTGTTCGAGCCGCGCCCCCACGTCGGCGGCAACTGCCACACCGAGCGCGACGCCGACAGCGGCATCCTGCTGCACCGCTATGGCCCGCACATCTTCCACACGGATAACGAGCGCGTCTGGGACTACGTGCGCCGCTTCGACGAGTTCATGCCCTTCACCAATCGCGTCAAGGCCGTGGTGCGCGGGCAGGTGTATTCGATGCCGGTCAACCTGCACACGATCAACCAGTTCTTCGGCCGCTGCCTCAATCCGGCCGAGGCGCGCGACTTCCTCGCTGCGCAGGCCGAACCGACGCCGGGCGGGCCGCGCAATTTCGAGGAGCAGGCGCTGTCCGGCATGGGGCGCGCGCTGTACGAGGCCTTCTTCCGCGGCTATACCCAGAAGCAGTGGGGCAGGTCGCCGTCCGAGCTGCCGGCCAGCGTGCTGAAGCGGCTGCCGCTGCGCTTCAGCTACGACGACAACTACTACGCGAGCCGCTGGCAGGGCCTGCCGCGGCACGGCTACACGCACATCGTCGAGCGCCTGCTCGATGTGCCGGGCGTGCATGTCCACCTCGGGCGCGCCTTCACGCGCGCGATGCGCGACGACCATGAGCATGTGTTCTACAGCGGGCCGATCGACGCGTGGTTCGGGCATGATCAAGGGCGGCTTGGGTACCGGACGCTGGACTTCCATCTCGAGCGGCACGACGGCGATTTCCAGGGCAATGCCGTGCTCAACTACTGCGATCCCGAAGTCCCGTGGACGCGGATCGCCGAGCACAAGCACTTCGCGCCCTGGGAGTCGCACGACGGCACCGTGATCAGCCGCGAATACAGCCGCGACTGCGGGCCGGGGGACACGCCCTACTACCCGATCCGGCTGGCGACCGAGAAGGCGCTGCTGGCGCGCTATGTCGAGCGCGCGCGCGCGGAGAAGGGGATCAGTTTCGTCGGGCGGCTCGGCACCTACCGCTACCTCGACATGCACGTGACCATCGCCGAGGCGCTGGGCTGGGCGGATCGCTGCGCGTCGGGCGGATTCGCGGAGCTGCCGGCATTCAGTCCCGATCCGCTTGCCTGACGACCCGCCATGCGCCCGATCAGCGTTGGATTGATGTTCGTCAACTCGCTTTTCCGCCACGCTTTTATTGTCCGCACTGTTCAATCGAAAGTTTTAAAAATGACAAGGGTTCACACCCACTACGACAACCTCAAGGTCGCACGCGATGCGCCGCCGGAGGTGATTCGCGCGGCCTACCGCAGCCTCTGCCACAAATTCCATCCGGATCACAACGGCGGCAGCGTCAGGGCGACGCAGACTTTTCAGCTGATCAATACCGCCTACGAGGTGCTGTCCGATCCGCAGCGACGGCAGCAGCACGACGCATGGATCGTGCGCGAGGAAGCGATGGTGGCGCAGCGCCCGTGGGACGGCCGCGAGCGGCGACGCCACCCCTGGCCTGCGGAGGGGGCGCATGGCACCGATCAGTGGGGCACGCTGCTGCGCCGGCCGGGCTCGGCGGCCGTGCTGTGGACTTCGGCAGCCGCCATCGGCGCGATGCTGCTGATGCTCTCCCAATATTGACCCTGCCGGGCTGATACCTGCGCGGCCGGCAAAAGCGGCGCTAGGCAAATCGAAAGCCCGGACGGGCGTCGATCCGCTATAGTTATGCGTCCCAATTCCAACAGACGCCAGCGTGAGCCAGCCCGCCGACCTGGCCGTCGTCCAGCCCGCGCTGATGCGCATGGGGCTGCTCGACGCCGACGAGACTCCTTTCCTGCAGCCGCTGTCCGGCGGCGTTTCCTCGATGATCCTGCGCGTCGACACGCGGCGCGGGCCGCTGTGCGTTAAGCAGGCGCTGCCCGAGCTGAAGGTGGCGACGCACTGGAGCGCGCCGCTGTCGCGCAACCTCGCCGAGGTCGCATGGATGCGCGAAGTGTCGCGCTTGCTGCCGCAGGCGGTGCCGCAGATCCTCGGCGAGGATCCGTCGTCGTATACCTTCGCGATGCAGTGGCTGGCGCCCGAACGCCATCCGGTCTGGAAGTCGCTGCTGCGCGACGGCGTCGCCGATCCGGCGTTCGCGGCGCGGGTCGCCGCGCTGGTGGCCGGCATTCATGCGAAGACGGCGCACCGGCCCGAACTGGCCGCGGCCTTTGCGAACGACCAGAACTTTTTCGAACTCCGGCTCGATCCGTACTTCGTTGCCGCGGCGCGCGCGCATGCCGATTGCGCGCCGGCGCTGCTGCGGCTGGTCGAGCGCACGGCCGCCACGAAGCTGGCGCTGGTCCATGGCGACATCAGCCCGAAGAACATACTCGCCGGCCCGAACGGCCCGGTGATCCTTGACGCCGAATGCGCGTGGTATGGCGACCCGGCGTTCGACGCGGCGTTCTGCCTGACCCACCTGCTGGCGAAATGCCTGTGGCGGCCGCAGTCGGCCGGCGCTTTCCTCGCCTGCTACGACGCCTTCGCGGAAACTTATCTCGCGGGCGCGGACTGGGAGCCGCGCGCCGGGCTGGAGGCGCGCATCGCGCAGCTGCTGGCCGGCATCCTGCTCGCACGCGTCGACGGCAAGTCGCCGCTCGAATACCTGGACGACGAGGGCAGGGCGGCGCAGCGCGCATTCGCGCGCCGCTTCGTGCTTGCGCCGTCCGACACACTGGCCGCGATGCGCGCGGCATGGAAAGAGGACATCTGCCAATGACTACCCGCATCACCGAAGTACATGCACGCCGCATCTGGGACTCGCGCGGCCGTCCGACCGTGGAAGTCGAGATCACGCTGGCCGACGGCAGCACAGGACGCGGCATCGCGCCGGCCGGCGCATCGACCGGCAGCAACGAGGCGGTGGAGTTGCGCGACGGCGGCGATGCCTTCGGCGGCTATGGCGTCGACAAGGCGGTCGCGAACGTCGCGCGCGAGATTGCCCCGGCGCTGCTCGGGCTGGATGCGCGCGAGCAGCGCAAGGCCGACGAATTGCTGATCGCGCTCGACGGCACGCCGAACAAGTCTCGCCTTGGCGGCAATGCGCTGATCGCGGCCTCGATGGCCGTGCTGGATGCGGCCGCGAAGTCGGCGCGGCTGCCGTTGTGGAAGTACCTGGCCGGCGACGCCGAGGTCACGCTGCCGCTGCCCGAAATCCAGATTTTCGGCGGCGGCGCGCATGCCGGCCGCCGCGTCGACATCCAGGATTTCCTGGTGATGCCGGTCGGTGCATCGAGCATGGACGAGGCGCTGGCGATGGTGGCCGAGGTGTACCGCGCGGCCGGGCAGCTGATGGCCGATGCCGGCAAGCGCGCCGGCGTGGCGGACGAGGGCGGCTGGTGGCCGGACTTCGACGGCAACGAGGATGCGCTGCAGATGCTGGCGCGCGCGATCGACAAGGCGGGCTATCGGAATGGCGAGGTGGTGATCTCGCTGGACATCGCCGCGTCAGAATTCGGCCGCGACGGCATCTATCGTCCCGCGCTCGAGGGCCGTGCGTTCACGACCGACGAGTGGATCGATGTGCTGCTGGGCTGGGTGGCGAAATATCCGATCCTGTCGATCGAGGATCCGGTGGCCGAAGATGATACGGCCGGCATGATCGCGTTCACGAAAGCGGCCGGCGCCGGCGTGCAGGTGATCGGCGACGATTTCCTCGTCACCAATGCGCAGCGCGTGCGTGATGCGGCGGCGGCGCAGGCGTGCAATGCGGTGCTGATCAAGCCGAACCAGGCCGGCACGATCAGCGAGACGCTCGATGCGCTGAATGCGGCGAAGTCGCTCGGCTATTCGACCATCGTGTCGGCACGCTCGGGCGAGTCGGAGTGCGTGATGATCTCGCACCTGTCGGTCGGCTGGAATGCGGGGCAGCTGAAGGTCGGCTCGTTCGCGCGCTCGGAGCGGATGGCGAAGTGGAATGAACTGCTGCGGATCGACGAGGCGCTGGGCGGGGCGGCGCGGTATGCGGGGTTGGGGGCTTTGCCGGTGAAGTGAGCTTGAGCGGCCGTGGCGAGAGGTCCTTGTTTGCGACGATGGATTCCGGCCTGCGCCGGAATGACGGTTTTGAGGACTGCTATCTTTTAAAACGTCATTCCGGCGCAGGCCGGAATCCATCGCTGATCAACCGCCGGCGCGAATCAGGAACGAACCGGGATTGAACAAAACCTCACCCCCGCAACGCCCGCTTCAGCAACTTCCCGTTCGCATTCCTGGGCAGCGGCTTGTCCACGAACATCACCTTCTCCGGCACCTTGTAATCCGCCAGCCTTGCCGCGCAATGCGCGCGCACCGCGTCCGCGTCGGCCTGCGCATTCGGCGCGTACAGGTAGGCATGCACGCGCTCGCCGAGCACCTCGCACGGGAAGCCCACGACCGCCGCCTCGACCACGCCGGGCACGCCCATCAGCACATTCTCGACTTCGACCGAATAGATCTTGAAGCCGCCGCGGTTGATCATGTCCTTGATGCGGTCGAAGATGCGCACCAGTCCCTGCTCGTCGACCGAGCCTAGGTCGCCGGAGCGCCAGCAGCCGTCGATGAAACCCTTCGCCGTCGCCTCCGGATTGTCCCAGTAGCCCGGCACCACCATCGGCCCGCCGATCAGCAGTTCGCCGCTGGCGCCGGCCGGCAGTTCGCGGCCCTCGTCGTCGATCACGCGGATGTCCGCGCACGGCACCGCGATGCCGACGCTGTCGTTATGGACCGCCGACAGGCCGAGCGGCATGATGGTCGCCGGCGAAGTCGTCTCGGTCGAGCCATAGCAGTTCACCAGCGTCAGCCCCGGCACCGCCTGCGCGAGCGCCTGCACGGTCGGCACCGGCATCGGCGCACCGCCGTAGCCGCCGACCCGCCATGACGACAGGTCGAGCGAGCGGAACGTCGGCTGCAGCAGGCACAGCTGGTACATCGCCGGCACCATCAGCGAGTACGTGATGCGCTCGCGCGCGATCAGTTCGACGAAAGCCGGTGCCTTGAATTCGGCGACGATCACCAGCGTGCCGGCCACATGCACCATCGTCGTGATCAGCGCCACCAGGCCGGTCACATGGCTGGCCGGCACGGCCAGCGCACCACGATCGTCGCGGCCGAGCTTCAGCGCCACTTCGTAATGGATCACCGAGTGCGCAACGTTCAGGTGCGTCAACATCGCGCCCTTCGGATTGCCGGTGGTGCCGGACGTGTACAGGATGCACGCGCAGTCTTCCTCGCGCGTGATGGCCGGCGCGACCGCCGGGCCGTCCAGCGACGCCAGCCCCGACACCGGCAGCCGCAGCGCGAGGCCGGGCGCGGCGTCGGCCGCAGGTATACGTTCGGCCAGCTCGTCATCGAACACGATGCCGCGCGCGCCGCACTGGTTGACGATGTACGCCAGTCCCGGCCCCTGTTCGCGCGTGCCGACCGGCACCGAAATCACGCCGAGCTTCTGCAGCGCATACAGCACGAACACGAATTCCGGACGATTGCCGACGAACAGCACGACGCGCTCGCCCTGTCGCAGTCCCTGTGCCGCCAGCCCGTTGGCAATGCGCGCGACCTCGCGGTCCATTTGCGCATAGTTCCAGCGCTGCTCGTTGAAAGTGATGGCTTCGCGTTCCGGATCGCGCGCCAGTGCGCGCTCGAGCATCTGGTAGAGCGATGCCGGGCGCTCGGCAAAGCAGCGCAGGGTCCGGCCAAAGCGGGTCTCGCTGCGCATGTCCGGCAGCGACAGGTGGTCTTTCCAGTTGATCATGTCATGACTTCGCCGCGCTCGATCACGACCTCGGCGTCCAGCAGGTTCCTTGAATGATTCAGGTCGGATTGCGAGATCAGCACCGACAGCTCGCCGCCGCGCAGTCCCGCGATCACTTCCGACAGCCGCGCCGACAGGGCCGGCGCGACGCCCTCGAACGGTTCGTCGAGCAGCAGCAGCCGCGTGCCTATCGTCAGCGCGCGCGCCAGCGCCACCAGCTTCTGCTGGCCACCCGACAGCAGCAGCGCGCGGCGGTCGCGCATGTCCTTCAGCTCGGGCAGCACGCCGTAGATGAAGTCGAGGCGATCCCGGGTGTCGGCCGTCTTCGCCGCCCACAGCGGCACGAGGATGTTTTCCTCGACCGACAGCTCGGGCACCAGCCCGCGGTCTTCCGGCATGTAGCCGATGCCGAGGCCGGCGCGCGCATGCGGCGGCAGCTTCGCCAGCGCGACGCCGTCGAAGCTGATCGCGCCGGCGCGCAGCGGCAGGTGCCCCATGATCGCGCGCATCGTGGTGGTCTTGCCGGCGCCGTTGCGGCCGACCAGCCCGACCATCTTGCCCGTGCCGACCTCGAAGCTCAGCCCGCGCAGCACCTGCACCGACTGGATGGAGACGTCGATGCCGTCAAGCCTGAGCATGGTCTTCTCCTTTGGGCGCATGGCCGGTCACGTGGCGCTGCACGTCGGCATTCGCGAGCACGTCGTCAGCCGCGCCGTCGGCAATGATGCGGCCGCTGTAGAACGCGACCACGCGATCGGAATAGCGGGCGACGATGTCCATGTCATGCTCGACGAACAGCACCGTCGTCGCCTCCTGCGACAGCGCGCGCATCACGGTCTCCATCAGCGGGAATTTTTCGTCGGCCGACACGCCCGAGGTGGGTTCGTCCAGCAGCAGCACCTTCGGATGCCGCGTCAGCGCCATCGCGATGTCGAGCAGCTTGCGCACGCCGCCGGGCAGTTCGCCGACGCGGCGATCGGCATGGCGCGCCAGTTCGAAACGCTGCAGCAGTTCCTGCGCGCGTGCCAGCGCGTCGGCATTGCGGCCCGGCTGCACGGACGACAGCTGGCCCGACTGCGACGCCACCGCGACCAGCATGTTGTCGACCACGGACAGGTCCTTGAACAGCTGCGGCACCTGGAAGGAGCGCGCAATGCCCATTCGCGCGATCGTGCGCGGCGGCAGGCCGAGTATGCTGTCGCCATGCACGAGGATGCTGCCGGCATCCGGGCGGATGTAGCCGGTCAGCATGTTCACGAAAGTCGTCTTGCCGGCGCCGTTGCTGCCGATCAGGCTCACGCGCTGGCCGGCCGGTACCACGAGGTTGATGTCGGCAGCGGCCACCACCGCGCCGAAGCGCTTCTGGATGCCGACCGCTTCGATCGCGTGTTGCAGTTGCGTCATGCCTGTCCTCCGCTGCGGCGGCGGGCTTCCCACAATGAGCCGATCCCGCGCGGCAGGAAGCGGATCACGGCCAGCAGGAAGATGCCCAGCGCCAGCTGCCAGCTGTTCGGGAAATACGCGCTCGAGAACGAGCGCACCACCTCCAGCGCGGTCGACGCGACGAACGCGGCGATCACGCTGTGATGGCCGGCGAGGATCGCGACGAACACGAAGTCGCCGGAGCGGGTCCAGTAGCTGAAGTCCGGCTCGACGTGGCCGAGCGCCATCACGGTCAGCGCGCCGCCCATGCCGCCGATGAAGGCGGCGATCACGAAATTGGTCGCGATCAGCGACTGCACCGAGCTGCCGAGGTATTCGACGCGGATCTCGTTGTCGCGCGCGGCCAGCGCAACCAGGCCGCGGGTGGAATCGAAGTACACGCGCATCGCAATCGCGACGATGGCCGACAGCGACACCGTCAGCGCATAGCTGGCATAGGTGCTCCAGTCATCGCCGGGGCGCACGCCGAACAGGGTAGGGCGGCCCATGTTGAAGCCGTCGGAGCCGCCCAGCGCCTGCGATTTCAGCAGCAGCCCGTACAGCACCATCGACAGCGCCAGCGACAGCATCGCGAAGAAGATGCCGCGGTAGCGCGCGATCAGCCATGCAAACGGTGCGGCCAGCAGCGCGGCGACGACGCCACCGCCAAGCGCCATCAGCAGCGCATCGGTGATGCCCAGCTTGCCGAACGCAATCGCGGCGGTGTAGCCGCCGGCGGCGAACACCAGGCCCTGGCCGAAGGACACCACGCCGCTGCGCATCAGCAGCACGATGCCGAGCGACACCAGGCCCTGCGCGGCGGCCATCGTCACGAGGAAGGCCAGCCAGGTCGGCAGCGCACGGCCGGCCGCCAGCAGCGCGACGGCCAGCAGGGCGCCGTACAGCACGGTGCGCGAGAGGGGAGAAGAGTCGGCGCGCATGTCAGATTTTCCTTGCCTGCACGCGCTGGAACAGGCCTTCCGGCCGGAACATCAGCACGATGGCCATCACGCCATAAATGGAGAAGAGTTCAGCCTCGGGCATCAGGTGCACCGCCGCCGAGCGCGCCAGTCCGACGATCAGCGCGCCGATCGCCGCGCCCGGAATGCTGCCGAGCCCGCCGATGATCACCACCGCGAACGACACGATGATCACGCCGACCGACACGCCCGGCTGCACCGAGATCATCGGCGCGGTCAGTGCGCCGCCGAGCGCGGCGAGGAAGATGCCGGCGCCGAAGGCCATTGTGTAGATGCGCGACACGTTCACGCCCATGCTGGACGCGACCTCTTCGCTGTGGATCACCGCCAGCACGATCTTGCCGGTGCGCGTGCGGTTCAGGCCCCACCAGACGATGCTGCCGACCGCGATCGCGACGGCGACCAGCACGAAGTCGTAGCCGACATAGGAAAGCTCGCCCATGTCGACCGTGCCGAACAGCATGTAGGGCTCGGAGACATACAGCGGGTTGACGCCCCAGACCAGCTTGGTGACGTCCTCGAGGATCAGGAAGAGTGCGAAGGTCACCAGCACCAGCAGCACTTCGTCGCGGCCGTAGAAGGTCCGCAGCAGGCCGCGCTCGCACAGCGGCGCGACCAGCGCGGCCACCGCGACCGCCGCCAGCAGCATCGCCACGACGGACAGCCACGGCGCGAACTGCAGGCTGGCGAACCAGCCCACCAGTGTCGCCGCCGCGTACGCGCCGAGCGCATAGAAGCTGCCGTGCGCGACGTTGAGGATCTTCAGCACGCCGAACACGAGCGTGAGCCCGAGTGCGACGATGAACAGCCAGGATGCGTAGGTGAGTCCGTCGATCAGTATCGTTGCCATCAGATTCTCGGGAGCGAACTCAGTTGCACTTCGCGCCCGGGAAACCGGCCTTGATCCAGTCTTCCGACTTCATGTTCGCCGGCGGATTCACGCATTCGGCGGCGAAGCGGACGATGTCCTCCATCACCACCAGCTTCTTCGCCGGATCCCACTTGGTGCGGCCGATCGCGGTCGGCTGGATCGCCTGCTGGCCGTCGGCGAGCGCCATCTTCACGCGGCCGCCCGGCGCTTCCCATTCGGAGCCGCGCAGCGCGGCGGCGATCTGCTCGCCGCTGGGCTTCTTGCCGCCGTTGGCCGCCATCGCCTTCTCGACCGCGAGCTTGACGCCCATCAACGACTGCGCCATGCGGTACGGGGCCTGCACCGGATACACGCCGTTCTTGTCCTGGTAGAGCTTCCACCACCAGTCGTTCAGGTCCGACTTCGGCGCCAGCATGCCGTACGCGCCGCGCGCGCCGAGGATGGTCCCGTCGGGCATCTTCTCGGCCAGCGGCACCAGCACATGGTCGGCCGCGGTCAGCACGACCTGCGACTTGCGGAACAGGCCGCGCGGCATCGACTGCAGCACCAGTGCCTGCAGGTCGCCGCCCCAGAGGCTGGAGTGGGTCACGTCGGCCGGCTTGGACATCAGCTGCGAGATCTCGGTGCCGTACTGGCCGGCGCCGAATTTCGGACGCTGGTCCGACTGCATCTTTGCATTCGGATACAGCACCTGCATCGACAGCGAGAAGTCCTTCAGCGAATCATGACCCCACGCATAGTCCTGGTTGATCATGTTGAAGGTGTCGATCTTGACGTTGCGCGCCTTCAGGTAGCGTGCGGCGGCGACGTTGTCCATCGCGCCATGCGACGCGGTGCGGAACACGTATTTGTATTTGGCTTCCTCGAAGAGGCGCGGGGTGCCGCAGTCGTACAGCACCAGCAGCTTCTTCATTTCCTCGGCCACCGGCGACACCGCGAGGCAGTCCCCCGAACTGACGTAGCCGATCACGAAGTCGACCTTCTCGCGTTCGTACAGGTTGCGCAGCTCCTGCACCTGCTTGGTCGCGCCGCCGTTCTCGTCGATGTACACCGCATTGATGGTCAGTCCGCCCATGCCCTTCTTGTTATAGGGCGCGGGCGCGGTGCCGCTGTTGAAGGCATCGATGAGCGCCTTGGCGCCGTTCACCGCCGGCACGCCGAAGCTGTCGGCGGCCTGGCCGGACAGGAAGCTGACGATGCCGATCTTGATCTCCTGTGCGGCTGCGCTGCCTGCCATGCCGAGCGCGATCGCGGCAGCTGCCGCGTGCAGCGCAAAACCGCGCGCGCGAGCGCGCAGCGGTGAATGATGTCCACCCTGCTTCATGATGTCTCCTCCAGATGTATTCAATATTGTGTTCTGGCGTAAGCGCAGTCTGGCCGCGCTTTTTTTGTCATTCTGAATCGTTCATTCGCGTTCAGGTCTTTGTCGTTGCAAAAGCTCCCATGAAAGATATTGAACGATCAACAGGCCGGTTTGCGTGTTCCGGCACGCGATGCTGCGTCGCGATGTCCGCCAGCGCAATGCGGGACACTCAGGTCGGATGGTTTTGTATTGCGTCGCAGCGCGCCGGCGCTCAGCGATGGCCGGGAGAGGGCGGCTTGGGCAAGGGCGGCGTGGCCGGCGGCCCGGGCGGCGTGTCCGGCACCTGCTCGATCATCTTGTCGGTGTCGTGCTTGCCGGGCGAACGCTCGCCGCTGCCGATATCAGGCTCGTCCATGCGATGCCGTTCCGGCGTTGGCGGAGAGGGAGGTGGCTGGCGCGGCGTCATGCTGTTCAGATCGCCGCAGCCAGAGGGGGTTCAGCGCGGGGTGGGATCGGAACTTACCCACACCGGAAGTGGAAAAGCTTGTGGACAAGTCCACGGGTCAGAGGGCAAGTGCCTGATTCAGATCAGGAAATTCGTGCTGATCGAAAACAAGGCAGCGCGGAAAACGACGCGCGTCAGGCGTCAGTCTTCGCGGCCGAAGGCGAACTGGGTCTGGCCGGGCTGCTTGCGCTGGTTGCGGCGCGTGCGCGGCCGCTTCACCGACTGCGGACGCACCGACGCGGGCACCAGCCGGTTGACGGAATGTCGAATCTCGAGCAACTGCTCTGCGCGAACCAGGCGCATGATGCTTTGCAGGGCTTCGCGGGCCAGCCAGGCTTCCCGAAGGCTGTCGCCTCCGCGCGCCGACGCGCACAGGAATTCATCCATCAGGTCGTCCGATCCCGGCATCCAAGGGGCAGCGTAGGATTTCATTGAGTCGCTCATCGTTTCAGTCCGAAATTAATCGTCAGAAACGGAGTCTAGCGATAATCCTCCTGAAGTCCAGAGCTGTCCGATTGAGACAAATCAACGCCGCGCGAGAGCCTGAGCTTTCGCAAGCCTTGTTTCATCTGCTCATACTTTTGATCGAACGAACGAGTCTTCAACGAACGTTTTGGCGATAGTGAACAAATGGACAACGTGGGACTGGAGGGAACCGTTGCCGTTCTTGCCACTCTGTCCCTCATGCCAGCGCAGGATTCGGGTCGTGCTTGTGAGGCGTCAACAAGGTGCGCGCATCGTTGGCTCCATCATGTCGCCGAAAACTTGCATGGCTCCTTTCAGGCCGATCATGCCGATGTCCGCGTACCGAGTCGGCATCATCCGTTGCCTGGTCCCGATCCACTCGAATGAGGTGCCCATGGAAGACCTGAACGAACTACAGAAGACCCGGCTCAGCGAGGTGCTGGTCATGCGCGAGCAGGCCTTGCGGGCAGACATACAGCGCGAGATCAGTTCGCAGGACGAATACATACAGCTGGCCAGCGAGGTGCCGGACCCGGGCGACCTGTCCTTCGCCAACCTGTCGGTCGACCTCGGCAATGCGGCAGTCTCGCGTGACCTGCACGAGCTGCGCGCCATCGAGCTCGCGCGCAAGCGGATGGACAGCGGCACCTATGGCGAATGCGTGTCCTGCGGCTATTCGATACCGTTCGAACGACTGCTGGCGATGCCGGCCGCCGATCGCTGCGCGCCCTGCCAGGAGAACTTCGAGCGCACGCATCACGAAGGCCATCGGGGCGCAACGATGTAGCTTCCGGCTTGCGGTTATCATCGGGGACACGTCCCAACGTCCGCCCGCGTCTTTCGCGGGCGGCGCTTTTTCGGAGCCCCGCATGAGCTTGCTGCCGGCCGGTCAGGTCATCCTCCACGCACTGCGCATGACCCGGCGCGACTGGCGCGCCGGCGAGCTGCGCTTCCTGCTGCTGGCACTCGTCATTGCCGTGGCCGCGCTGTCGGCCGTCGGCTTCTTCGCCGACCGCATGAACCGCGCGCTGGCGCGCGATGCGGCGCAATTGCTCGGCGCCGACCTGGTGGTGCGCAGCGACCGCCCGCTGCCGGCCGCATGGCGCGAACGCGCCGGGCGCGCCGGGCTCGCGCTTGCCGATACCGTCAGCTTCCCGAGCATGGCCACGACCCTCGACCGCCGCGACGCTGCCGCGCAGGAGGACACGCGGCTGGTGGCAGTCAAGGCGGTGTCGCCGTCGTATCCGCTGCGCGGCGCGCTGACGCTGGAGCGCGACGGCCGTTCGTACCCGGCGCGCGGCGCGCCGCCGGAAGGCACGGCCTGGGTCGACCCGGCCTTCCTGTCCGCGCGCCATGTCGCCCCCGGCGACACGCTGCAGCTGGGCGACCGAAGCTTCCGCATCGATGCCGCGATCGCGCTTGAAAAGGATCGCGGCGCCGGCTTCATGAACTTCGCGCCGCGCGTGATGATCTCGATCGGCGACCTCGCCTCGACCGGGCTCGTGCAAGAGGGCTCGCGCGTCAACTACCGGCTGCAGCTGGCCGGCGACGCCGCCGCCGTGCGCGCGTTCGGCGACTGGCTGTCGGCCGAGCTGAAGAAGGGCGACGTGCGCGGCGTGCAGCTCGAGTCGCTCGAGGCCGGGCGACCGGAGATGCGCACCACGCTCGAACGCGCGCGGCAGTTCCTGTCGCTGGTCGGCCTGCTGACGGCGATGCTGGCGGCGCTGGCGATCGCGCTGGCGGCGCGGCGCTTCCTGCAGCGCCATGTCGATGCGGTCGCGATGCTGCGCTGCCTCGGGCTGCGGCAATCGGAGGTCACGCAGGTCTATGCGCTGGAGTTCCTGCTGGTCGGCGTCGCGGGCGGGCTGGCCGGCGCAGGCGTCGGCTTCGGCGCGCACTTCCTGCTGCTGCAATGGCTCGGGCCGCTGGTGGCGATCGAACTGCCGGCGCCCGGCTGGCTGCCGCTGCTGCAGGGCCTCGCGACCGGACTGCTGCTCTTGGTCGGTTTCGCGCTGCCGCCGGTACTGCAGCTGCGCAATGTGCCGCACAACCGCGTGATCCGGCGCGAGCAGCCGCCGCCGCAGGCCTTCACGCTGGCCGGCTACCTGACCGCGCTGGCTGCGTTCGTCGCGCTGCTGGTCTGGCAGGCCGGCGACGTCAAGCTCGGGCTGCTGGTGTCGGCCGGCTTCGGCGGCGCGCTGCTGGTATCGGTGCTGGTCGCCGGCGGCGTGCTGCGTGCGTTGCGCTGGCTGCGCGCGCCGCTGCACTGGCCGGCGTGGCGCTTCGCGCAGGATTCGCTGCGACGGCGGCCGGCGACCAGCGCGCTGCAGGTCGTGTCGCTGGCGCTCGGGCTGATGGCCTTGCTGCTGCTGACCGTGGTCCACGAAGACTTGCTGGCCGCATGGCGGCAGTCCGCGCCGGCGGATGCGCCCGACCATTTCGTGATCAACATCCAGCCGGAGCAGCGCGAGCCGGTGGAACGGCTGCTCGCGCAGGCCGGCGTCGGCAATGCGCACCTGTATCCGATGATCCGCGGGCGGCTGGTGCAGGTGGGCGAGCGCGCCATCGGCCCGGAGAGCTATGCGGAAGAGCGCGCGCAAAGGCTGGTCGAGCGCGAGTTCAACCTGTCGACGATGGCCGAGCTGCCGGGCCATAACAGCGTGGTCGAGGGACGCTGGTTCGGCGCGCAGCGGGCCGGCGGCGAGGCCTCGGTCGAGCAGGGGCTGGCGCAGACGCTGAAGCTCAAGCTCGGCGACCGCTTGCGCTTCGACGTGGCCGGCGTGCCGGTCGATGCGAAGATCACCAGCATCCGCAAGCTCGACTGGGGATCGATGCGGGCGAATTTTTTCGTGATCCTCGATCCCGCCGTTGCCAGCGGCCTGCCGACCACGTGGATCACCGCCTTCCACCTGCCGGCCGGACAATCCGCGCTGGTGAACCGGCTGGTGCGCGAGTATCCGAACCTGACCGTGATCGATGTCGGCGCGATGGTCGCGCAGGTACGTAGCGTGATCGACCAGGTGGTCAGTGCGGTCGAGTTCCTGTTCCTGTTCACGCTTTCCGCCGGCGTGCTGGTGCTGGCGGCCGCCCTGATGGTGTCGCGGCAGGAGCGCGCGCACGAGGCGGCGCTGCTGCGCGCACTGGGCGCGACGCGCGTGCAGCTGTCGCGTGCGCAATGGGTCGAATGCGTGCTGGTCGGCGCCTGTGCCGGCCTGCTCGCGGCCGCCGGCGCGTCGCTGGCCGGCTGGGTGCTCGCGCAGCAGGTGTTCGATTTCCCGTGGACCTTCAGCCCGACGGTCTGGCTGGCCGGTCTGGCGGCCGGTATTGCCAGCGCGCTGGCCGGCGGCTGGTTCGGCCTGAAAGACGTGTTGACGAGGCCGCCCATGCTGACCCTGCGGGAAGGCTGAGCGCCGTCAAGCGTGGCCGGCCGCGCTGCCCGTACAGTCTCTGCACATCGCATCACCATGCAGGGGAGCCAGCGAGCATGCGCAGTTACCACGCCGTCCCAGTCGTCGCCATGCTGCTGGCCGGCTGCACCTCCATGGCGCCCGGCATCCAGTTCTCCGGCACCGTGCCGGCCAGCGGCGACGGCGCGGCGCAGACCCATCCCGAGATCCGCCCGATCACGCCGGCGCTGGTGAAGTCCGAGCGCGTGGCGCGCGAGCGCCGCGTGGTCGATGACATCAGTGCGCTGATGCAGCCGGCCGGGCCGTATCGCATCGAGGCCGGCGACGTGCTCGGCATCGTCGTCTGGGACCATCCCGAACTGTCGGCGACGATGCTGCCGCCGCCGGCCGCCGCGGGCGCCGGCGCGATCGGCATTGCCGCCAGCCCGATGCAGCCCGGCTCGGGCTTCGAGGTGGACCAGCAGGGCATGCTCGACTTTCCCTACGCCGGCCGGATCAAGGTGGCCGGGCTGACGCCGCCCGACGCGCACGCGCTGCTGACGCAGCGGCTGGCGGTCTACCTGCGTTCGCCGAAGCTGTCGCTGCGCGTGATGTCCTACCGCAGCAAGCGCGTGTATGTCGACGGCGAGGTGAAGTCGCCCGGCGTGCAGCCCATCAACGATATCGCGATGACGCTGACCGAGGCCATCAACCGCGCCGGCGGCATGAACCCGATCGCCGACCAGAGCCGCGTGATGGTCACTCGCGCCGGCAAGACCTATCAGGTCAACTTGCCGCTGCTGGTGCAGCGCGGCTTGAATCCGTCGGCGGTGGTGCTGCAGAACGGCGACCTCGTGCGCGTGCCGTCGCGCGAGGACAGCAAGGTGTTCCTGTCCGGAGAAGTCAGCGCGCCGCGCGCACTGGCGATGCGCAATGGCCGGCTGACGCTGAACGAGGCGCTCGGCGAGGCCGGCGGCATCAATCCCGTCACCGGTGACGCGCGCAAGGTGTACGTCGTGCGGCGGCAGGAGCAGGAGTCGGTGGTCTACCAGCTCGACGCCAACGCGCCCGGCGCGCTGGCCATGGCCGAAGGCTTCGAGCTCAGCCCGAAGGATGTGGTGTACGTGGCGGCCACCGCGCTGACCAACTGGAACCGCACCATCAGCGCGATGATCCCCGGCTCGCTGCCGACGGCCGTGATCGCGACCACGCCGGGGGTGCGCTGATGACGATGAACATCCTCTTGCTCTGCACCGGCAATATCTGTCGCAGCCCGATGGCCGAAGGGCTGCTGCGCCAGAGCTTGCCGGTGCATGAGCTTTTTTCCGCGGGCATCTGCGCGCAGGAGGGCGCGCCGGCCGATCCGCTCGCGGTCGAACTGATGTGGCAGCTCGGGGTGGACATCAGCGCGCACCGCGCGCGCCCGCTCGGCAGCTGGATGATGCGCGAGGCCGACCTGGTGCTGACGATGGAGCGCGCGCAGCAACGCTTCGTGCAGCGCCGCTATCCGTCGGTGGCGGCGAAGGTCGAATGCCTTGGCGGCATCGGCGGTGCGGACATTCCCGATCCCTACGGCCTCGGGCTGCCCGCCTTCCAGCAGGCGCTGCGGCTGATCCGCGACGCGGTGCGATGCCGTCTTCCGCAGCTGCGCAGGTACGCGAACTGCGCGCTCGGCTGAGGCGCGCGCGGAGCCGAGCATGCGACCTTCGATGCCGCAGCTGACCCATGCGGGCGAGCAGCCCGTGATCCTCTCCGGTGAAGGCGATGCCGAACTGGCGTCCTACCTCGACACGCTGATCGCGCAGCGCTGGCTGATCGCGCTGGTCGCGCTGGCCGTCACGCTGGCCGGCGCGCTGTATGCATTCGTCGCGCGGCCGGTCTATGAAGCGACGCTGATGGTGCAGGTCGAGGAAAAGGGCCAGCGCGAGCCGAAGAACATCCTCGGCGAGGCCGGCGCCATCATCGACTACAAGACGCCGGCCTCGGCCGAGATCGAGCTGCTGCGCTCGCGGCTGGTGGTGTCGCGCGCGATCGACCGGCTCGGCCTGTGCATCGACGCGCAGCCGGACCGCTTTCCGGTGCTGGGCAACTGGGCCGCCGGGCTGCAGCTCGACAGCCTGCTGCCGGCATTGCGCGGGCTCGGCGGCTATGCATGGGGCGACGAGCGCATCGAGTTGGCGGCCTTTGACGTGCCCGAATTCCTCGAGAACCGTCCGTTCGAACTGCAGGCGCTGGGCGGCGGGCGCTACCGGCTGACGGAGCCGGAGTCGGGCCTGCGCCTGTCCGGGCAGGCCGGCGAGGCGCTGACGGAGACGACCCGTTACGGCCCGTTGCGCCTCCAGGTCGGGCGGCTGGACGCGCACGCCGGCACGCGCTTCACGCTGCTGCGCAGTTCGCGGCTGGCCGCGATCGAAGGCGTGCAGAAATCGCTGGCGGTGGCCGAGATCGGCAAGCAGTCCGGCGTGGTGGTCGCCACGCTGCGCGGCGACAGCGCCGACGGCGTCCATCGCCTGCTGACGGCGATCGGCAATGAATACATGGCGCAGAACAGCGCGCGCCGCACCGAGGAGGCGGACAAGTCGCTGGCCTGGCTGAACCAGCGGCTGCCGGAAGTGAAGCAGCAGCTGGAGCAGGCCGAGGCGCGCTACAACCAGTTCCGCAATGCGCACGGCACGGTCGACCTTGGCGAGGAGGGCAGGATCAACCTGCAGCGCTCGTCGGCCGCGCGCACGCGCAAGATGGATCTCGAACAGAAGCGCAGCGAACTGCTGGCGCGCTACACGCCGGCCCATCCGTCGGTCGCCGCCGTTGACCAGCAGCTCGGCGAGGTGAACCGCGAGCTGCGCGATGCCGCTTCGCAGCTGCGCCAGCTGCCGGTGCTGGAACAGGAGATGGTGCGGCTGGCGCGCGACGTCAAGGTCAACAACGAGCTGCACACCGCCCTGCTGACCTCGGCGCAGCAGCTGCAGCTGATCGCGGTCGGGCGCACCGGCAACGTGCGGCTGGTCGACGCGCCCGAGCGGCCCGGCCATCCGGTCACGCCGAACCGCCCGCGCATCATTGCGGTGGCCGTGTTCGGCGGCATCTTCCTCGGCGTGCTGCTGGCCTTCCTGCGCCGCGCGCTGCAGACGGCGATCGACGATGCCGAGGACGTCGAGCGGCTGTTCGGCCTGCCGGTCTATGCGAGCATCCCGCACAGCCGCATGCAGCAGACGCTGGATGCAAACCGGCGCGACCCGACCCGGCTGGCGCTGCTGTCGCGCATCGCCAGCATGGATGCCGCGGTGGAGGGACTGCGCAACTTCCGCACCGCGCTGCAGTTCTGCATGAGCCACGGCGGCAACAACGTGGTGCTGATCACCGGGCCGACGGCCGGCATGGGCAAGTCCTTCGTGTCGGTGAACCTGGCATCGCTGCTGGCCGCCAGCGGCAAGCGCGTGCTGCTGGTCGATGGCGACCTGCGCGACGGCCAGCTGCATCGCTACTTCCACGCAGAGCGCGCCGGCGGCCTGGCCGAGATCCTGTGCGGCGCGCCGGCTTCGCAATTGCTGCGCCCGTCGGTGCTGGAAAACCTCGACTTCATCGCCACCGGAACCCTGCCGCCGAACCCGTCGGAGCTGCTGCTGCGCCCGGCCTTCGCGGCGATGCTGGCCGAGCTCGCGCCGCAGTATGACGTGGTGCTGATCGATGCCGCGCCACTGCTGGCCGTGTCGGACAGCCTCGTGATCGGCGCGCATGCCGGCGCGATCTTCCTTGCCGCGCGCGCCGGCGTGACCCGGCCCGGCGAGATCGCCGAGGCGATGAAGCGGCTCGCGCGCGCCGGCCTCGCGGCCAAGGGCGTGGTGTTCAACGACGTCAGTCCGCGCCCCGGGGGCTATGGCTACGGCAACCGCTACGGCTACGGCCGCTTCCGCCAGCTCGGTTATTCCGACGACTCGGCCAGGGCGGCGGACGCATGAGCATGCATGCCTTCGTCCGCGGACGCAGTCCATCGCGCGAGGACCCGGCACTGCGGCCGCGCCCGCACGACCCCGGGCCCGCGCAGGAATTCCATCGCTGGCCGCTGCCGGGCTACCTGTGGCCGGCGCTCGAACGGCGCTATCACAGCATCTTCTGTTCCGAGCCGCTGCTGCGCCTGCACGGCGCGCTGACCGCGCGCATCGAGGCCTGGGTCGCGCGCAGCGACGGGCGGATCACGGCCGTGATCCTGTTCGAGCGATCCGGGCGCACGGTGCGCGTGATCAACGAAGCCTTCGACATGCCGGCCGAGACCCTCGACGATTTTGCCGATGCCGTGTTCGCGCAGTATCCGGCGCTGACCGCGATCCTGCTGCGCTCCGTTGCCCTCGACGACGGCGTGCGGAGGCATCCCTGCCTGGTGTCGGCCTGCTCGGATGACTATGTGCTGCCGCTGCCGGCGAGCGAGGAAGCGTGGCTGGCCGCGCTGTCGGCGCAGACCCGCGAGAAGATCCGCTACCACTGGCGGCGCGCGCAGCGGCGCCAGCCCGGGCTGGTGTTCCGCAGCGTGAAGGCCGGCGCGATCGCGCTGGCGCAGCTGCGCAGCGTGATCGCGTTCAACCGCGCGCGCATGCAGGCCAAGGGACGCCGCTTCGGCATGGACGACGAAGACGAGCGCCGGCTGTGTGCGCTGATGTGCGAGCGCGGGCAATTGTCCGTGATCGAGATCGACGGCGAGATACGCGCCGGCCTGTTGTGCACGCTGGCCGGCGACGACATCACGATGCACGTGATCGCGCACGACCCGGCCTTCGACGACCTGCGGCTGGGCTTTCTCTGCTGCGCGATGACGATACAGGAGGCCATTGCGCAGGGGCTGCAGCGCTTCCATTTCCTCTGGGGCCATTACGACTACAAGACCCGGCTGGGCGGGCGGCGGATCGAGCTGTCGCAGGTGCTGCTGCTGCGTTCGCTCGGCGCCGCGCCGTTGCATCCGCGCCTGCTCGCCGGGCAGGGGATCGCGGCGCTGCGCGCCCTCGTGCGGCGCATCCGGCAGCGCCTGGCGGCGGCGCAAGGCTGACGCCGGAGAAAGCGCGCGCATGTTCATCGATACCCGGCAGGTGGGCGACGGCAGGGCGTTGATCGCGACGGTCTGCATCATCGGCGGCGGCATCGCCGGCCTGACCATCGCGCGCGAACTGGACGCCGCCGGCGTCGACACCTGCGTGCTGGAGAGCGGCGGTTTCGAACCGGACGACGGCACGCGCGACCTGTACCGCGGCGAGGCCACCGGCATCGACTACCAGTTCGCCGACGGCTGCCGCGCGCGTTTCCTCGGCGGCAGCAGCAATTGCTGGGGCGGCTGGAGCCGTCCGCTCGATGCGTGGGACTTCGAGCAGCGCGACTGGATACCCCGCAGCGGCTGGCCGTTCGGGCTCGACGAACTGGCGCCCTGGTATGCGCGCGCGCACGGCGCGCTCAAGCTCGGGCCCGTCAACTTCGATCCGGCCTACTGGGAAGAGGCGATCGGCCGCGCCGATGTGCGCCGGCTGCCGCTGACCAGCGGTCGCGTGCGCGACACCGTGTCGCAATTCAGTCCGCCGGTACGCTTCGGCCGCCACTATCGCGGCGAGCTGAAGGCGGCGCGCCACGCGCGCATTTTCCTGCATGCGAACGTGACCGAGATCGTGCCCGATCCGCTGTGCACGCGCATACAGCAAGTGCGCGCGCAGACGCTGGACGGCAAGCGCATCACGGTGGCGGCGCGGCTGTTCGTGCTGGCGACCGGCGGCATCGAGAATGCGCGGCTGTTGCTGGCATCGAACCGCGTGATGCAGGCCGGCATCGGCAACCAGCATGATCTGGTCGGCCGTCATTTCATGGATCATCCGCGCATGGTGGTCGGCAGCGTGCGCTTCAGCGGCGCGTGGTCGCGCAACAAGCTGTATGACATCAAGTACAACTACATGAACAGCGCGGTGGCCGCGCACGGCCAGCACATCGCCGCGCAGCTGGCGCTGACGCCGCAGACGATGAAGCGCGAGCGCGTGCTGAATGCGCGCGTCTGCTTCTGCTCCGAATTCCCCGGCGAGGGCAGCGACGGCGCGCTGGCGCTGTTCCGCTGCAAGCAGGCGCTGCTGGCCAAGGACCAGCCGGGCCGGCGTCTCGCCGACGACCTGCGCGCGATGGCGCGCGATCCGGTGAACACCTTCCTGTATGGCTTCACGCGGCTGTGCCACCCGCGCGCGCTGATCCGCAACGTCGGCTTCCAGCTGATCATCGAGCCACTGCCCGATCCGGACAGCCGCATCACGCTGTCGGCCAGTCGGCGCGATGCGCTCGGGCTGCCGCGCGTCGAGGTGCACTGGCGGCTTGACCCGCTGGTGCGACGCACGGCCGACCGCACCCTTGCGCTGGTCGCGCAGGAGCTGCAGGCCAATGGCATCGCGCGGGTCGGCGCACTGCCTTCGTTCGAGCGCGACGGCTGGCCGGCGACCTTCGAGAAGGAAGGTACCTGGCATCACATGGGCACGACGCGCATGCATGACGACGAACGCCAGGGTGTGGTGAATCGCGACAGTCGCGTACACGGGCTGGCCAACCTGTATGTGGCCGGCAGCTCGGTGTTCCCGACCGCGGGCGCCAACTTCCCTACTATCACGCTGACCGCGCTGTCGCTGCGGCTGGCCGATCACATCGCGGCGCAGTTGCGCAGTCCGGCCAGCGCGCCGGTCGATGAGAGCGCGATCGCTGCGCCGCTCGCCAGCGATGCGCCGGAGCGCGCGGCGGCATCCGTCGATGCGGGCAGCCTGCCGGCAACCTGAACACCTGATCCTTCTCCGCTTCACCCCGACCTGCTGAAGATCCGCGCGCAGCTCGCCTGCCGGCGCGGCTGATGGCCGTTTGCGATGGCATTTCTCCCGGCATTTCCCCTCCTTGTTTTTCTGTGAAGAAATTTTCCTCACGAAAATTTTTCGCTTTCCGGCTGGAACTCTTCTCGTAAAGCATTGCTCTGACACAGGCATTTGCAAGCGATCTTTCGCGAGATCAACAACCAGAGGAGAAATCTCAGATGTTCAACGTGTCATTTAACGTCAACGCAACGCGCCTGATGTCGCTCACGGCAGCGGCAAGTGTCTCGGTTCTGCTCGCGGCCTGCGGCGGTGGCACGGGTTCGGCACAGTATTCGATCGACAGCAACGGCAACCTGACCTCGGCGTCGGCAACGACCAAACTGGCCAACGGTTCGACGCAGACCACGACGGTCAGCTCGACGCCGTCGACGACCAACGGTGGCACGACCAGCACCACCACCACCGGTACGACTACGACGACCAGCCCGACCACCGGCACCACGCCGACCGCCCCGACGACGGGCACCACCGCACCGGTCACGACCGCACCAGTAACTACCGCACCAGTAACTACGGCACCGGCGACGTCAACGACGGCTGCGGCGCCTTACGGCCAGACCGGTACCAACTGGACCATGACTTTCTCGGACGAGTTCACCGGCACCGCGCTCAACGCCGCGCGCTGGAACGACACGATCTGGTACGAGACGTCGAACCCGACCAAGAACTACACGGTCTCCAACGGCAGCCTGAAAATCTGGCCGCAGCGTGATGCGACCGGCAAGTTCTTCAACCGTACCATCGACACCGACGGCAAGTACTACCAGACCTACGGCTACTTCGAGATCGAGGCGAAGCTCCCGATCGGCAAGGGCACCTGGCCGGCGTTCTGGCTGTTCAACCATATCGGCAGCCGTCGTCCCGAGATCGACATCATGGAAGCCTACGCTGGCGGCGGCCCCGCAAGCGGCTGGTCGGATGCGAACTTCCACCCGACGGCCTATGCGCCGACCGTGTGGATCGACGCCAGCCGCCTGGCGGGCACCAAGACCATCCTGACCAGCGACCTGTCGGCCGCCTTCCACAAGTACGCAGTCAAGTGGGAAGCGAACAAGCAGACCTTCTACTTCGATGGTCGCGAAGTCTACAGCCTGGCCGTCACGATGCCTGACACGATGTACATCATGCTGGACCTCTGGTACGGCAGCGCATCGGGCCAGCCGGACAACTCGACCCCGACCGGCATCGGCAACTCGTACGAAATCAACTACGTTCGTGCCTGGAAGGCGAGCTGATCGCCGCGCTGAACTACTGATCAGCAATGGCATCCGGCACCGCCGGATGCTTTCAGGGCCAGCCTCGTGCTGGCCCTTTTTTCA
>CAZTIF010000018.1:0-37085 GCA_964613635.1 uncultured Bifidobacterium sp. | reverse complement strand
CACTGGTAGGGACAGGCGTCGCATAAAAACTGAATTATTCAGGACGGACTAAATATCCGCCGGACGGGTACGCTTGGACATGGCAAACCTTTCGGATTCAGGGGAAACTTTCACTTAAGAAACAATGATAAATGAAATCACTTAATTATGCAGCGGGGTTCGCATGAAGTGATATTTATTACAAGTAACTTTAGGTAAAGCTACGAAAGCTGCGGGTAAAACCTTGTAATCGTGCAGTAAATTCCCCGCCAAAGTGATAACCCTTTTAACGATACTGGCTTTTAGAAACATAAATTTCGGTCGGCAGACAGGGGGTTTTTTCCATTCCGGCATCAGATTTCGAACTGGATTCGGGGGGCGGTTTCCTTTTTTTTGCAAATTCCCGGTGCCCGGCGCGGCCCGCGAGCAGGCTGCAAGCCCGGGCGCGTCCAGGAGGCGCCTCGCCCGGGCTCCACTGGCGGACGCCGCACCTATAATCGGCGCGCCGGGGTCCATCTCCATTCCAGGACCCCTACCACCGGAGGCCGTACATGCAACTCGTCACCCGCCTTTTGTTGCGCCTGCTGCTGGTCGGCGGCGTGATGATGCTGATCGCGCTTGCGCTGACGCTGCTGGCGGCGCGCCGCGACATTGCCGACGAGGTCGACAGCAGCCAGCGCATCGGCCGGCTGGTGTCCACCCTGTCGGCGCTGCATGGCGAGGCCGCGCTGGCGGACCGCGTCGCGGCAATCGATGCGCTGAATGCAGGCGGCACGCTGCGCAATTTCCGCGTTGCGCTGTTCAGCGAAGGACACCGCCTGACCGCCGCCGTGCCTGAGCGCGCGCCCGGGCTGCTGGCCGGCTGGCTGCTGAGCGGCCGCGAGGCCAGCGCCTACCAGCTGCCGCTGGCGTTGGCGGACGGCACGCGCCTGACGCTGGTGCTGGAGCCGCAACCGCAGGCCGAGAGCGGTGAGGCCGTGACCGCGGCATTGCTGCAGTTCGCGCTGTTCGGCGCGATCACGCTGGCGCTGATCGCGGCGCTGTGGGTCAGCGTGAAGCGGGCGCTGGCGCCGCTGTCCGGCATTCTTGCGGCCATCGCGCGCATCGAGGCGGGCGACTATGCGGCCCGCATCGGCGACTGCGCGACGCGCGAGCTGAACCAGATCGCGCAGGCGCTGAATCATCTCGCCGAGGCGCTGACCGAGCAGCTGGCGAAGCAGCGCGAACTGCTGCACCGGTTGCAGGACGTGCAGGAAGAGGAGCGCCGCAGCATCGCGCATGAGCTGCATGATGAATTCGGCCAGCTGCTGACCGCGCTGCAGGTGGATGCGTCCTACCTGCTGAAGCAGACCGCCGGCCAGCCGGCGCTGCAGGAGTGCGCGAAGGCGATGTACGAGAACAGCGGCAGCATTCTCGCGCAGCTGCGCAGCCTGCTGGCGCAGCTGCGCCCCTACGGTTTGCAGGCCGGTGAAGAAAACCAGATCGCGCTGGAACAGGCGCTGCGCGACCTGCTGCGGCAGCGGCAGTCGCGCACCGGCGCTGCGCTGGCCTGCCGGCTGTCGGTGTCCTTGCACGATGCGGCGATACCGCAGCGGCTGGCGGTCGCGGTCTACCGGATCGCGCAGGAGGCGCTGACGAATGTGATGCGCCATGCCGGCGCGACCGAGGTGCAGATCGCGCTGGACGCCGACCCGCGGGCGCGCCAGCTCACGCTGAGCGTGACGGACAATGGCAGCGGCCTGGGTGGCGACGGCAGCGGCGACGGCAGCGGCGACGGCGGCGCTGACGCCCGGCCGGCCGGCATCGGACTGGCCGGCATACGCGAGCGCGTGCTGGCCAACCAGGGCCGGCTCGAGTTGGGCAGCGGGCCCGACGGCGGGCTGGCGCTGCTGGCGCATTTTCCGCTGCCGGCAGACGGCGATGCGGCGAGGCCGCAGCCGGCGTTCACGGGATGAGCCCGTGTTCCTTCGCGTAGCGCTGCAGCTCGATCGCTGAACCGACGCCGAGCTTCTTGCGGATGTTGGCCTGGTAGTTCGACGCGGTCTTCGGGCTCAGGTGCAGCCGCGCGCTGATGGCCTCGACACTCTCGCCGCCGGCCAGCAGCATCAGCACCTCGAACTCGCGCGGCAGCAATTCGTTGTGCGGCAGGTTCGGCGCATTCAGTTCGTCGAGATCGGCGCGCAGCGACGGCGCGACCGGGCGGCCGCCGCGCATCGCCTGGTGGATCGCGTCGATGATCTCGTCCGGCGCCATGCTCTTGGTCAGGTAGCCGCAGGCGCCCAGCCGCAGCGCCTGGTTCGCGATCGACGCGTTCTCGTGCATCGAGAAGATCAGCACCCGCTGCGCCGGGTAGCGGTTGAGGATGCGGCGCAGCGACTCGAATCCGCCCTGGCCCGGCATCGACAGGTCCATGATCACCACATCGACCGGCAGGCCGCCGAGCAGCGCATACGCCTCTTCGCCACTGGATGCCTCGGCCGCGACCTGCAGCGCCGGGTCGAGTTCGATGTAGCGCTTGTAGCCGGCGCGCACGACCGCATGGTCGTCGACCAGCATCACGGTGGTTTTGTTCGGGTTCGACATGTCTGGTGCAAAAGTCCTCGCGTGCGCCATGGTACGCGCTACGGAAAAAAACGGGCGATGCCACCGGCATCGCCCGCAGCACATCGCTACCAGGGGGAAGGTCTCGATTCGTGCCAGGAGGGAGGAATCGCCGCCACAGGAAGCACTGCGCCGACAGGCATGAACTGTAGACGCCGGCCCTTATTAAATAAATAGGAAATCTTCCCGAGATGCGGTCCGGTCGGCAGGCCACCGCCGGCCTTGCTGCATCGGGAAAAATTCCCGATCCGTCGGCGGCGGATCACCATTACAATCCGGCAGCTTCCGGCAGGCCGTCGCTGCTGTCCGGAGCGGGCCAAGTTCGCCTGCAAAGTTATAGAAAAAGAAACGAAGGAGACCAGATGAAAAAGTCAACGTCGCGTGCATTCCGGCTCAGTGCCGTCGCGCTGTCGGTGGCGGGCCTGTTCGGCGCGCCCGGCCTGCATGCGCAGGAGCAGGACGCGGGCAAGGAAGAAAAGACCCTGAAGGAAGTCGAGGTGGTCGGCACCTCGCCGCTGCCGGGCATCGGCATCGAGGAAGACAAGCTGCCGTATGACGTGCAGAGCGTCACCGCCGAGGACATCGCGCGCGGCCAGACGATGAACCTGACCGACTACATGTCGCGCAACCTGTCGGGCATCACGATCAACGAGGTGCAGGGCAGTCCGTTCCAGGCTGATATCGCGTACCGCGGCTTCCGCCTGTCCGGCATCCTCGGTTCGGCGCAGGGCCTGTCGGTCTACCTCGACGGCGTGCGCGTCAACGAACCCTTCGGCGACGTCGTCAACTGGGACATGATCCCCGAGGCGGCCATCGGCAACGTCACGCTGATCCCGGGCTCGAACCCGATCTATGGCCTGAACACGCTGGGCGGCGCGCTCGCGTTCACCACCAAGTCGGGCCTCACCACGCAGGGCAACGAAGTCAAGCTGCAGGCCGGCAGCTTCGGCCGCAAGCGTGCTGACGTTTCGCATGGCAGCAAGTCCGAGGACGGCTATCACCGATTCATCAGCGCGACAGCATTTGACGAAAGCGGCTGGCGCGACCATTCGTCGGGCAGCCTCGGCAACGTGTTCGCGAAGATCGGGCGCCAACAGAACGACAGCAACTGGGACCTGTCTCTGGTGGTCGCGCGCAGCAACCTCTTGGGCAACGGCCTGCTGCCGAGTCGCAGTTACGGCCCGGAGGGCGAGGATGAGCCGACCCGCAGCATGTACGAAAACAACCGGCGCTGGATCTACACGCACCCGGACAAGACGCGCAACGACCTGAACATGCTGACGTTCAATTTTCAGCGCCTGCTCGACAGCAGCACCGAACTGTCGGCAATGGCCTACGTGCGCAACAGCAAGCGCAGGGCCTCAGGCGGCGATGCCGAGCGCGAGGAGTCCGACGCACTGCCAGGCGCCTACGAGGACGAGGTCGTCGTCAACTACAACCAGAGCCGCCAGACCAGCTACGGTAGCAGCGTGAACCTGACCAAGCTGCTGGACGTGCACCAGCTGACCTTCGGCGCCAGCGTCGATGCCAGCCGCATGCGCTACGGCGCTTCGCAGGCAGAGTGCGAGGGACTGAGCGCGACCCGTTCGCCAGTTGATTGCGAAGAGGCGGAATCGACATCGGGCGTGCGCGGCAAAACGTATTCGGTGGGTATCTATGCGTCGGACACCTGGACCGTGAATGACCGCACCTACGTCACCGGCGCCGCACGTTTCAACCATGCAAACGTCGCCAATACGATCACCAACTACGACGGCGGCATCGGCGCAGATCGCCCGCGCGAGAGCTTCAACTACAACAGCCTCAATCCTTCGCTCGGCGTCAGTTACAAGGCAGCGCCGACGGTCACGCTGTTCGGCAACATTGGCCAGAGCAACCGCGTGCCGACCGTGATCGAGCTGGGTTGCGCGGATCCGAACGAACCCTGCCGCCTGCCGATCGGCCTGCAGGCCGATCCGTATCTGAAGCAGGTGATCGCGCGCACCATCGAGTTCGGCACGCGCTGGCGCGTGAACTCAACGTCGGAGTTCACCGCGTCGGTCTATCGCTCGGAGAACAAGGATGACATCCTGTTCCGCGCAGTGTCGGTCAGCGGCCTCGGCTACTTCAGCAACTTCTCGCGCACGCGCCGCCAGGGCATCGACCTGTCTGCGCGCACCGAGATCGGCACGGTCAGCGTGCACGCAAGTTACAACTACCTTGACGCGACCTACCAGGACGAAGCCGAGTTGTTCGGCGGTGAGCGCAACATCACCGTACGTCCGGGCACACGTATCGCGGGCCTGCCGAAGCACACGATCCGTATCGGCGCGGACTGGCGTGCGCAGCCGAAGCTGGTCATCGGCGGCAACGTGCTGGCGACCTCGAGCCTGGTCACGCAGGGCAACGAGGATGGCCTGATCGGCGAAGGTGAGGAAGTGAACGCGAAAGTGAAGGGCTACGCGATCATGAACCTGCACGCAAACTACGAGGCGAGCAAGGGGCTGGATTACTTTGTCCGCCTGAACAATGTGTTCGACACGCGCTTCGAGACCTATGGCCTGATGGCGCTGAACATGTTCGACCAGTTCGGCAACCAGTACAGCTCGCCGACGACGCCGCCGACGGTCAGCCGCTTCGTCGCGCCGGGTGCGCCGCGCAACTTCATGGTGGGTGTGCGCTACCGCTTCTGACGGGGCACCGCCTGGCGGTCCCCTGATGTGACACAACGGCGACCCGCGGGTCGCCGTTGTGTTTTGGCGGGCGGCAACCGCCGCGCTTACTTCAGGATCCGGATCGCCTTGACGTCGATCTCGACCGAGCGCAGGAAATCCCTTTCCACCTCGCCGGTGATCTCGACCTTCGTCTTGTCGTCGAAAGGCTCGGTCGGCATCACGTCGTCATCGATCTCGATGCGGATCTCGCCGCTGGCGTCGCGGAACTGGTATTTTTCCCAGCCGACCTTCCTCACCACATTGCCGGTCAGCGTGACGCGCTGGTCGTCGCGGCCGCGCTTGAGCACGTCGGCCACGGTGCCGACCGGCCCCTGCTGCGCCGACTTGGCCGCCCGGCTACCCGGGCCCTGGTATTGCGCGTGGGCGGACAGCATCGCGCCGGCGCCGAGCACGGCCACCATTGCCATGCCCATTCCCAAATTTTTCATGCGGCCTCCTGATCGTCTGGTGGAAGGAAATTGCTTGTCCATTGTGGCACATTCGTCACTGGCCGGGCAACCGGCCCGGGGCAGCTTGTGATGCAGCCGCCCGGTCCGGGCTTGCACCGGGATCAAGCGGGAATTCCATAACTTTCAAGGCCTTGCCGGAATTCCGGCCCGCGCCCCTTTGTTAGAATGACAGGCTTTTGCGGTCGCCAGGAACCGCTTGCCGACAACCCTAACGGAGACCCGTTCATGTCCTCACCGCTGATGCTCGAAATCGACCAGTCGCTGGCCGTCATCACCTTCAACATACCCGAGCGCGCGAACGTGCTCGACCTGACGATGGCGCACGCTTTTGCAGCAGCGGTCGAGCAGATCGCCGGCGACAAGTCAGTGCGGGCGGTGCTGATCACGGCCGCGGGCAAGCATTTTTGCGCCGGCGGCGACATCAAGGCCTTTGCCGACACCTCGCGCCCCTTGCCGGAGATCCTGCAGGAGCTGCTCGACCCGGTTCATGAGGCGATGAAGATGCTGACGCTGCTGCCGGTGCCCGTCGTGTGCGCGATCAATGGTCCGGTCGGCGGCGGCGGCATCGGCTTCGCGCTGTGCGGCGACATCGTGCTGGCGGCCGAATCGATGAAGCTGCGCGGCGGCTACTCGGCCATCGGCCTCACGCCGGACGTCGGTGGTTCGTGGTTCGTCACCCGCCGCGCCGGCGCGGCGAAGGCCAAGGAAGTGTTCCTGACCAACCGGCCTTTCTCGTCGGCTGAGTGCCTGGCCATCGGTCTGGTTGACCAGGTTCATCCGGATTCCGAACTGCCGCATGCGGCGCGCAAGCTGGCGCAGCAACTGGCGCAGGGGCCGGCGCAGGCGCAGGCGCGCATCAAGGCACTGATCGAGTCCGCGCAGCACCACGGCCTGCACAGCCATTTCGACCTCGAGCGCGAATCCATGTTCGCGTCCGGTGCGACCGAAGACGGCCGCGAGGGCATACGCGCATTCATGGAGAAGCGCGCACCGAAATTCCAGTGAGCCGGCGCCGCGCATCCCCGACAAGACAACCAAGCAAGCCAAGAAGAGAACGAGGAGACACATGAAAGCCGTCGTATGCAAGGCCTGGGGCCTGCCTGAAACCCTGGTCGTCGAAGACCTGAACGAACCGCAGCCGCAGGCTGGCGAGGTGCTGGTCGACATTCACGCCGCCGGCGTGAATTTCCCCGACGTGCTGATCATCCAGAACAAGTACCAGTTCAAGCCCGAGCTGCCTTTCACGCCCGGCAATGAACTGGCCGGTACCGTGCGCGCGATCGGCGACGGCGTCACCGAGCTGAAGGTCGGCGACCGCGTGTTCGGTTACGTGCCGCACGGCGCGTTTGCACAGCAGATCGTCGCGCCCGCCGCCGCACTGATCCGCATGACCGACACGATGGATTTCGATACCGCCGCGGCGCTGACGCTGACCTACGGCACCTCGCATCACGCGGTGGTGGATCGCGCGCAGCTGCAGGCCGGCGAGACCATGCTGGTGCTCGGCGCGGCCGGCGGCGTGGGTCTGGCGGCCATCGAGATCGGCAAGGCGCTCGGTGCGAAGGTGATCGCGGCGGCGTCCACCGACGAGAAGCTGGCCGTATGCCGCGAGCATGGCGCCGACGAGACCATCAACTACAGCAGCGAAGACCTGCGCGAGGGCATCAAGCGCTGCACCGGCGGCAAGGGCCCGGACGTGATCTATGACCCGGTCGGCGGCAGCTATACCGAGGCCGCCTTCCGCTCGATCGCGTGGCGCGGCCGCCATCTCGTGATCGGTTTTGCCAACGGCGAAATCCCGAAGCTGCCGCTGAACCTGCCGCTGTTGAAGGGCGCGTCCGCCGTCGGCGTATTCTGGGGCGACTTCATCCGCCGCGAGCCGGCGAAGCACACCGCGGCCATGCAGGAGCTGATGCGCTGGCATGCGTCCGGCAAGATACGCCCGCATGTGTCGGCGACCTATGCGCTTGAAGAGACGCCGCAGGCGCTGATCGACATGGCCTCGCGCAAGGTGACCGGCAAGATCGTGATCCGGACGCGCGCATGAAGAGCCAGCCGAAGGTGTATGCGATCGAGGGCGTGATCCCGGTGATTCACCCGACCGCGTTCGTGCATCCGACCGCGGTGCTGATCGGCGACGTGATCATCGGGCCGGGCTGCTATGTCGGCCCGAACGCCTGCCTGCGCGGTGACTTCGGCCGGCTGATCATGGAAGAGGGCGCGAACCTGCAGGACACCTGCGTGGTGCACGGCTTTCCCGGCAGCGACACCGTGATCGAGGTCGACGGCCACATCGGCCACGGCGCGGTGATCCACGGCGCGCGCATCGGCCGCAATGCACTGGTCGGCATGAATGCGGTGGTGATGGATACCGCCGTGATCGGCGAGTCGTCGATCGTGGCCGCGATGGCCTTCGTGAAGACCGGCATGCAGGTGCCGCCGAAGAGCCTGGTGATGGGCGCGCCGGCCAAGGTAGTGAGAGAATTGACGGAAAAAGAAATGGCGTGGAAGCGCAAGGGGACACTGGAGTACCAGAAGCTGGCCGTGCAATGCCTGCGCGAGATGGAGGAAGTGGCGCCGCTGACGGAGGTCGAGCCTGACCGCCGTCGCTTGCGCATCGACAATCCGCAGGACATGGCCAAACCGAAATCCGACGGAGCCGATTGAACAACCATGGATTACCAGACCCTCGAGATCGTGCGCGACGGCCATGTCGCCACGGTCTGGATGAACCGCCCCGATGTACGCAATGCGTTCAATGAGCAGTCGATCGCCGAGCTGACGCATGCATTCCGTGCGCTGGATCGCGAGCGCGCCGTCCGCGCGATCGTGCTGGCCGCGCGCGGCACCGCCTTCTGCGCGGGCGCCGACCTGAACTGGATGAAGAAGATGGCCGGTTACTCCGAAGAGGAGAACCGCGCTGACGCGCAGGCGCTGGCCGACATGCTGCAGGTGATCTATGCGTGCAGCAAGCCGACGGTCGCGCGCGTGCAGGGCGATTGCTATGCGGGTGGCATGGGTCTGGTGGCCGCCTGCGACATCGCGGTCGCGGCGGAGGGCATCGAATTCTGCCTGTCCGAGGTGAAGCTGGGCCTGATACCGGCAACGATTGCGCCTTACGTGATGCGCGCAATGGGCGAGCGCGCCGCGCATCGCTACTTCCTGACCGCCGAGCGATTTTCCGCGCAGGAAGCGCTGCGCATTGGTTTCGTTCACGAGCTCGTTTCCGGCGACGAGATCGATGCGTCAGTTGCGCGCCTGACCCATCACCTCTCCGCCGGCAGCCCGCATGCGCACGATGAATGCAAGCGGCTGCTGCGCGAGATCGGCGGCGAGACCATCGATGCCGCGCTGATCGCGGACACTGCGCGCCGCATCGGCGAGATCCGTGTGTCGCCGCAGGGTCGCGAGGGCATACAGTCCTTCCTTGAAAAGCGCAAGCCGTCCTGGCTCACCGATTAAAAGCCTCTCATGCCTGAAACATCCCCGCTGCTGTCCGGCCTGCAAGACAAGCTGGACGAACTCGGGCGGCAGCACCTGATCCGGCAGCGCCGCCTGGTCGAGACGCCGCATGCGCCGGCGATGACGGTCGACGGCCGCGCGATGCTGGCGTTCTGCAGCAATGATTACCTCGGCCTGGCCGCCGATCTGCGCGTGGTCGAGGCCTTGCGCGACGGCGCGCTGCGCTATGGCGCCGGCAGTGGCGCATCGCACCTGATCTCCGGGCACTCGGCCGCGCATGCGGCGCTCGAGGAACGGCTGGCAGATTGCCTGTCGTCGTTCGTGCCGTCCGCGCGCGCGCTGTATTTTTCCACCGGCTACATGGCCAACCTTGCGGTGCTGTCCGCGCTGGCGGGCAAGGATGCCGAGATCTTTTCCGAAGAACTCAACCATGCGTCGCTGATCGATGGCGCGCGGCTGGCGCGCTCGACATTGCGCGTGTATCCGCACAAGGATCTCGCGCAGCTGGAAGCGCTGCTGCAGCAGAGCACGGCGAAAGACAGGCTCGTCGTCACCGACAGCGTGTTCAGCATGGACGGCGACATCGCGCCGCTGCGCGAACTGCTGGCGCTGTGCGAGCGCCACCGCGCATGGCTGGTGGTGGATGATGCGCATGGCTTCGGCGTGCTTGGCGAGAACGGCCGCGGCGTGCTCGAGCAGCTGGCGCTGTCGTCGCCGCAGCTGGTCTATGTCGGCACGCTCGGCAAGGCCGCCGGCGTGGCCGGCGCCTTCGTTGCCGCGCATGCGACCGTGGTCGACTGGCTGGTGCAGCGCGCGCGTCCCTACATCTACACCACCGCCGCGCCGCCGGCGGTCGCGCATGCGCTGCTGACGAGCCTGGACATCATCGGCAGCGACGAAGGCCGGCAGCGGCGCGCGCAGTTGCAGCGGCTGATCGACCGGCTGCGCGAGCGGCTCGCGCTGCAGCGCTGGTCGCTGCTGCCATCGCAGACGCCGATACAGCCGGTCATCATCGGCGACAACGCCGAGACCATGGCCACCGGCGCAGCGCTGCTGGCGCGCGGCTTCTGGGTCGGCGCGATCCGTCCGCCGACCGTGCCGCCGGGCACGTCACGGCTGCGCATCACGCTGTCGGCCGCGCATACGCTCGCGCAGGTCGATGCGCTGGCCGAGGCACTGATGGAAATCGAAACCGCCGCGCTCGTGCGGCAAGCATCCTGAGTCCCGAGATGTCCGCTGAAACGAATATCGCAGGCAGCACCCCGCGCTTTGCCTGCTTCATCGCCGGCACCGATACCGGCGTCGGCAAGTCGCTGGTGTCGGCGGCTTTCCTGCACGCGCTTGGCAAGGCCGGCCTGCCGGCGGTCGGCATGAAGCCGCTCGCGGCCGGCGCCGAGCTGCGCGACGGCGCGTTGTGGAACGAAGATGTCGCGCTGCTGGCTTCCGAATCCACGTTCGACGTGCCGCCCGAACTGACCACGTCCTACCTGCTGCGCGCGGCCTGCGCGCCGCACATTGCGGCGCAGCTGGAGAATGTGCAGATCGATCCGGCGGTGTTGCTCGACGCGTGGCGGCAGGTCGCCGCGCAGGCGCCGGCGGTGGTGGTGGAGGGCGTCGGCGGATTCCGCGTGCCGCTGACCGATGACTACGACACCGCCGATTTTTCTGCTGCACTGCAACTTGATGTTATCCTCGTGGTCGGCCTGCGGCTGGGCTGCCTCAGTCATGCGCTGCTGACTGCCGAGGCCATTGCCGCGCGCGGCCTCAGGCTGGCCGGCTGGATCGCGAACCAGATCGATCCGGCGATGCCCCATCAGGCCGATAACGTGCTGGCCTTGCAGGATCGGCTGAGCGCGCCGCTGCTGGGCGCGGTGCCGTGGATGGCGGTGCCATCGCCGGCGCAGGCGGCGGCCGCCATCGATTTTTCCTTGCTGGACCGCTGGCCGACGCCGGCGCGCCAGCCTTTTGTTTCTTGAATTGGGATTCCCGCATGTCGTCGCAAACCATCGAATTTTTTGCCGCCTCGAAGAAAGTCGCCGACCTGGCGAAGGCGAACGAGACCTGGCCGGTGGCCGAGGTGGCCGCGCTGTTCGAGCTGCCGTTCAATGAGCTGTTGTGGAAGGCCCAGCAGGTGCACCGCGCCAACTGGGACGTGAACGAGGTCGAGCTGGCCACGCTGCTGTCGATCAAGACCGGCGGCTGCCCGGAAAATTGCGGCTACTGCCCGCAGTCGGCGCATCACGACACCGGCGTGAAGGCGGAGAAGATGATGGCGGTTGATGAAGTCGTCGCCGCCGCGCAGGCCGCGAAGGACGGCGGTGCGACGCGCTTCTGCATGGGCGCCGCGTGGCGCGCGCCGAAGGACCGCGACATCGACGCGGTCGAGGAAATGGTGAAGGCGGTCAAGGCGCTCGGTCTCGAGACCTGCGCGACGCTCGGCATGCTGAAGGAAGAGCAGGCGCAGCGCCTCGCATCGGCCGGCCTCGACTATTACAACCACAACCTCGACACCGCGCCCGAGTTCTACGGCGAGATCATCACCACGCGCGACTATCAGGACCGGCTCGACACGCTCGGCCACGTGCGTGAAGCCGGCCTGAAGGTCTGCTGCGGCGGCATCGTCGGCATGGGCGAATCGCGCATGCAGCGCGCCGGCCTGATCGCGCAACTGGCGAACCTGAACCCGTATCCGGATTCGGTGCCGATCAACCACCTGGTGGCGGTCGAAGGTACGCCGCTGGCCGACCAGGCGCCGCTCGATCCGCTGGAATTCGTGCGCACGATTGCGGTGGCGCGGATCACGATGCCGAAGGCGCGCGTGCGCCTGTCGGCAGGCCGCCGCCAGCTTGGCGACGGCGTGCAGTCGCTGTGCTTCCTGGCCGGCGCGAACTCGATCTTCTACGGCGACAAGCTGCTCGTCACCGGCAACCCGGAAGTCGAGGAAGACCGCGCATTGCTGGGACGCCTCGGCATGCGCGGCAAGCAGGTTTAATTCAGCGCCTTTTTCAGATCGAAGGACTGGCCCAGCCGGTCCTCTATCCTCCGGGTGGCCAGTTCGTTCAGGATGCGGAAGTCCTGCTCGTCCCGCGCGCGCTGCACCAGCCTCAGCGCCACCTCATGGTCCAGCGTGATCCGCGTTTTCATCGCCGACAGCAGCAACAGCAGCAGGTCCATCGACGCACCGTTATTGACTGCGATGGACAGCGCGGAGTTGCCGGTCGTGGTCAGGTAATTCGGGTTGGCGCCATGCTTGAGCAAGATTTCCACCGAGCGTGGCTTGTCGAGCAGGACGATCCCCATCAGCAGGCTGAACCCGCCGGTTTCGGGCATGATGCTGACACCGGTGGCGAGCAGTACCTTGACGCAGTCGGTTGCGTCGTTCGCCACGGACTCCATCATCGCGTGGCTCATCCACATGCCGTTGAAGGCCGCGGGGTCTTTGCTGGCTTTTTTCAGCAGATACGTCAGCGTGGCCGCGTGATTGCCTGTGCAGCACAGGTTCGCCGGCATGCCGGCTTCGGTGCATAACTGAATTGCGTCGTGCCTGAGCAGCAGCTTGGCAATTTTCGTGTGACCGTGTTTCGCCGCATGATGCAGCGGAGTCATGCCGCTCAGGCTGCGCAGATTCGGGTTGGCGCCCTTGCGCAGCAGCAGCTTCACTGTGGCGAGCTGTCCTGTTTCGATCGCCGTCGTCATCGCGGTGTGCCCGCCCGAAGGGCGGAAGTCCAGCAGGGCCTTGCTGGTCCGTTTCAGCAGCTTCTTCACCAGCGCCGGATCGCCGAGCTTGCAGGCGGCAATCAGCGGCGTGCTGTAGCCGTCGCAGGTATTGACCTTGGCGCCGCTGCGCAGCAGCCGCCGGGCCAGCGCGACCTCGCCGCCGGCGCAGGTGGCGTGCAGCGGCGTTTGTCCGGAACTGCCGCGTGCATTGAGGTCGATGCCGGGCAGGGACAGCAGGTAATCAACGATGTCCGGGCGCTTCATTTCGATCGCAGCGACCAGCGGTGTGCATTTCAGCAGGGCGATCGGCTGGTTGAGCAAAGTCGGCTGGTCGGCGAGGATGTCCATCAGGCGATCGAGGTTGGCATCGACCAGCGCATCCTGCAATGCTCGGGCAGAGCCGTCCGCGACCGGCTTCGAGCCGTCGATGACGATGACTTCATCGGCAGAGTCGGTGGCGTCGGGGAAGTGGCGCACTTCGACGCGGGGATTCGAACTGTCGAAGTTGGCCGTGCCGGTTTCATGGCCACGCGGGTCCACCTGCGCGGATCGGTTACCGAACAGGGGCGTGGAGGTATCGGCTGTGGACGTCTGCGGCGGCTGGGTTGGCGGATTGACGTTGACGACGTTGGTTGAGGTGATCGGCAGGTTGGAATTCGTGGAGTACATCAGCGAGGTCCTTGTCGAGTGAAAATCGGATGGCCGCGGTTGGCACGCGAGCTCATGGGTACAAAATCCGATGTCCTCTATCCGGACTCAACAGCAGAGATTGCAGCAGGGTGGGCTGCATGAATCAATCAAGTGATCGCTTACAGAACAACGTATCGATCCTGCTGATCTTGTCATCGACAGGTTGTCTCGCTGAGCGAACATGATGTTTTGTTCGAAGCTTGTCGTCACTTTTCAGGCAAGGATGGAGCGCGGAACATCGCTGCCGCGTTTTTGCTTTATGCCTTCAGCTGACCGATCAGGCGCTCGGCCAATTCGACGAATACTGCCCGGGCCTCGGCAAACGGCACCGGCTCTCCGAACACGAGTTCATCAACAAAGCGAAGGTAGTCGCGTTCGAACGCGTCCGCCTCGTGGTGCAGGGCATTCAGGACCACGCGCATCTGCCCCACGGGGTCGACTTCAAATTCCGGGTACTGGTTGCGGTACCGAGCCGCATCGCCAGCCACCAGGGCGGCAAAGAGTTCGTGCGGCAGTGCCATTCCTTCGCGTCCCCGGGCGATGGCTCTTACATCATAGAGATGGCGAACCAGCCGGTCGTCATAGAGCCTCTAACAAAACGCCGCTGGCGTTGTTGCGCCGCCTTGCCGTACAGGTCGTACTGTCTGCGGCGGCGCGCCTAGCCATCGACATTTTGTTAGAGGCTCATAGTCGGCACGATTTCGTCCCGCGCGCGCTTCTGCCGTTCGGCGCAGGAAGGACAGCAGCTTTTCAGCAAGGGTTTCCTCGACACCGATGCACTCCACCAGCAAATTCGTCGTGGGTGCCTGGATCAGGACATCCAGCATCGATGCGATGGGCTGTGACGTCGTAGGCAGCACGGGCGGCCGGGCATTGAGCTCCACCTTGATCTCCGCACGCAGGCTGGCCACCGGTGCGAAGCGGCTCTCGTAATGCAGATTCAGTGAGACATAGCTGTTCTCGTCCCGGGCGATGATCTCGTCTGCCGGCACCGCAAAGCCAGTTGCCGTGAGTGCGTCGGCCAGGCGCTTCTTGAACTGGCTGAGCAAGCGACTGCGCGCACCATGCGACAAGCCCTGCGGCAGAACGAGCTTGAAATCGATGTCTTCGGACATCCGCTCGATCAGTCCGTAGGCCTTGGACAGGCAGGTTCCCCCGCAAAACACCAACCGGATGTCATCGCTGTCCACAGCCACGACAGTGCGCAGCACTTCGGTGATCAGCAGGTCTTTCTCGAAGAGGCCAGGCGGCAATGAGGTGAGTCCCTCGTTGCGCAGATCCAGTATCAGGTCATGCTCGCGCGCTGTAATTGTTCTCATAGCGCACGGTGCTGATGCCGACGGTAATCTTGCGAGAAATCCGGCGCTGGCCCGTATTGAACGTCGTATGCACCGGAATCTGGGTGGTCTTGCCCTGAGTGTAGTCTGCCTGGGCGCGGCCTGGCTGCACCGGTACGCTCAGTTTCTGCAGCGCTTCCTGCGCCAGCTCTTCCAGGGAAACGCGCGGCACAGGCTTGCCTGATAGCACGCTGGGACGCGCCTTGGCATAGATGCCGTAGCCCAGGCGAACGATCTTGCCCGCCTTGATGAGCTCCTTGATCGCCCGGCTGATCTGGCTGGCGCTGCCCATGCCCTCGAAATCCGCGCGCAGGACGACCTCGCCCTTGCGCAGGGCGATGGAGCGAACCATCCTTTCCTTGATGCTGAGTCGGCTCACGGAGACCTCCGATTTGATGCAAACATTGCCCGCCAACTTTACTTGAGATCAGCCTTGTTTTCTACAGAAATCCTGAGATTTTTGATGCAAACATTGCTCATTCGTTTGCCGCGGCGATGAACCCCCGGGCCAGGTAGTTGTGCCAATTTTGGTGTTTTCTGCTGGCTGCTTTGTTGGGCGACGATCAAATGCCGTCAATCCCGCGCTTTCCCGTGAATCTGCAAAAGACCAAAAAAACGGCCGGACAATTGTCCGGCCCCTGATGGCTGAAAGTAGTTGGTTCGCTTAACGGAAGTTGCAGCCGAAAGACTTGCGGGCGACCAGCCCGATCAACGCAGATTGCCCGCTGTGCTGCGTGCCCTCGTCCAGCACGTCTTCGTAGGCACGCAACTCGACGATGTCCATGTCGCCGAAGGCCTCGCGCATCAGCGCCTCGGTATACAGGTGATCGACATTCGGCGGCCCGCCGGTCTTGTACTCGAGCTGCTTCGGCGAGTAACCCTGCAGCAGGATCAGCCCGTCGGGCTTGAGTGCCGACTTCATCCTTTGGAACAGCGTGGCCCGGGTGGCAGGATCGGCGAACTGGATGAAGATGGCGACGACCGCGTCATATTCGCCGACCTTCCAGTCGAAGTCCTCGACCCCGCTGACGCGGTAATTGACTGGCACGCCGGCCTGCCGCGCCAGCTTCTCGGCCTTGCCGACGCCGACCGGCGAGATGTCGAACGCATCGACCGTCAGGCCGCGCTTCGCCATCCAGACGCTGTTGCGACCCTCGCCATCGGCGACGGCCAGCACGCGCATGCCGGGCTGCAGCAGCTTCGCCTGCGAAGCCAGCCAGGCGTTCGGCTCGGTACCGAAGATGTAGTCGTCGGTCGAGAAACGCCCGTCCCAGGTCTCGCGCGGGTTGGAAAAACCTTTGCCCATGCTCAGTGCGAACCGGCGCTGTCCGCCGGGCAGGTGCGGATGCCCAGCAGCGTGTACGCCGGGCAGAAGCGGAACAGGCCGGTCAGGATGGGAACGACGCCGAGCCAGCCCCACGGGCCGATCGAACCGGCCAGCGTGAGAGCGATCAGTACGACGCCGGCGAGGATGCGAAGTACGCGGTCAAGATTTCCGACATTGGCTTTCATGAAGACCTCCTTGGGTGGGTCAGTGGGATGACTGTGGCTTGCCGTCGCGGCGCGGCGCATGCCAGAACCGCTCTGCAAATTCGAATATCGCCATGCCGGCCACCATCGCCAGCACGAAGATCGCGGCCTTCGCGTTGCCGGTGCCGAGCGCAGTCAGCGCGGGGCCGGGGCAGAAGCCCGCCATGCCCCAGCCGATGCCGAACACCAGGCTGCCGCCGACCAGGCGCAGGTCGATGTCGCTTTTGGTCGGCAGCCGCATTGCGCCGCCAAAGAAATTCGCGCTGCGCTTTCGGGCAAAGCTGAACGCGACCACGCCGACCAGGATCGCGCCGCCCATCACGAACGCGAGCGACGGATCCCAGCGCCCGGCGATGTCGAGGAAACCGATCACCTTCGACGGGTCGGTCATGCCGGCCAGTATCAGGCCGATGCCGAAGATCAGGCCGACGATGAAAGAAGACAGCGTATCGAAATGCTTGCGCATGGATTCCTCCGATTCAGGACAGGTGACGCATCACGAACACGATGCCGACGCCGGCGCCCATGAAGGCCAGCGTGGCCATCAGCGAGCGCGGTGACAGCCGCGACAGCCCGCAGACGCCGTGGCCGCTGGTGCAGCCGCCGCCGTAGCGCGTGCCGACGCCAACCAGAAGGCCGGCTGCAATCAGGGTGCCGCTATCGGCATCGATCGTCGGCGCTTCGTAGGGAATGAACAGGTAGGCCAGCGCCGGCGCTGCGAGCAGCCCGAGCAGGAAGGCAATGCGCCAGCGCACGTCACCTGCCGAAGGCCGCAGCAGCCCGCCGAGAATGCCGCTGATGCCGGCAATGCGGCCATTGGCCAGGATGAACAGCGCAGACGAGACGCCGATCAGCACGCCGCCGATCAGCGACAGTCCGGGGGTGAAATGTTGCCAGTCTATGTACATATCAGTTTCCAGCTTCGGGGTTGCAATACATGCGGTACAGCAGGTCGAGGATCGCGAGCGCCTTGTCGCTGGCGATCCGGTAATAAATCTGTTTGCCATCACGGCGCGTCTCGACCAGTGCCTCATCGCGCAGCACCGCGAGCTGCTGCGACAGCGTCGGCTGCTGGATGTCCAGCAATTCCTCCAGCTCGCCGACGCGTCGCTCGCCCTGCGACAGCTGGCACAGCAGCAGCAGGCGGTCAGGATTGGACATCACGCGCATCAGCGCGCAGGCCTGGTTGGAAGCCGCGCGCAGCGCGGGAAGGTCGAAATCGGTGGCGGCGTTCACGGTCGTGTCTATGGGCTCTGGATGTCGACACTATACATCAAAACAAAATATATTTCAGTATAGTGTTCGGTGCGAGGCTGGCGCTGGGGAGAGGCTGTGATGCGCTGATGCGGGAGGGAGGGGGGGCGGAATCCGGCAGGCGGGAAGCGCCCGCCGCGCGGGCCGGGCCCGGATGCGGCGGGTGAGGGGAGGCAGGTCAGGAATGGATTACTGCTGCTCCGCACCCTCTTTCTTCTCTTTCTTGACCTTCACCTTCTTTTCCTTCTTCGCCGGTGCGCCTGCTTCCGGCTCCGGCTCCCAATAGACCGGCGGCGGTGCGTTCGGGTCGGTTTTCGGCGGGGCGCCTGCGATCGACGCCGGCGCGATCGATGCCGACAACAGCAGGGCGATCAGGGAGGTGGACAGTTTTTTCATGTTGCTTCTCACTCTTGTTGCTGGGTTAAACAAAAAATCAGGATTTCGACAGCGCCTGGTCGATGTCCCACAGGATATCGTCCACCGACTCGATGCCGACTGCCAGCCGGATCAGGTCGGGCGGCACGCCCGCCGCAAGCTGCTGCTCCTCCGACAGCTGCCGGTGCGTGGTCGACGCCGGATGGATCACCAGCGTCTTCGCATCGCCGATATTGGCCAGGTGCGACAGGAACTCGACATTTTCGATGAATTTCTGTCCGGCTGCAGCACCGCCCTTGATGCCGAACGACAGCACCGCGCCCGCGCCCTTCGGCAGGTATTTCTTCGCGAGCTCGTGATACTTGTTGTCGGCGAGGCCCGGGTAATTCACCCATGACACCTTCGGATGCTCGCTCAGGAACTGCGCAATCTTCAGCGCATTGCTGCAATGCCGCTCCATCCGCAGGTGCAGCGTCTCCACGCCCTGCAGCAGCATGAACGCGCTCATCGGCGACAGCACCGGGCCGAAGGTGCGCATGCCTTCCATCCGGCATTTCATCGTGAAGCCGAAATCGCCGAAGGTCTCGTAGAAGCGCACGCCGTGATAGCCCTCCGAGGGCTCGGTCATGGTCGGGAATTTGCCATTGCCCCAGTTGAACTTGCCGGATTCGACAATGATGCCGCCCATGGTCGTGCCGTGGCCGCCGATGAACTTGGTCGCCGAGTGCATCACGACCGCGGCGCCCCATTCGAACGGGCGGCACAGGTAGGGGCTGGCGAAGGTATTGTCGACGAACAGCGGCAGGTCATGCGCATTCGCGATCGCCGCGACCTTCTCGATGTCGAGCACGTTCATCGACGGGTTGCCGATCGTCTCCGCATACAGCAGCTTGGTCTTCGGCGTGATCGCGCGCGCGAAATTCTCCGGGTCTTCGCTGTCGACGAAAGTGGTGGTGATGCCGAGCTTGCGGAAATTCACCGCCAGCTGCGTATGCGTGCCGCCGTACAGCGTGCGCGCGGCAACGATCTCGTCGCCGGCCTGGCAGAGGTTCAGCATCGCGATCATCTGCGCGGCCATGCCGCTGCCGGTCGCGACCGCCGCGCGCCCGTTCTCCAGCGCGGCGATGCGTTCCTCCAGCACCGCGACGGTCGGATTCGACAGCCGCGAATAGACATTGCCGAAGGTCTGCAGGTTGAACAGGCTGGCCGCATGTTCGGCGCTGTCGAAGACGTAGGAAGTGGTCTGGTAGATCGGCACCGCGCGCGCGCCGGTGGCCGCATCCGGAATCTGGCCTGCGTGCAGGCACAGCGTGTCGAAGTCGTAGACGTGGTCTTTGGCCATGGTTTTTCCGTCAGGGGCAGGGGAGGGTCAAGCGGGGCGGCGGGCCGAGATCACTTTCGTGTTCACGCCGAACCAGCCGAGGCCGCCGAACAGCCGCGCATATTCGATCTTCACGCAGCGATCCATCACCACCTCGAGGCCGGCCGCAGAGGCGATCCGCGCCGCTTCTTCATTGATCACGCCGATCTGCATCCACAGCACTTTGGCGCCGATATCGACGGCTTCCTGCGCGATCGGCGCGCAATCCTGCGGCTTGCGGAAAACATCGACGATGTCCACCGGCTCCGGAATCGACTTCAGGTCCGGGTAGCATTTTTCGCCGAGGATCTCGTCGTACTTCGGATTCACCGGGATGATCCGAAAGCCATGCTCCTGCATGTACTTCGCGGCGAAATAGGAAGGACGAAACCAGTCGGCCGACAGTCCGACGACGGCGATGGTGTGGTTCTCCTTCAAGATGCGCCGCAGTTGCGCGATCGTGCTCACGGCAGTCTCCTTGTCATTGCGCACAACCTGCCCCGCCGCAGCGGCGTCACAGGATCTGCCGATTGTAACGGCCCGCCATCGCCCCGGATTTGGCTGTTTAAAAGGGGGCCAGAGTCGGCGGCAACCCGGGCGAATTGACAGTCAGGATGACGATATGTTCCAATTAAGAAACCTTTCGGTATGTTAACTTCTCCCTGAGCCCTTGGTTCAGTCCCGGGGAGTGTTGCGAACCAGCCGATATTTCTCCCCCTACCCATGCGCCCGGTCAACCCCATCATCGGCAACAGCCCGCCTGTCCGGGACATTCGCAAGCTGATCGACACGATCGCGGACTCGACCGCCACCGTGCTGGTCACCGGCGAGTCCGGCACCGGCAAGGAATTGGTCGCGCAGGCGCTGCATTACCAGTCGTCGCGGGCCGATGCGAATTTCGTTCCGCTGAACTGCGCGGCCATCCCGAAGGAATTGATGGAGTCCGAACTGTTCGGGCACCGCAAGGGCGCGTTTACCGGCGCGCTGGCCGACCGTGTCGGCCGCTTCGAACTCGCGCATGGCGGCACGCTGTTCCTTGACGAGATCGGCGACCTGTCGCTTGACATGCAGGTCAAGCTGCTGCGCGTGCTGCAGGAAAAGACGGTCGATCCGGTCGGCTCGTCGCGCCCGGTGGAGGTGGACGTGCGCGTGGTGGCGGCGACCCACCGCGACCTCGAGACCGAAATCGTCGCCGGCCGCTTCCGCGAAGACCTGTATTACCGGCTCAACGTGCTGCCGCTGCGCACGCCGCCGCTGCGCGAGCGCGGCGACGACATCATGCTGCTGGCCCGCCACTATGCGGAAAAATTCGCGCACAAGGGCACGCCGATCAGCTTCGCGCCGGACTTCGCCGACGCCCTCAAAGCCTATGACTGGCCGGGCAATGTGCGCGAGCTGTCGAACCTGATCCACCGCTTCTCGACCCTGTTTTCCGGGCAGAAGCTGATGCTGCGCACCGTGCCCTCGACCATGCTGCCGCGCGGCCTGCAAAAGATCCGCGACGAGCGCAGCGCCGCCGCGCCGGAACCGGAACCGGAACAGGCCGACAGCGCCGATGTGCTGCAGATGTTCGCCGTGCAGGAGCATGCGCAGTTCGCGCAGCCCGACGCCGCCGTCGCGGCGATGCTCGCGCCGGCCGCCGACGCGCATAACGACGTCGAGGACATCATCATGCTCGCGCAGGGCGGCGCGATCCTGCCGCCGGAAGGCGTGTCGCTGAAGGAAAAGCTGGCCCAGATCGAGCGCGCCTACATCGAGCAGGCGCTCAACCGCTCCGAGGGCAATGTCTCCAAGACCGCGCGCCTGCTGAACCTGCAGCGCACGACCCTGATCGAGAAAATCGACAAATACCGGCTGCGATCGGTCTGATCGCGCCGCAGCCAGGAAACGCAAGCGATGGATATCGTCAGTCTGACCGGGGTGGTGGGTGCGCTGTCGCTGATCGCGCTGGCCACCGGCGGCAAGTTCGCCCAGTTCATCGACCTGCCGGCGGTGATGATCGTCTTCGGCGGCACCTTCCTGTGCGTGCTCGCGAAAAGTTCGGTCGCCGAGTTGCGCGGCGCGTGTACCACCGCGCGCGAAGTGCTGCGCGCGCAGCCGACGCCGCTGCCCGACCTGATCGATGAACTGATGGAAGTCGGCCGCGTTGCGCGCCATGACGACCGCTGGATGATCACGCTCGAGGACCGCGAGTACAAGGACGCCTTCATCGCGAAGGCCGTGCGCATGTGGGTCGACGGCATCGACCACGCGCTGCTGAAGGATGCGCTGCTGCGCGAGATCACCGAGACCAAGATCCGCTACGAGCAGGCGCGCGACTTCTTCGGCTACGCGCAGGAGCTGGCGCCGGGCATGGGCATGATCGGCACGCTGGTCGGCCTCGTGCTGATGATGGGCAGCGTCAACGATCCGCGCAGCATCGGCCCCGGCATGGCCGTCGCGCTGCTGACCACGCTGTACGGCGCGGTGCTGGCCAACGTGGTGCTCGGCCCGCTGGTGCAGAAAATCTCCGGCCACGGCAAGCGCGTGCGCCGCAACTATGAAATGGCGATGGCCGGCGTGCTGTTCATGCACAACGGCGGCGATACGCGCCTGCTGCCCGACCTGCTGCTGGGCCGCCTGCCCGAGCAGCAGGAGGCCGATGCGGCCGCGGCGCTGCCGTCGCCTCGGCCCGACAGCGACGCCGCCGCCGGAAAGGCCTGAGCGGCGATGAGGTCCCGCGAGCTCGACGCCGCCGCCGACGACGCCGCCGTCCGGCCGCCGCAGTCCTTGTTCGACAGCGCCAGCGCGACCGCCGAAGAAGAGGCGCCGCCGCGCCAGGGCGCGCCGCTGTGGGTGGTCACCTTTGCCGACATGATCACGCTGCTGCTGGCCTTCTTCCTGCTGATCCTGTCCTTCTCCGAGCTCAGCACCGAACGCTTCCGCGATGTCAGCAGTTCACTGCAAAAGTCGCTCGGCCCGTCCGCGGCCGGCGGCCTGGTGCAGGCGCCGGTCGCCGAATCGCAGCTGGCCGGCAACCAGGCCGCGCAGTCGCTGCCCCTGCCCGAACAGCTGGCGCAAGACCTCGCTCACCTGCAGCGCGAGCTGTCGACCGACATTGCCGGCGGCCGCGTGCAGCTGCGCGCCGACAACGGCCGGTTGCTGATCCGGCTGCCCGCGCGCGAAGACGGCCTGCTGCCGCAGCAGCTGATCGACCTGTACGCGCAGATCGCCGAGCTGCAGTCGCAGGTCGAGACGCCGGTCGAGGTACGCGAGGGCGGCGGCGAGGACAGAGCGCTCGAGCTGGCGCAGCAGATCCGTCAGCTGCGCGAGGTGCTGGCAAAGGAGATCGAGCAGGGCGACGCGCAGGTCGAGCGCGACGGCGAACGCATCTTGATCCGGATGGCGGTGCAGGGCAGCTTCTATCCCGCCAGCGCCGACCTCGCGCCCGAGTCGCTGCCGATGCTGAGGAAGATCGGCGCGGCGATCGCCAAGACCGGCGGTCGCATCACCATCGAAGGCCATACCGACGCGCTGCCGCTGGTCGCCCACGGCCGCTTCCGCTCCAACTGGGATCTGTCCGGCGCGCGCGCCGCATCGGTCGCCGACTACCTGACCGGCTACGCCAATGTGCCGCGCGAACGCGTGGTGGTACGCGGCATGGCCGACACCCGACCGGTCGCGCCGAACGACTCGCGCGAGGGCCGCGCGAAGAACCGCCGCATCGAAGTACAGGTGGATGCCTACGGCGGCTGAGGCCGCGCGCGCCCGGACGGCGGCATGACCGCCGCTAGCCAAGCCGGCTGATTTTCCCTCCGGCCGTCGCCACATGCGAGGCCAGCGCCGCGATGCAGGGCGCGAAACGCGCGCTGAAGCCCCGGGCATTTTCCAGTCTGTCGATCAGGCGCTGCGCCAGGTCGTGCGCGCGGCGCCATGTGGCGTGCGCCACCTCGGCATGCAGCACGGCCGGTGGCAGCGTGTCCGTCAGCGCGCCGCCGGCGCCCGGACGGAAAGCCATCGCCGTCATGTCGTAGGCCGGCGCGATCTCGAATGACCGGCTGCGGTCGGCGATGAAGGACAGGTTCCCGTTGTGCATGTCGCTGTTGCCGATCAGCGTGCCGAAGGCCCACAGCAGCCCGGCGTCCTGCGCCGCCTCGGCGCGCACCATCCGCGCAGCCGCCAGCTTGCGGACGATGCCGGGCCAGCTGCCATTGCCCGAGCCGACGAATTCGGCGTCCAGCGCCGCCAGCGAAAACAGCGCGCGCCGGCCGAGATCACCAACGCGGTCGAAGCGCTCGACTTCAAGGAAACGCTGGCCGCCCGCGTCGATGATCCGGCTCGTCGCCGCCGCAACGCCCGCCTCGCGCAAGGTCTCCAGCGCCAGGTGTTCGACCAGCAGCAGATCGCGCCAGCGCTCGCTGACCGGGCCGGGCTCGGCCTCGCTGAACTTGACGAGCACATGGCGCGGCCCCGACCGCGTCATCGCGAACGCGGCAAACTTCGGCTGCTCGCCGCCGGCCGACGAGCCGGGGCGCTCGCCGCTGGCCGCCAGCCGGGCGAGTTCTGCATAGGCCGACGGCTTGCCGTCTTCGGCAATCGGATCCGGCAGCGGCGTCGCAAGGAAGCGGTCGCGCGCCAGGTCGCCGAGCAGCAGGTTGCCGACCACGTCATGGCCGTGCAGCAGCAGCGCGCGCAGCGTGTGGGTGGCGGTCCAGTCATCCAGCCGCGGCGGCAGCTCCAGCGTTGCGGCATGGCGGGCGACGTAGGCGCGGCCGAGATAGCCCTGCGGGCGCATGTCGAACAGCCACCAGGGCAGCCCCTCGCTGTGCAGCGTCCGGCCATCTTCCTCGTGCATCACGAAACCCTCGGCGCGTACCGGCACCAGCGTTCCCAGCGGCTGTATCTGACCGGACACATCGACCCGGTAAATCCTCAGGTCGGGCAAGCCCCGGGCCGCATCGCGCAGCGCGTACTGAATGGATCGGGCCGCCCCGAGCCGGACCACCTGATCGCCCAGGCTGGCCAGCGCACGCGACAGGGTCGGTTGGCTTATCCCAAGAAAATCAATGAGTTGCCGTGACGGTACCGGTCCGGAGGACAGGCGCGTGCGCAGGGCGTCGGCATGCGGATGCATGGATTTGAATAGATCGGTGAATGGATCAATGAATGGATACTGGCCGGGAAAGTATACCCGCCCGTCGGGGCGGCGGCGCAAGCCCTGCTGCTTGCGCCACCGCCGTCCATCTCATCGACCGGCCGTCGTCACTCGGCCTTGGTACCGCCGTTGGCCGTGTACGAGGGCACCTTCGAACCCGGGATCGTGCCGTTCGGCTTGGACTGGTCGCGCGCATAGGAGACCACGCGATCCTTGCCGGCGTCGCGCTCGGCAGCGGCCTGCCTTTCCTTTGCCGCCTCGCGTTCGCGCGCCAGCTCGCGCTCGCGGGCGGCATCGCGTTCGCGCGCACGTTCGCGCTCGCGCGCGAGTTCGCGTTCCTTGTCCTTCAGCTCCTTCTCGCGGCGCGCTTTTTCGGCGGCGAGCTGCTGCGCCATCTCCTTTTCGCGCTGGCGCTGCTGTGCGGCCTGTGCCTCGGCGTTCGCGACCGAGCCCTGCAGCTGTTCGAACTGGCCGGACAGATCCTTCACCGCCTTCGACTGATCCTTCAGCATGCCGTCGAGCGCAGTCAGCTGCTGCAGCAGCTGGCGGTTCGCGGCTTCGCTGCGCGCGGCCTCTGCGCGGGCGGCGTCGGCGCGTGCCTGCGCAGCCGCCTTGCGCTTTGCCTCTTCCTCGGTCGACACCGCCTTCGCGGCGGCGGGCTGCGCTTGCGGCGCGGGCGCGGGCGCCGGCTTCGGCGCTTCGGCCAGCTTGGCGATGCGCTCCTCGATCGCCTGCTGCACCGACTGCGTGTTTTCCTGCGCCAGCTTCAGGTCCTCCAGCGCCGCGTGGATCTCGTCCATGCTCTCCATGCGACGCTTCAGGTCCACCGCGCGCTTGCCGACGGCCAGCATCATCTCGTCGAGCTGGCTGACCTTGTTCTGCAGCTGCACGCTCATGAAACTGAATACGCCGGCTGCGCCGACCAGCACCGCGCCGGCGATGCCGAGCGCCAGCTTGGCCTGCGTCGACGAGCGCTGCGCGCCGTCGATCAGCTTTTCCGCCGCCGTGTTCAGGTGGCTGCCGGTGGTCGTGACGGCGGACGCCGAGCGGTTGGCGACTTCGGCCGCATCCAGCACGATGCCCATCAGCGATTCCAGCTGCTGCGATGCCGAGCGATTGTTCTCGACCAGCACCTGCACCGCCTCGAGCGCGCGCCGCGCGGTGTCCTGCGGCACCGCGACGGTGCCATCGGGCAGCGTGTTGGCCAGCCTGATCTCGGGCGCCGAACTTGCCGCAGCGGCAGGCGCGCCCGGCTCGCCAGCGGTCGCCGCGCCGGCGTCGGCAAGCTGCTGCGGCGGCGGCTCGGGCATGAAACCGCCGGCCGCTTCCAGCGCGATCTCCGGTTTTGTTTCTTCGCTCATTTTTTAATCCGTTTGCCCAGTCGTTTGATCGATTCCTCGAGCGCGTCGAGCTGATTGCCCACCCGGGCGGTCGACACGCCCAGGCTGGCGATGCGTTCCTGCAGGTGGATCGACAGCGCCCACGGGGTCGCGTCGTGCGGCTTGAAGCTCAGGTCGGGATCGCTGATGCCGCCGGCCACGGCGACGGCATCGGCTGCCGCCTCCGTCGGCACGGCGGCAGCGGCATCCTGCAGCTCCGGCGTTCCTGCCGGGGCAGCGGCTTCGCCCGCGCTCGCCGCGGCCGGCGGCGTCGGCTCGGCGTCCGGCTGGAAGCTTGCACCCGGCCTGGGCGCGACCGTGTCGCGCACCTGGCGCACCTCGGACGGACCGCTGCGGCCTTCGCTGCCTGCGGCGGACACGACCATGCCATCCTGCGGCGGCTGCGCCGCTGACGCGGGCAGCGGCACCGAGCTGTCGAGCAGCTGGCGCGCCTGCACCGGGCCGGCCGGGCCTTCGCCGGTCGCGTCGGTGGCCGGCAGCACGGCCTGGCTGTCGGTCATGCCCGCTTGCGGCGGCAGCATCACCATGCTGTCGCTGATGCCCTCACTCGGCGGCAGCATTGCCTTGCCGTCGGCAATGGCCTGCCCCGCGGGCAACGCGGCCACGCTGTCTTCGATCGCCGCGGCGGGCGGCGCCGGCACGCGGGTGTCCTGCCATTCACGCCGGTCCGAAGGGCCGTCGGCAGCGCCCGGTTCGCCGGACGCCGGCAGCGGCGTCGATGCGTGCTGCAGCGGTTGCGGTTCCGGCGCCTGCTCGCCGGCAGCGTCTTCGGTGCGGCCCTGCTGCGCCGGCGCGCCGGCGGGTTCGCCGGCGATCGCCGCCGCGTCTGCCGATGCGGCTTTCGCGTCGCCCGTCGCCTGCTGTTCTTCGTCCGAGCCGGCAGCCGGCTTCGGCGTGGCCGCCGTGCGGGACTCCGTGAATGAGGTCTCCGGCGCGTTACTGCCCCGGAATACCTGAATGCTTTCTTCTGACACCAGCCTTCTCCGTTCTGTCAGTGCAGGGTTCAGCGGCCCGCAACCAGCAGCGCCGCCTGCAGCGATTTCAGCGGCCGCAGCCAGGGCTCTGCCGGCACGCCTTCGCGCGCCGCGAAAGTTTCCGCATCCTTGCGCGTCGCAAAGGGCCCCGAGACCACCGCAAACTTGACGCCCTTGTCCTGCGTGTTCACCGCGACGATCTTCGCCCGTGACAGCGCGCGGTACTGCGCTCGCCATTCCTGCGCCTCGGCCATCGATCCGAGCGACACATGCTGGACGAAGAAACTGCCCGCCGGCGCGTTGCGAACCAGCTGGTCGACCCCGCGTTCGGAGCGCGGCGCGAGCGCTTCGGTGGCGTTGGCGGGCCTCGAAGCCTCGGTCTTCACGGCCTCCGCCTTCGATGCGTCGGTCTTCGGCGCTTCCGCCTTCGATGCGTCGGCCTTCGGCGCTTCGGCCTTCGGTGCGTCGGGCTTCGGCGCTTCGGCCTTCGGTGCGTCGGGCTTCGGCGCTTCGGCCTTCGGTGCGTCGGGCTTCGGCGCTTCCGCCTTCGGCGCGTCGGGCTTCACGGCTTCCGCCTTCGGTGCCTCATTCTTCGCCATGTCCGCCTTCGGCGCTTCGGCCAGGGGCGGCTCCGCAGCCGCCACCGGCCTGTCCGCTTTCACTGCATTCTTATCCGCTGAATCGGCAGCAGCGGCCGGAACTGAAGCCGGGGCCGGGGCCGGGGCCGGGGAGGGCGGTGGCGCAAACGAGGCCAGCGTCTCGATCGCCCACGGCGGCAGCAGTTGCTGCAGCAGCGGCGAACGCAGCACATGCGGCGGCAGCCGCGGCGCGAACAGCGCGAACACGACCGTGGCCGACACCAGCAGCATCAGCACGCTGGCCAGCGTCCAGCGCAGGAAAGACGACAGCCGGCTGCGCGCCGGCAGCGCCGGTTCGTCCGGCTGCGGCGGCGGCACCGGCGGCAGGCCGCCGGCCGCAGCGAACGGGCTTTCCAGCGTCGGCTCGGTGCGGCCGTCGAGGTTCACGCGGCTGTCTGCCGGGTCGTCCGCGGCCTCCTGCTCGCGCCGCTCGCGCCGCGCCAGCGCCAGCTGCGCCTCGAAGCGCGACTGCGCCGAATCCGCCTTCGCCGGCTCATCCTTCGCAGGCTTCGGCGTGACCTTCATTTCGGCGAAGCCGGTCGCGGCCAGCACTTTCCTGACCTCGACCTCGAAGCCGGCCGCGCGCGCCGCCTTCAGCAGCGCCTCGCCCTCGGCGCGGGTCGGCGCTTCCACCGGCCAGCGCAGCAGCCGCTGGCCGAAGCTGTCCAGCGTGCGCTCGTGCAGCTGCATGCCGGCGCGATCGACCAGCAGCACCAGCGACACGTTCGCCCCGGGAAAATCCTGCACCAGCCGCGCCAGCAGCTGCATCTCGCGCTTGCCGATCGCCTTCGCGTCATGCGCGATCAGCACGCGGCGCGGCGCCGGCGAACCTTCGGTCTTGCGTGAATCTTCCAGCGAGATGCCCACCAGGATCTGGTTGAAGCGCTCGAGCATTTGTTCGGTGTTCTGCGGCAGGAAGACCTCGACCTGCAGGCCGGCGGTCTTGCGCAGCCGCGCCAGCACCAGCCGGCCGTAGTGGTCGAGCATGCCGTCGTTGTCCGACGAGAGCGCCAGCGACAGGCTGCTCTCGCGCACCGAGCGCATCACGTAGTCGAAGCGGCGGCGGTCTGACCCACGAAGGAAAATACCGTCGCTGCCGACGGTATCGTTGCTGTTCTCGTCATCTGTGTCGCTCACGTCGCGGCCTCTTCAAGTCTTCCGTTCGCATCGAACTGCATGTTCTTCGGCACCTTCGGCTGCGGCCGCTGCAGCGGCGGCGCGCCGGGGCGCACGCTTGCCAGGTTGAACACATAGGCGATCACCTGTGCGACCGCATAGTACAGGTCTTCCGGCACGGGGTGCTCCAGTTCGGTGGTGAAGTACAGCGCACGCGCCAGCGGAGGCGCGCTGAAGATTTCGACGCCATGCCGGGTCGCCTCGTCGCGGATGCGCGCGGCGATCGCGTCGGCGCCCTTGGCCAGCAGGATGGGCGCGCTGTCGCCGTTCGGGTCATAGGACAGCGCGACCGCGAAGTGCTCCGGGTTGGTGATGACGACGTCGGCTTCCTTCACGCGGTCGATCATGCGGCCGTTGGCCATCTCGCGCTGGCGCCGGCGGATCTGCGCCTTCACCTCGGGACGTCCTTCCATGTCCTTCATCTCGTCCTTGATTTCCTGCTTGCTCATGCGCATCTGCTTCATGAATTGCCAGCGCTGGAAGGGGACGTCGATCATCGCGATCACGATCAGCGAGCAGGCCATGATCAGCGCCGACTTCGCCAGCAGGCGGCCGGCGACCACCATCGCCGGCTCGAAGGCCATGCGGCCGATGCCGTTCAGCGTGGTCACGTTGTCATACAGGACAAAGGCGACCACGCCGGCCACCAGCGCGAATTTCAGCAGCGCCTTGCCCAGCTCGACCATCGCCCGTGTGCCGAACATGCGCTTGATGCCGTTCAGCGGGTTCAGCTTGTCCGTCTTCGGTTGTATCGCCTTGGTGGAGAACAGGAAGCCGCCGGTCGCGCCGGAGGCGGCGATGGCCACCACCACGGTCAGCGCCAGCAGCGGCGCGATCAGCACGAAGGCCTCGAGCAGCTCGTGCCCGAACATCGCCGGCAGCAGGTTGGGGGAGTGGACCAGCTTGCGGTCGAAATGGAAGCCCGACGCGAATGCCTCGGCCAGCTTGCCCATCAGCGGGCCGCCGGTCAGGAACAGCATGCCGAGCGCGGCGATGGTGACGGCGGCCGCCGGCAGTTCGGTGGAGCGCGCAACCTGTCCTTCTTCCCTGGCCTTGGACAGCTTGCGCGCTGTAGGTTCTTCCGTCTTGTCGTCGTCACCCGTCATGGCCGCCTCAGTGTGTCAGTCCGACCAGGTCTTTCGCATGGCTGAATGCCTGCATCCACAGCCATTGCATGCGCCCGCCGATGCTCTCCAGCGACAGCAGCAGCACGATGAAGCCGGCGGCGATCGACGCCGGGAAACCGACCGAGAAAATGTTCAGCGTGGGCGCGGCGCGCGTGACGATGCCCAGCCCGATGTTGATGAACAGCAGCGACACCATCACCGGCAGCGCGATCAGCACGCCGCCGAGGAACATCATGCCGCTCCATGCGACCACCTTGCCGAACGCAACCTGGCCGAGGATAAACTGGCCGATCGGCACGCTGCGGAAGCTGTCGACCAGCATCGACAGCATGATCAGGTGGCCGCCGAAGCCGAGGAAGATCAGCGTCGACATGATGACGAGGAATTGCGAGATCACCGGCACGTTACCGATGTTGGGATCGACCATGCTGGCCATCGACAGGCCCATCGAGCCCGCGATCGTCTGGCCAGCGAGCGCGATCGCGCCGATCGCCACCTGCAGCATCAGTCCCATCATCGTGCCGATGAAGATCTGGTTGACGATCTCCAGCAGGCCGCCTGCGCTGATCGGATCGATCACGGGCCATTCGATGAGCGGGTAGATGAAGAAGGTCAGCACCAGCGCGAGCATGGTGCGTATGCGCAGCGTCAGCGCGTCCAGCGAGAACAGCGGCGCGGACAGCAGCAGCGCCGAGATGCGCAGCATCGGCCACAGGAAGGTGTAGAAGCGTTCGACGATGTCCGCGGCAAGCAGGGTCATGTCAAGAAGTGCAGTCCGGGTCGGTCAGGAGAACAGCGCCGGTATGCGCTTGTAGATGTCGCGCGTGTAGTCGACCAGCATGCCCAGCTGCCAGCCGCCGAAGATCGCCAGCGTCGCGCCCAGCACGACCAGCTTCGGGATGAAGGACAGCGTCGCTTCGTTGATCGAGGTCGCGGCCTGGATCACGCCGATGAACAGGCCCACGCCCAGCGCGACGGCCAAAAGCGGCGCGGAGATGACCAGCACCGCCCACAGCGCGCTGCGGCCGAGGTCGACGACGGTGGCGATTTCCATGAGTTGTCCCTTTTCTTCTTGTGGTGGCGGCGGTTCAGGGCATCGCGAAGCTGGATGCGAGCGAGCCCATCAGCATGCTCCAGCCATCGACCAGCACGAACAGCATCAGCTTGAACGGCATCGAGATCATCATCGGCGACAGCATCATCATGCCCATCGACATCAGCACCGACGACACGATCAGGTCGATCACGACGAACGGAATGTAGATCAGGAAGCCGATCGTGAATGCGCTCTTGAGTTCGGAGGTCACGAAGGCCGGCACCAGCGTGGTGAACGGCACCGATTCCGGTCCTTCCAGTTCGGTCTTGTCGCGCGCGATCTCCATGAACATCGCGATGTCTTCCTCGCGCGTCTGCGCCATCATGAAGCCGCGCACCGGCTTTTCGGCGGCGGCCAGCGCCTGCTCGAACGGCATGCTGTTGTTCATGTAGGGCAGGATCGCGTTGTTGTACACGTCGCTCATCACCGGCTGCATGATGAACAGCGTCAGGAACAGCGCGAGGCCCGCGAGCACCTGGTTCGGCGGCGTCTGGCCGGTGCCGAGCGCCTGCCGCAGGATCGAGAAGACGATGATGATGCGCACGAACGAAGTCATCATCAGCAGCATCGACGGCAGCAGCGTCAGCACCGTCATCAGCGCCAGCAGCTGAAGCGTCAGGCTGTAGGCCTGCACGCCGCCCTTGCCGGTTTCGACGGTCACGGCCGGCAGGCCCTGCGCGAACGACAGCGCCGGCAGCGCCAGCAGCAAGGCCGGCATCAGCAGGGGAAGGAGACGTCGCAGCACGGTCATGCCTTGTCCTTGCCGTTCTGCGCGGCCTTCAGCATTTCGGACAGCCGCCTTGCCAGCGGCGTGAGGGAGTTGCCGCCGTCGGCCGGCGCTGCCGCCGGCATCGATTCGGCCACCACTTCCTCGTCGGTCAGCGGGAAGCTCGCCAGCGTGCTGATCTGCTGCACCGACACGCCGATCAGCAGGTCCTGGTCCTTCACGCGCAGCAGCACCAGCTTCTGGCGCGGCCCGATCGACGCGCTCTCGAGGATGCGGATGCGCCGCTGCGGCAGGCCGAGCAGGCTGCCGTTCTGCATGCGCCTGAGCGCATACAGCAGCGCACCGAGGAGGGCGAGGACGATGCCGAAGCTCGCTGCGAAGGACAACCAGTCAGTGGTGTGCATGCCGTGGATTCCCGTATCGGATGGATCGGTTCGAAAGGGTCGTCACAGGTTCTTCATGCGGTCCGACGCCGGCACCACGCGCGTCAGGCGGATGCCGTAGCGGTCGTTCACCAGCACCACCTCGCCCTGTGCGACGACGGTGTCGTTCACCAGCAGGTCCAGCGGTTCGCCGGCGATGCGCTCCAGTTCGACCACGCTGCCCTGGGTCAGGCGCAGCAGGTCGCGGATCTTCATCTTCGTGCGGCCGACTTCGACCTTGATCGCGACCGAGATATTCTGCAGCACTTCGGGGTTGATCTGGTGGTTCGGCATCGCGCCGGCCTGCGGCTCGGTGACGGCGTTGTCGTGCAGTGTCGTCTCACTCATGGTATTCCTCGGTCGTTAGAGCGTTTCGGGGCTGGTCGCCTGTTCGATGCGGACGGCGACGTTCGGGCCGGACATGCCGACCTGGCATTCGAAAGCGGGCAGGCCGCCGACCAGCATGGTGGCCAGTTCTGGCTTCTTGAAGAACAGCAGGTCGCCTTCCTTCAGCTGTTCGACGCGCGCATAGTGCGCATACACCGTGCCGAGCAGCACCTGGATGTCGAGCTGCGAGTCGCCCACGGCGGTAGTCATCTCGTTGCGCCATTTCATGTCGGACTCTTCGCTGCCGTCGGCCTGCACGCGGTTGCGCAGCAGGTCGCGCAGCGGCTTGAGCGACGCATACGGATAGACCAGGTCGACGAAGCCCTTCACGCCGCCGGCGCTCTCGGTCTCGAAGCGCGACAGGATCACGAGGTCGTTTTCGTCGGCGATCTGCGCGAACTGCGGATTGATCTCCGAGCCCACGTGGTCGAAACTCACGCCCAGCAGCGGCGCCCAGGCCTCCTTCAGCGAACGGAAGAAGACGTCCAGGATGATCTTGATGATGCGCGACTCGGTCGGCGTGAACATCCGCGTCGGCGGCAGCCAGTTGGCCGTCTGCGGGTCGCCTTCCTTGTCGCTCGCGCGGCGGCGGCGTGCGCCCGGCATGCCGGAGCCCGTGCCGCCGAAGAAATTGTCGAGCGCGGAGAACACCAGCGTCGGTTCGATCGTCACCAGCGAGAAGCCGCGCAGCGGATTGATGCGGATGGTGTTGACCGCCAGCGGCGGGCGCAGGTCGCGCAAATAGTCGCCGAAGCGCACGATCTGCGCGCGCGACGGGTTGATGCGCGGGCTGGTGCGCAGCACTTCCATCAGGCCGAGACGGAACAGGCGCACGAAGCGCTCGTTGATCATCTCGATCGATGAGGTGTTCACGCCCAGCGTGCTGTCCTCGCTGGCGAGGTCGTGCTTCTTCACCCGCGTGGTCAGGTTGAAGCCGGTGTCGACCGCGATGGTGCCGTCGTCGATGCCCTGCGCGAGGGCAGCCAGTTCTTCCGGCGACAGCAGGTTGCTCATATCAGCCATGGCGTGGGCGTTCCCAGGTAAGCCGTCCGTGCGTTACTGCACGACGAATTCGCTGAACATCACTTCCTCGATGCCGCCGAAGCCTTCGTACTTCTCGAGCAGCGAGTTGACCACCAGCCGCACATCCTCGGCCAGCTGCTTGCGGAAATCCGGATCCTTCAGGTCGGCCTCGGTGCGCTGGCGCATCACGTCGAGGATGCCGGCGCGCAGCGCCAGTTCGTGCGTCTTGACGTTCTTGATCACGCGCTCGTCGTAGTGGGTCATGATGGTCAGCGTGACCTGCATCACCTTGCGCGAGCCCGACAGGTTCGACAGCAGCGGTTTTTCGAGCGAGTAGTAGTTGAACTTCCAGCGCTGGTTGTCGGCTTCCGGCGAGACCAGCTCCTTCTGCGGCGCTTCTGCGCCCGCACCCGGCTTGGCGCCGTGGCCATCGTCCTTCTTGTCGCCGTGGTCGTCGCCATGGCCGTCGCCGCCGGCCTTCGCGTCGCCGTGGCCGTCTTCCAGCTTGTCGAGTTCCGCGTCGACCGCTTCCTTCGCCTGTTCCTTCTTCGAGAAGAAGCCGGTGGCGAGCAGGGTGCCGCCGACCGATGCGCCGATCAGCAGCAGCACCGCGACGGCCATCAGGATGATCTTCAGCAGGGGGCCTCGCTTCTTCGGCGCGCCTTCGGCTGGTTGTTCTGTTGCTGCTGCAGCTTCTTCCGCCATCTCATCCTCCAACGGTCCAGACTTCCAGTTTCCTGATCAATGGGTCAAACCAGCACATCGAGGCCGTCGTCAGTCGATCCTGCACGCGGTGCAGGCCGCACTTCGGCCGCGGCGGATTCCGTGCCCGGGCCGCGTGTCGCGCCCACCCCGGCAACCCGTGGCGACTGCCTGCCGGGTGTCGGATTTCCGCCATGTTGGCTGTTTTGCCTTACGTTAACATTCACTGAAGCAACGTCCATGCCAAGCTGGCCCAGCACCTCGCGCAGCTTCGGCAGGCCGTCCGCGATCAGGTCGCGGGTCAGTGCTTCGCTGGCGGAGAAGCTGGCTTCCAGCCCGCCGTTCTTCATGTTCAGTTCGATGTCGATCCGGCCGAGGTCATGCGGGCGCAGCGCCATTTCGACTTTCCAGTCGCCCTTGGCGATCTGCGCTGCGAGCCGGTGGCCGAGCGCCTCGCCGAGCCGCTGCGACAGCTGCTCGTACTGCTCGGCGCGCTGTTCGAGGTCGGTGCGGGCGGCGGCGGCGCTTGCGCCTGCGCCGGCCGTATTGCCGCCGGCCGGCTGACGGCTATCCGACGGCGGCTGGCCGGGGTCCTTCGCGGCCGCCTGCAGCAGCTGCTGCAGGTCGGTGTCGTTCATGCCGACGTCCAGCGTCAGCAGGTCGGTGACCACGTCGCCATCGGCTTCGCCGGTCGATGCCGACGCGCCGGCGGCGTTCGCCGGCACGCTGTCCTTGCCTTCGGCGCGCTGCGTGGCCTGGCGCGCCTGCAGCCGCCGCGCGAACTGGCTCGCCTCGGCGGCGCCGAGCATCAGGCTGGCCGCCAGCGGTTGCTGCTCCGGCGGCGTTGTCGTCGTCGTGCTGGCGGCAGCGGTTTCGCCGGTCTCGGCCGTCTGCAGCGCGGCGCGCACGCCATTCAAGCCGAACAGCAGCGGCGGCAGCGCCTTGGCCACGGCCGCTGCGGAAGCTGCATCGCCGACACTCCAGCGCACGCTGGCGTCAGCGCCGAGGTCGAGGCTGCCCGATGGCGCCGTGCTTGGTGCGCCTCCGAGTGGCGGCAGCGGCGCGGTGGCAGGCGGCGCGGCATGCGCGGGTCCGGTGCCTGCAGTGCCGGGTGACGAAGGTGCATCGGCAACAGCACGGGCTGCGTCGGCAGCGCCTGCCATCGCCGCCAGATCCGGCCGCGCGAACGCCGGGTGGCTGCCGGGCCACAGGCCTGCGGGCAGCGGCGAAGCGGCGGCGGTGTTCGTCAGCGCGGACGCTGCGGCGGATACGCCGGCGTCCGGCTGAGGCAGCGCGGTCGCGGCGGTTTGCGCTGCAGCGGGCAGCGTCGCCGGCTGCCCGAAGATCAGCGCCAGCGAAGACTCGTCCATGCCCTGTGCGCGCGCGAACGCGAGCAGGCTTTCGTCGGAGGTGGCCGGTTCGGCGGCGGTGATGATCTGCACGCTTGGCCCGAGCACCTCGGAAGCCAGGCCGCCGGGCGGAGGCGAGGCCTTGCCAGTGGCGGCTGCCGGGGCGGCAAGATCTTGCCGGGGCAGCAGCTGCGAGATCGCGCCGAAGAGTGCGGAGAATTCGCCGGGCAGGCCACTGCCGAGCCCGGCGTCGGCTGCGGAAGCCGTTGATCTTTCAGCCTTTTTTGCCGGATGGCTGCCGTGGATCGATGAATGGGTAACGGAGGTCATCGCGTTTTGCATTCCTGCAGTTCATTGAGAATGGCTGCTCTGATGCAAGAACCGTGTCAGGCCGGCAGCGGACGCGCGGACGAAAAAAATCCCGCCGGGTCGCCGCGGCGGGAGGGTCCTGTCGGGGCCGGCCCGGGTCAGTTGAAGGCGGCCTTGCGCTGCGCTGCCGGCACCAGCTGCGGCACCATCGCCCATGCGCCGCGGATTTCATTCATCAGGCTGTGCACTTCGGCCAGCGCGGCGAGGTCATTGTGCGCGTTCACATGGAACAGGCGGCGGGTGACGTAGCTGTAGAGCTCGTTCAGGTTGCGCGCGATGTCGCCGCCCTTGTCAAAGTCCAGCGCGCCCTGCAGGCCGACGATGATGCGGCCGGCGCGCGCAAGCGCCTTCGATTTTTCATTGATCATGCCGTGTTCGATGTGGCCGCGGGCCGTTGCCAGGCTCTCGATCAGGCCGTCGAACAGCATCTGGATCAGTTGCACGTTGTCCGCGCCGGCCACGCCGGTGCTCACTTTCACGTCGCCGTAGCTGGCCAGTGCACGTTGTCTCATGTTCATGTTCGCTCGCTCCAGGGTGAATCATTGCGTCTGGAGATGTATCGGAAGCGGCGGCGGAAGCTTGAGGGGGGATGGGCAGGAATTGTTGCAGCCCCCCCTGATGGCCATCGGTCGTGCGGGAGCTCGTTGGTGAACCGGCCTGCGCGGGCCGGGTGCCGGGGTTCGCTGCTTGCCGTGTCGCTGAAACTTCACACGAAGCTGATCAATCGTGTGCTCATGGTTGTCGCTGTGGCAGGATCTTGGCCTGTCAAAATGATAGGGCGAGAATTTCAATGTCGCTCAGTTCAGGCGAAAAGCGTCAAAGACACTGGATTCCGGCATGCGCCGGAATGACGGTTTTGAGGGCGGCTGCATTTCACACGTCGTCCCAGCCACCGCCCCAGCGAAGGCTGGGGGCAAGCTGGGACCCATGTTCGATCGACCTCCGGCCTCAGCAGACGCTGGGAGCGATGCGACGAGGGGTCCCGGCCTGCGCCGGGACGACGTTATCGAGGAACGACCGCCCCACGCCCTGGCTTGCCCCGCGCTGGGAAAGCTGATGGGTATCGACGGCCAATCGGTCGCCCGCTGGGAAA
>CAZTIF010000017.1:28194-42187 GCA_964613635.1 uncultured Bifidobacterium sp. | reverse complement strand
ACGGCCAGTCGCCGGCGGTCTGCATGGCCGCGATCAAGTCCGGCTTCACGTCGGTGATGATGGACGGCTCGCTGATGGACGACGGCAAGACCGTTGCCAGCTACGAATACAACGTCGAAGTCTCGAAGAAGGTGGTCGAGTTCTCGCACGCGATCGGCGTGACCGTCGAGGCCGAACTCGGTGTGCTCGGCTCGCTCGAGACGATGATGGGCGACAAGGAAGACGGTCACGGCGCCGATGGCAAAATGACCCGCGAGCAGCTGCTGACCGACGTCGACCAGGCGGCCGACTTCGTGCGCCAGACCCAGTGCGACGCGCTGGCGATCGCGATCGGCACTTCGCACGGCGCGTACAAGTTCTCGCGCAAGCCGACCGGCGACATCCTCGCGATCGACCGCATCAAGGAAATCCACGCGCGCATTCCGAACACCCATCTGGTGATGCACGGTTCGTCGTCGGTGCCGCAGGAACTGCTGGCCGAGATCCGCGAGTTCGGCGGCGACATGAAAGAGACTTACGGCGTGCCGGTCGAAGAGATCCAGGAAGGCATCAAGCACGGCGTTCGCAAGATCAACATCGACACCGACATCCGTCTCGCAATGACCGGCGCGATCCGTCGCTACTTCATCGAGAACCCGTCGAAGTTCGACCCGCGCGATTACCTGAAGCCGGCACGCGAAGCGGCCAAGCTGGTCTGCAAGGCGCGCTACCTGTCGTTCGGCTGCGAAGGCCAGGCCGGCAAGATCAAGCCGGTGGCGCTGGAGAAGATCGCCGAGCGCTACAAGAAGGGCGAGCTGGCGCAGCTCGTGAAGTAACGCCACTGCTGCGGCTCAAGCGTAAAGACACTGGACCCCGGCCTGCGCCGGGGTGACTCTTTTAAGGGCCGGCAGCTTCGGATTCGTCATCCCGGCGCAGGCCGGGATCCAGTGACTTTGCGCTTTACCAGGAATGACCTCAATGAACAGTCTCTACCAATCCACCCTCGCTTCCCTCCCGCTGCTCGGCCGCGGCAAGGTGCGTGACAACTACGCCGTCGGCGACGACAAGATCCTGATCGTGACCACCGACCGCCTGTCGGCGTTCGACGTGGTGATGAACGAGCCGATCCCGGCCAAGGGCAAGGTTCTGAACCAGATGTCGGACTTCTGGTTCGAAAAGCTCGGCCACATCGTGCCGAACCACCTGACCGGCGTCGCGCCGGAGAGCGTGGTCGCGCCGGACGAGGTGGAGCAGGTGCGCGGACGTGCGGTGGTGGCCAAGCGGCTCAAGCCCATCCTGGTCGAGGCCGTAGTGCGCGGCTACCTGATCGGTTCCGGCTGGAAGGACTACCAGTCCACCGGCGCCGTCTGCGGCATCCCGCTGCCGGCCGGACTGAAGCTCGCGGCCAAACTGCCGCAGCCGATCTTCACGCCGGCGGCGAAGGCCGACATCGGCGAGCACGACGAGAACATCAGCTTCGACGACATGGTGAACCGCATCGGCAAGGAACTGGCCGAGAAGATGCGCGACATCAGCATCCGCCTGTACCAGACCGCTGCCGACTATGCGGCCACGCGCGGCATCATCATCGCCGACACCAAGTTCGAGTTCGGCCTCGACGAGGACGGCACGCTGCACCTGATGGACGAAGTGCTGACCGCCGATTCGTCGCGCTTCTGGCCGGCCGATTCGTATGCGGAAGGCATCTCGCCGCCGTCATTTGACAAGCAGTTCGTGCGCGACTATCTCGAGACGCTGAGCGACTGGAACAAGACCGCGCCCGCGCCGGCGCTGCCGGCCGACGTGATCGAAAAGACCGGTGCCAAATACCGCGAGGCGCTGCAGCGCCTGACCGGCAACGAACTGAAGGACTGATGATGAGCGAAGCGAACAAGCCCGCAGGCGCCCCGCTGGTCGGCGTGGTGATGGGATCCTCGTCCGACTGGGACGTGATGCAGCATGCGGTCGCGCTGCTGAAGGAATTCGGCGTGCCGCATGAAGCGCAGGTGATCTCCGCGCACCGCATGCCCGACCAGATGTTCGAGTATGCGAAGTCGGCGCGCGCGCGCGGTTTGCGCGCGATCATCGCGGGCGCCGGCGGTGCCGCGCACCTGCCGGGCATGATCGCGTCGCAGACCATCGTGCCGGTGCTGGGCGTGCCGGTGCCGTCGAAATACCTGCGCGGCGAAGACTCGCTGCTGTCCATCGTGCAGATGCCCAAGGGCATACCGGTGGCGACCTATGCGATCGGCGAGGCCGGCGCCGCCAATGCGGCGCTGTCGGCGATTGCGATGATCGCGGTCGATGACGCCGCGCTGGCCGAGAAACTCCTGAACTTCCGCGCGCAGCAGACCGAGGCTGCGAAGGCAATGAAACTCCCCGCATGAAATCCAGCAACCAGACCGAAGCCTTCATTCCTGCCGCCACGCCGTCCACCTGGCTGGGCGTGATGGGCGGCGGCCAGCTCGGCCGCATGTTCGCGCATGCCGCGCAGGCGATGGGCTACAAGGTCGCCGTGCTCGAGCCGGCGAAGGACTGCCCGGCCGGCCACGCGGCCGACCATCTGCTGTCGGCCGGCTATACCGATGCCGCCGCGCTGAAGGAGCTTGGCGAGCAGTGCGTCGCCGTCACCACCGAATTCGAGAACGTGCCCGCCGACAGCCTCGCGCTGCTGGCGCAGCAGGCCTTCGTCGCACCGTCGGCCGCCTGCGTGTCGGTTGCGCAGGACCGTCTCGCCGAGAAAAAATTCTTCACCGACTGCGCGCAGGCTTCCGGTGTGCTGCCGGCGCCGCATCAGGCGATTGCGTCGGCGGCCGACATCGATGCGCTGCCGGACGCGCTGTTCCCCGGCATCCTCAAGACCGTGCGCATGGGCTACGACGGCAAGGGGCAGGTGCGCGTGCGTTCGCGTGACGAAGCGCGTGAAGCGTTCGCGCAGATGATGGGCGTGACCTGCGTGCTCGAGCAGATGCTGCCGCTGGCGTACGAGGTGTCGGTGCTGGCCGCGCGCGGCGCCGACGGGCAGGCGGTGGTCTATCCGATCGCCGAGAACGTGCACCGTGACGGCATCCTGTTCACCACCACCGTGCCCGGACCGAACGTGACCGCCGATTGCGCGGCGCGCGCGCAGGCGGCGGCGCTGGAGATCATTGCGCGGCTCGACTACGTCGGCGTGCTGTGCGTGGAGTTCTTCGTGCTGAAGGACGGCACGCTGGTCGTCAACGAGATGGCGCCGCGGCCGCACAACAGCGGGCATTACACGATCGATGCCTGCATCACCAGCCAGTTCGCGCAGCAGGTGCGCGCGATGGCGAAGCTGCCGCTCGGCGAAGCGCGCCAGCATTCGCCGGCGGTGATGCTGAACATCCTTGGCGACCTGTGGTTCGCCGATGCGTCCGATACCCCGCGCGAGCCGGCCTGGGAACAGGTGCTCGCGCTGCCCGGTGCAAACCTGCACCTGTACGGCAAGGACGATCCGCGTCGCGGCCGCAAGATGGGCCACGTGACCTTCGTCGCGCCGACGCTGGCCGAAGCGCAGCAGCGCTTCGCACAGGCCTGCCGCATCCTCGGCATCGACGCCTGAGCCGATGAACCTCGACCTGAACGCGATCCGCGACGCGGCGCGCCTGCTCGAGGCGGGCCAGCTGGTCGCGATGCCGACCGAGACCGTGTACGGGCTGGCCGCCGATGCGGGCAACCCGGACGCGGTAGCCGCGATCTTTGCGGCCAAGGGCCGGCCGTCGAATCATCCCGTGATCGTGCATGTCGCGCGCGACGCCGATCTGTCGCGCTGGGCGAGCGCCATTCCATCCGAAGCCGGCAAGCTGATCGACGCCTTCTGGCCGGGGCCGCTGACGCTGATCCTGCCGCGTGCGTCGAACGTGCCGGCGGCTGTCACCGGCGGGCAGGATTCGGTCGGGCTGCGCTGCCCGTCGCATCCGGTTGCGCAGGCGCTGCTGAAGGAATTCCGTGGCGGGCAGGGCGGCATTGCGGCGCCGTCCGCAAATCGCTTCGGCCGCGTCAGCCCGACGACGGCGCAGCATGTGATCGATGAATTCGGCGCGCCCGGTGCGGGCCCGCTGGCGGCGGTGCTGGACGGCGGGCAGAGCGAGGTCGGCATCGAGTCCACCATCGTCGACCTGACCCGACTGGACACGCGCGGGCCGGTGCTGCTGCGCCCCGGGCGCATCAGCGCGGCGCAGGTCGAGCAGGTGCTCGGGCGCGCGTTGGCCTTGCCGGATGCGGCCGCACCGCGCGTGTCGGGCAGCCTCGACGCGCACTATGCGCCGCATACGCCGGTGGCGCTTGTCGAGTCCGCCGCGCTGGCCGATGTCGTCGCGCGGCTGCGTGCGAAGGGTAGGCGAGTTGCGTTGATGCAGTGGTCGGAGGCGACATCGGCACCGTGGTCGGCGCGCCTGCCGGCCGAGCCCGAGGGCTATGCGCATGGCTTGTATGTCAGCCTGCGCGCGCTGGATACGCAGGGCGCCGACCTGATCGTGGTGGAACAGCCGCCGCAGGACAGTGCGTGGCAGGGCGTGAACGACCGCTTGCGTCGTGCGGCGTTTGATTCGGCGGGGGTGCTGGAGAAGCTGCTCGGCTGAGGACTTTGCACTCCGAATGGCGATGGATTCCGGCTTGCGCCGGAATGACGTATCAAAAGCCGGCTCACTTCAATTCCGTCATCCCAGCGCCAGCTGGGATCCATCGTCGATCAACCCCGTGCGTGTTGGACTGCGATGGCGTCGAACCGCTTTTACGAACCTCACCCCCCCAGCTGCGCAAACCGGCCGCCGTGAAACACCAGCGCCGCCTTCTTGTCGAACGCGCAGCGCTCCACCTCGCCGACGAAAATCACATGATCGCCTTCCGGGTAGCGGCTGCGATTGTGGCATTCGAACCAGGCGGACACGCCGCGCAGGATGGGCAGCCCGGTCTGCGACAGCTCGTAGTCGACGCCTTCGAAGCGGTCGTCGATGCGGCTGGCAAAACGTTCGGCCAGCCACGCCTGGTCGCCGGACAGCACGTTGATCACGTAATGCGAATTCCCCGAGAACAGCGGCAGGCTGCGCGAGCCGCCGCCGAGGCTCCACAGCACCAGCGGCGGTTCCAGCGAGACCGAGTTGAACGAGCTGGCCGTCAGGCCGAAGAAGCCGCCGCGTTCGTCGCGCGTGGTGATCACGGTCACACCGGTGGCGAATTGCGACAGGGCGGCACGGAAGTGGCGGGTGTCGAATTCGGGATCGGCCGCGCGGACAGTGGAGGTGAGCATGCTGGTCTGATAAGGGCTATCCCCGAATTATGCCCAAATTGCCCGGGACGCGCGGAAGGCGACCGCATGTTGCGTAGAATCACGGCATGGAGACAGCAAAAATATCGATGCTCGCGCTGCTGCAGCAGCATGCCGGCACGCACGCCGACCGGCTCGCGCATGTGCTGCCCGACCGCGACATCACTTACCGCCGCCTGTGGTCGCGCATCGAGCGCGGCTCGGCCCGCCTGCAGGGTGAATGGGGCGTGCGCGCCGGCGATACGGTGGCCTATGTCGGCCGCGGCCATCCGGATGCGATCGTGCTGTACTTCGCGCTGCTGCGCATCGGCGCGTCGCTGCTGCCGCTGGAAGGCATCGCGGCGGCGAAACGCGCCGTGCTGATCGCCGAGCGACAGGTGACGCTGGTCGTGCATGACGACGGCATCGACCTGCAGGACGTACAGCGCGCGGACCTGCGCCGCCTCGAGGACCTGCTGGCTGCCTGGTGCCATATCGATCCGGTGATCGCTGCCGACGATGCCACGCGCGCCGCATTGTGGCTGCCCGCCGACGACGGGCAGTGGCAGCTCGCCAGCCTGTCCGCACTGTGCGCCGAGCTGCCGGCACGGCCGCGCTCGACCTTTGTCGATGACAGGATCTTCACCGCCGACCTGCTGCGGCAGGTCGTGTTGCCTGCGCTGGCGACGGCGCAGCTGATGCAGTTTGCGGCCTGCGGACCGGCGTTGAGGACGGGCTCCTGAGGTACTTGCTGACGCGTCTGCAATCCGTCGCGCGACGCGCTTTGCGCTGGCTCGTGCCGCGTGGCCTGCAGCGCGCCACAAGTTGCGCTACCCTTGGCCACAACAGTCATCATTTCACGGAGCCCGCCATGAACACAGAAATCGCAACACTCGGCGGCGGCTGTTTCTGGTGCCTCGAGGCCGTTTACCTGGAAGTGCGGGGCGTCAGCCGGGTCGAGTCCGGCTACAGCGGCGGACAGGTCGTCGATCCGGTCTACGAGCAGGTATGCGATGGCAGCACCGGCCACGCGGAAGTGGTGCGCGTGCATTTCGATCCGTCCGTCGTCATCTACCGCGACATCCTCGAAATCTTCTTCACCATCCACGACCCCACCACGCTGAACCGGCAGGGCAATGACGTCGGCACGCAGTATCGTTCGGTGATCTTCGCGAACAGCCCCGAGCAGATGGCCACCGCAAGGCAGGTGATCGCCGAGATGGCGCATGTGTGGGATGCGCCCATCGTGACCGAGCTGGCCGAGGCCCCCGCGTTCTACCGCGCCGAGGAATATCACCAGAACTATTTCGCGAACCACCCGCTGCAATCGTACTGCGCCTTCGTGGTGGCGCCGAAGGTCGCGAAATTCAGGAAGGTGTTCGAGAACAAGCTGCGCCGCTGAGCGACGCTGCGATGGCGGCGCTGGCTGCGCGGCGCCGTTTCCTCTCTCAACCCGTTCTCAGGGCTGCAGACGCTCGCGCGTCCAGCTGCCGTCTGCCTGCCGCGTGTAGGCGACGCGGTCGTGCAGCCGCGAGCGCCGACCCTGCCAGAACTCGATCCACTCCGGCACCAGACGGTAACCTCCCCAGTGCGCCGGCCGCGGCGGATGCTCGCCGTATTGCGCTTCGGCCTGATGGAACTGCTGTTCCAGCTGTTCGCGGCTGTCGATCGTCCGGCTCTGCGCGGACGCATGCGCGCCGATGCGGCTCTTCAGCGGGCGGATCGCGTAATAGGCATCGCTCTCCTCGCCGGCGACGCGCTCGACGCGTCCCTCGATGCGCACCTGCCGCTCCAGTTCATGCCAGTGGAAGGTCAGCGCCGCATGCGGATTCTGCAGCAGGTTCTCGCCCTTGCGGCTCTGGTAGTTCGTATAGAAAGTGAAGCCGCGCTCGTCGACATCCTTCAGCAGCACGATGCGCAGCGACGGCTTGCCGTCGGCGCCGACGGTGGCAAGGCCCATCGCATTCGGCTCGTGCAGCTGCGCTTCCAGCGCCTGGTGGAACCAGGCGCTGAACTGCCGGATCGGGTCGGCATCGACATCATGTTCGGAAAGCGTCGCGTGGCTGTAGTCGCGGCGCAGGTCGGCGATGGACGGGGTCTTGTGCATGTGGATCGTGGTGTCGTCAGTGGGAAGTCTTGAAGGCCCGGCGCGCCGCGACGGGAATGCCGCACGCGACGATCGCGCCCAGCCCCCAGAATACGGCAAACAGACCCAGCGTGGCGCCGGCCGCGCCGAAGGCCAGCGGCAGCGATACCGCCGACAGGTTGCCGATGCTGGCGCGGATGGCGATCGCCTCGGCGCCGCGCCCGGGCGGTGCGCCCATGTGCAGCAATGCGAGCACGTTCGGCTGGCCGCTGCCCAGCGCAAGGCCGAGCGCGAATGCGGTGGCGGCCATCGCCAGCGGCTGCTGCATGAACGGCAGCAGCCCATAGCAGAGTGCGGCGGCGCACAGCGCGCCGGTCAGCACCTGCCATTCGCGGAAGCGGCGCACGATGCCGGGCATCGCGATGCGCACGACCAGGGTCGCGGCCGAGAATGACGCGAGGATCATGCCGATGGTCGTTGCCGAGAAGCCGAGCTGGGTGCCGCGGATCGGCGTGACAAAAGCGAACAGGTCCCACGCCGCCGCCAGCAGGATGCCGACGAAGTAGACGCCGCGCAGATCGCGGTCGCGCAGCAGCTGCAGCGGGCTGCCCTTGTGCTGTGCGTTGCCCGCCGGCTGCATCGGCAGCGTCCGCAGCGCGCGGCCGGACGCGATCGCGAAGGCCAGCAGCGTGAATACGCCGCAGGCAGCGAAGGCGGCCGCGTGGCCGACGTGGTCGATCGTGAAGCCGGCGATCAATGGCCCGAGGAAGGCCGAGACCGAGAAGCCGACCGACAGCTTGCTGAAGCCCGCCGCCTTCTGGTCGGGCGCGGCGAGCGTGCCGACTGCGTGCTGTGCGGCGATGAAGATCGCCATGAAGCCGGTGCCGATCAGGATCGCCGCGACATACAGCGCGGCGATGGCTTTCACCGTTGCGGCAACCGCGACTCCGAGCGACGCGACCACGCAGCCGGCCATCAGCGGTCGGCGCACGCCGCCGCGATCGATCACGCGGCCCATCGGCACCGCGAGCAGCATCGGGAAGACGGCGAACAGCGCAATCAGTGTGCCGACGGTGAACTCGGACGCCTGCAGCGACAGCGCATACAGCGACGTCGTCACGCGCGCGGCGCCGAGCGCGACATGCGCGGCAACGGCGACGGCGATCAGTGACAGCAGCGGAGAAAGGCGAAACACGTGCTTGGCGAGAGTGAAAGAGGGGGCCTGTGAAACTGGCCATTTCGTGAGTTTAAGCCCGGTGCAAGCTTTACGTCCGTTAAAATGCGCGGATGGCCAGCGTACTACCCACAGCACTACCCACAGCACTTGCGGCGGATGACACCTCGGCATCCGACATCGACTTCGAGCGCCGCTTCGGCGGCATCGCGCGCCTGTACGGCCCGTCTGCGCTGGCGGCGTTTCGTGCTGCGCGCGTCTGCGTGATCGGCGTCGGCGGCGTCGGCTCGTGGGCGGTCGAGGCGCTGGCGCGCACCGCGATCGGCCACATCACGATGGTCGACCTCGACCATCTCGCCGAGTCCAACGTGAACCGCCAGATACACGCACTGACCGACACGCTCGGGCAGGCCAAGGTGGTCGCGCTGGCCGAGCGCATCGCGCAGATCAATCCGGCCTGCGCGGTCACCTGCATCGAGGAATTCATCGATGCCGGCAATGTCGCTGCGCTGGTACCGCCGGGACGCTACGACTACGTGATCGATGCGATCGACGATGCGCGCGCGAAGACAGCCCTGATCGTTCACTGCCATGCGCACAAGATACCGTTGCTGACCATCGGCAGCGCCGGCGGGCAGACCGATCCGACCCGCATTGCCGTTGCCGATCTCGCGCGCACCGAGCAGGAACCGCTGCTCAAGCGCGTGCGCAAGAACCTGCGGCTGCGCCATGGCTTCCCGCGCGGCGCGAAGAGCAAGTTCGGCATCGACGCGGTGTATTCGATGGAGCCTTTGCGCCATCCCGAGGTCTGCGCGACCGACGAGGATGACGCCGCCGAATCAACCGCCGGCGTCACCGGCCTGAACTGCGCCGGCTATGGTTCGGCAATGGTGGTGACGGCGAGTTTCGGGCTGGTGGCCGCAGCGCATGTGCTGCGCAAGATCGCGGCAGCGGCCGCGCCGGCCTGAGCGCATCGCAAGCAACCCGGCCTGCACTTCAGGCCAGCACCTTCTCCATGATCGGCGAATAGATCACGCCGCCTTTCACCTGCACCGACTGGATCAGCATGATCTTGCCCACGCGCCAGGGGATGCCCGGCGCGAAGGGTTCGTCGAGACTGTTCGCATCGCGTGCCAGCGTCACATGCGGCCGGAATTTTCCTTCCGGCTTGATCTGTACCTGCGCTTCATTGAGTTCATGCATCAGTGACTGCTGCAGATGCAGCAGCGGCGGCGGCGTTTCCGACGGGCCGACCCAGGCGATGCGCGGCTTGCTGAAATAGCCGTACTGGTCAATGCCCAGCGTGAAGCTCTGCCCGGGCAGCTTGTCGAGCAGCCTGGCCAGTGTCGGCAACAGCGATTTGGCCTGGCTGCCGAGGAAGGCCAGCGTCATGTGCAAATGGTCCGGACTTACCTTTCGTCCGATGACCGATTCTTGCAATCGCTTCAAATGGGCGCGCGTGGTCTCGTCCGGCCACAGCGCATAAAAAAGTCTGACGTAGTCGTTCATGCGGTTTTGCTGATTCTCGATTCTTCACGCCTTCGGTAGGCCACCGTTGCTTGGACAGCAACCGGCCCGGCAGGCTTCCCCGCGGGCGCTATATCGGCAAGGCGCGTGCGGGCTGAATTTTCTCCGCCAATCGAACTCTACGGACTTTGAAAAATTGCCTTAAATCAAAGGTATCGGAAATTAATCCACGGATGTGTTAGCGTTTACTTTCAATAAAACATATATTTTTAGACAATTAGTAGAGAAAAGTGTATATGAAATAGTGCGTTTGAACTATTTCGCTTTTTGCCGTATGGCATAACACTGCGCTCAATGACAAATAAGCAACATTGTCAGGACGTTCGGTCAACGTGGTTTCTGTTCTTTGTCCGGGCGGGCATCAGGTCCGACAGCCGGTTCCCTCAAGAACTATCTGTCCTTGCGCGCGGGCTCTCCTGCGTAATTTTTCTTCAAGGAGTTTTCAATGTACGCACTGAAACAAAAACTGAAAGCATTCCTGGCCGACGAGCAAGGCGCAACGGCGGTCGAATACGGCCTGTTCGTGGCGGCTATCGCTGCGGTGATTGTCGCGATCGTCGTGACTCTCGGCGGCAACATCAACACTGCGTTCACGAACGTGAACACGGAGCTGCAGAAGGCGACCGGTGGCGGCGGCGGTGGCGGCACCACAACCACCACCAGCACCGGAGGCTAAGCCCTTTGGTGTTTGTTCGCGAGACGAGTCTGTGTCCGACTTGTCTCGCGAGCCCGGCAACTCAGCGTGCCGTTGGCATGGCCGTCACGCGCAGTCAGTCATCAGCCTGCCCCGAATCCTTCTAAAAATGATAGAGCCCACCCAACTCAGCCCAGGCATGACCGCGATGGTCGTCACGCTGGCCATCGCGGCCTGGAGCGACGGGACGCGCTGGCGCGTGCCGAACCTGCTGCTGGCCGCGAGCGCAGCGCTGGCGCTGGCGCTGTCTGTTTTCTCTTCGTCCGGGGTGGGCGTCACCGATGGCCTGCTGGGCGGCCTGACCGGCCTGGCACTGTTCCTGCCGCACTACCTGATGCGGGGCATGGCCGCCGGCGACGTGAAATTGCTGGCCGTGGTGGGCATGTACAGCGGGCCGTGGATGGTGCTGGAGATCGCGCTGGCGACGATGCTGGTCGGCGGCGTCTGGGCTGTCGTGCTGCTGTTCCTGCGCAAGCGGGCAAATTCGGCGCAGGCGCCGCAGCCGCGACTGCAGGTGGCCGGCTTGCCCCGGCGCGCCGAAACCCTGCCGCGCTACCAGGCCATACCGTACGGCGTGGCGATGGCGATCGGTACATTGATTGTCATGATCAGCTAGACGCAGCCACAGGCCGATGGGCAACTGAAGGCAAAACAGATCCAATCCAAATCGCGGGGGCGCAGATGAAGATGAAGACAGGGAGCCGGAAAGGTCCGGGCGGCGAGCCCGCCGGCACGGATACGGCACTCGCATCCATCCCGCAGTCGCCGGCCACCATGCCCTTGCCGGCCACGATGTCCCGGGCACGACCCCGCCGTACCACGGCATTCACTACTCCCCCGGGCCTGTCGATGGCGCCGGCGAGCCGTCGGATGTTGAGCGCAACAAGAATAAGCATGCCGATATCGGATCAACGTTTTAACGCCGCCCCGCAGCCGCGGGCAGACCGGGAGGGGAGATGAAAAACACACGGGCCTTGATTGTCCTGGCCGTCGCCGTGCTGGCCGGCCTCGGAGCCGTGCTGCTGGCGTCTCGATGGCTGAACAACCAGTCGAACAGCAATGTCTCGCGCGTGGCGGTGGCTGCCGTCGAGATCAACCTCGGGCAACGCATCGCGCCGGACATGGTGAAGATGGTGGACTGGCCGTCGGACAGCGTGCCGGCCGGATCCGTCAGCGATGCCGGCACGCTCGATGGCCGCGTGGCGCGCACCGGCCTGCAGCGCGGCGAGGCCATCCTCGAAGCCAAGCTGGCGCCGAAGGGCACGCAGGGCGGGCTCTCCGCGGTGATCGGCGAGGGCCGCCGCGCGATCACGGTGCGCGTGAATGACGTGATCGGCGTGGCCGGCTTTGCGCTGCCGGGCAATTATGTCGACATCATCGTCAACACCCATCGTGACCGCGAGACCGGCAACCGCCGTGACCAGGCGATCTCGAAGATCGTGCTCGAGCGGATCATGGTGCTGGCGGTCGCGCAGGAAGTCAGCCGCGACGAAACCAAGCCGCGCGTGGTGAATGCGGTCACGCTCGAGGTCACGCCCGAACAGGCGGAAAAGATCGACCTCGCGCGCAGCGTCGGCACGCTGTCGCTGGTGCTGCGCAACCAGATCGACCCGGGCGATGTGACCACGGCCGGCGTGACCAAGGAGACCCTGCTGGAGAATGAGGCGCAGGCCGTCGCCGTGAAAGCCGAACCGGCCGCCCCGGCACCGAAGAAGCCGGCCGCCGCGCCCAGGGGCGGTGTCAGGAAAGCCGTCCAGAATCGTCCCGCGTCCCAGCTGCCCGTGGTCAGGCAGGAAAGCGAGGATGCGCCGACCTGCGTGGGCGTGCTGAACGGACTGCGCGGTTCGCGCGAGTGCTACTGAATCGCTCCGGAAAATAAAAACAAAGGGAAAACGACATGAACAAGCCGATGGTACCGAGCGGATGGGAGACAGTGCGGCGGGCGGGGCAGCTGTCGGCCGGCGCGCTCGCGCTGGTGTGCGGCTGCGCGAGCGCGCAGCAGATCGCGGCGGGTCAGGGCGGCGAAGGCCGGCAGACGATGATCCCGAACATGAACTGCAACGGCGAAGTGGCCTTGCCGGCGAAGATCGATGTGCCGATCGGCAAATCGACCTTGCTGAAGCTGCCCGAGCCGGCGATCAATCGCTCGCTCGGCAACCCCAACGTCGCGCAGGCGATGCTGGTGTCGCCCGATACGCTGTACCTGCTCGGGGTGTCGGTCGGCACCACCAACATGATCGTGCAGGGCAAGAGCCGCCGCTGCAGCGTGATCGATGTCTCGGTGACGATGGACGCGACCGGCCTGGCCAATACGCTGCGCGAGCTGCTGCCGGACGAGAAGGACATTCGCGTCACCGCCGCCGCCGACAGCCTGGTGCTGTCCGGCACGGTGTCGGATGCGGTCGCGGTGCAGCGCGTCTACGAGCTGGCGCTGGCCTATGTGCGCCGGCCCGCGGTGATGAGCGCCGCCGCGCAGCAGGAAGGCATGGCGAACACCTCCGGCGGCCAGACCCAGACCCAGGCATCGGCCAGCATCATGTTGCAGCAGCAGCGCATCGTCAACATGCTGACTGTCGCCGCGGCCCAGCAGGTGATGCTGGAGGTGAAGATCGCCGAGGTGTCGAAGACGCTGATCGACAAGCTCGGCGCGCGGCTGAATGGTTCGCTGTCGGGCGGCATGTGGAGCTACCAGTTGCTCAGCAACTTCCTCAGCGGCACCCTGGGCGGCACGGTCGGCGCCACGCGCTCGGCCACCACCGGCCTCACGCTGGAGGCGGAAAAGCGCGATGGCCTGGTGAAGGTGCTGGCCGAACCGAACGTGATGGCCATCAGCGGGCAGGAGGGCAGCTTCCTCGCGGGCGGCAAGATCCTGATCCCGGTGGCGCAGGCCAGCGCGACCGGCGCGCCGCTGATCACCTTGCAGGAAAAGGATTTCGGCGTCGGGCTGAAGTTCACGCCGACCGTGCTGTCCGGCGGCCGCATCAACCTGCAGGTCGCGCCGGAGGTGTCCGAACTCGCGCGCGATGGCGTGGGCATCAGCGGCACCAACAGCGCGGCGCAGATCTTCCCGCTGATTACCACGCGGCGCGCGGCGACCACGGTGCAGCTGGCCGACGGCCAGAGCTTCGCGATCGGCGGGCTGATCAAGAACAACACGACGACCAACATCCGCGCCTTCCCGATTCTGGGCGAGATACCGATCCTGGGCGCGCTTTTCCGCAGCACCGACTTCCAGACCGACAAATCCGAACTGGTGTTCGTCGTCAC
>CAZTIF010000017.1:26560-28094 GCA_964613635.1 uncultured Bifidobacterium sp. | reverse complement strand
GCAGCAGCAGCGTGGCGCCGAGCCGAACAAGGGTGCCGCCGGTTTCGACATGAAATGATCAAGGCTGCGCTTCCGCACCGCGGCGCGCAGCGAAGGAGAGGCAGATGAACAAGCGTTTATTCCTGGCAGTGAGCGCAGTCGCGGCCTGCGCCGTGACGGCAGGCGGATGCGCGCCGACGTCGCCGCGACTCGACAGCCGGTTCGGCGAGAGCGTGCGGACGGTCACGGCGCAGCAGATCCTGAATCCCGATGCGGGTGCGAAGGATGTGCCTGAGGCGATGGACGGCCCGGCGGCGCGCCAGGCCTTCGTCGGCTACCGTGCGTCGTTCCGGGATCCGCAGTCGCCGCAGAACGCGTTCACGATCGGCGTCGGCGGCAGCGGCAGCCGCTGATCCGGGCGGATGCCATGAAAGCGCAAGCCCATACCCGTTGCGCCCGGCGCCTGCCGCAGCGCCGGCAGCGCGGCGTGGTCGCCGTGGTGGTCGCGATGACCATCGTCGCAATGGTTGGCATGGTCGGACTCGCGATCGACCTCGGCCAGATGTTCGTCGCGAAGACCGAGCTGCAGAATGCCGCCGACGCCTGTGCGCTGGCGGCGGTGCGCGACATGGAAAGCGGCTTGCCGCTGGCGCGCTCGGAGGCGGCTGGTCGCACGGTCGCCGGCCTGCACAAGGTCAGCTTCCAGGACCATGCAGTCGGCGGCAGCAATTCGCCGGTGACGATCACCTATTCGCAGGTCGCCGCCGGCCCGTTCGTCGCGGGCGGCGGGCTGGTCGGCCCGGCAGCCAACGCGATGAAATACGTGCGCTGCGAAATCTCGAATTCGGGGATCAAGACGTTTTTCATCCAGGTGCTCAACGTGCTTCCGGGGGTGAACATCGGCGACCAGTCGGTGACGGCGTCGGCTGTCGCCGCGTTGCTGCCTTCGCAAGCGACTTGTGCGTTGCCGATTAGTTTGTGCTCCACCAGCGTGAGTACTGCGACGCCTGGTCAATGGCTTAAGAGCTTGCCTGACAAACCAGAGAATAGCGATTTCCACTGGCTGGACCTGACATCGACCGGCGGTGGCGCGAGCGAGATATCGTCACAGCTGCTCGGCGAGGGCGCCTGCGACCTGCCGGCCCTCGGTACCCAGGTCGGCAAGCCCGGCAACATGCCTTCACTGAGTGCCGCTTTCAACAGCCGCTTCGGGATTTACTTCGGGTCGGTCAAGCCGGCCGATGGTCCGCCCGATGTCAGTGGCTATTCGTACACGCTGAACAATTGGCCCTCGGGTGCGAACGCCTATCCCAATTTCTCCAGCCGGCGCGATAGAAATGAAATTTACAATGAAGACGAGGCGGGTGTCGATGTTCCTGGTGACAGCCAGCCGTCAAGCTACCTGAAGGCGAATGGCAGACAGCGCCGGGTCGTGCCGGTGCCGGTCGTGAATTGCGACGATCTCGAAGGCCCCTCGCACAAGGCGCCGATCCTGTCCTGGGCCTGTGTGTTCCTGCTGCACCCGTTGCCCAACGATGCGGGTGGCGGCGGCGGT
>CAZTIF010000017.1:0-26460 GCA_964613635.1 uncultured Bifidobacterium sp. | reverse complement strand
GGCCTGTGTGTTCCTGCTGCACCCGTTGCCCAACGATGCGGGTGGCGGCGGCGGTGGTGGCAACGGAGGCGGCAACGGCGGCGGCAACGGCGGCGGCACGACAACGACGACCGGTGGCACGACAACGACGACCGGCGGAACGACAACGACGACCGGCGGAACGACAACGACGACCGGCGGAACCACGACCTCCGGCGGCGGCGGCACTACGGATTGCCAACCCGGCAGCCAAACAAGGCTTTGCGTCGAATACCTCGGTGACGCCACCAGCGCGAACAGCGAATGCGCGTCGAGTGGCCTGCCCGGCGCGCCGACGGTGAATACGCCCAAAGTGCCGACCCTGGTGAAGTGAGCGATACAGATGCCCGGACTCTCTTTCCCTTCCCTCCGCAGCGGCGCACGCCGGCGCCGGCAGCGCGGCGTGGCCGCAGTCGAGTTCGCGCTGGTGCTGCTGCCGCTGGTGCTGATTGCGTTTGGCGCGGCAGAATACGGCCGCGCGATCTACCAGTACAACACGCTGGTCAAGTCGGTACGCACCGCAGTGCGCATGCTGTCACAGGTCGATCCGGGGCAGACAGGCTACCGCTCGCCGCTGCCGAACCAGACGACCACCCAGGTCGAGCGCGCGAAGTGCCTGGCGGTCTACGGCAACGAGACTTGCGAAGGCACGGCGCTGGCGCCGTCGCTGACGTTGGCCAACGTGCAGGTATGCGACCGCAACAACTCGACCGAATGCCCGGACGCGTCGGCGACGAACTTCAGCAGCGTGAACACCGGCGAAGGCACGGTCGACCTGGTGCTGGTCCGCATCAGCGGCTATGCCTATCCATTCATCGGGCTGCCGCTGGTGACGAGCTCGCCGACCCTCACGTTCAGCAATATCGAGGCCGTCATGAGGCAAAAAGGATGAAGCGGCGTCATCCCGCTCCCCTGCGCAGGCAGCGCGGCGCCGCCGCGCTGGAGTTCGCGCTGGTCGCGTCGGTCGGCGGCTTCATGGTGCTGCTGTTCGGCGCGATCGAGATGGCGCGCGTGCTGTACTACATGAACGCGGCGAACGAAGCGACCGAACTCGGCGCGCGGGTGGCCGTGGTCTGCGATTACAACTCGACCCTGATCAAGCAGCGCATGCAGCAGGTCTTCCCGGCGCTGCAGGATGAAAACATCCTGATCGAGTATTTCCCGGCGAGCTGCAGGGTCGATGCCGACACCGCGCGGGCCGAATGCGATTCGGTGAAGGTGTCGATCGCGCCCGGGATGCTTGTGGAGACCGTGATTCCGTTTGTCGATTTCGGCTTCGACATGCCGCCGTTCGCCACCATCAAGTCGCGCGAAGCGATGAATTCGGCCGAATGCACATGATTACCCTCAGAACAATTCCTCAAAGAACAGGGAAAAAAAGCCAATGAATGCCTTCATCCTGTCCAACGATGACGAACTGCGCGCCAGCATCAGCCGACTTTGCTCCGGCCGCAATCCGCCCATCGGCGTCTTGCCGGCGCTGCCCGGCATGCAGAAAGACGGCCTGCCGGCGATGGCGGGGCAGCCTGAGCTGATCATCATCGACGCATCCGGCTTTCCCGACGGCGCCGCCAGCCTGCTGCCGCGCGCTGCCGAACGTTTCCCGCAGGCGGTCATCATCCTGCTGTCGTCGGATCGTTCGCCGGAATACCTGATCACCGCAATGCGCGCCGGCGTACGCGAGGTGCTGGCCCTGCCGCTGTCGGCCAGCGAGCTGCGCACTGCGCTCGATCGGCTCAGCAGCAAGTTCGCGGTGTCGCAGCAGCCCGAGGGCAAGGTGCTGTCCTTCGTGTCGGCCAAGGGCGGCGCCGGCACCACCTTCGTCGCCGCCAACCTCGGCCATGCGCTGTCCTTGCTGGGCAAGAAGCGGGTGCTGCTGATCGACTTGAACACTGCGTTCGGCGATGCGACCCTGTATGTGTCCGACATCAAGCCCGAGCGCACGCTGGCCGACGTCTGCCGCGACATCCACCGCCTCGATATCAACCTGCTCGAATCGAGCGTGGTGCGCGTGTCGCCGACCTACAGCATCCTCGCCGCGCCGGCCGAGCCGGATCCGGGCGGCGACCTCAGCGCCGATCATCTGGAGACCATCGTCCAGCTGGCGCGCAGGCACTTCGATTTCGTGATCATCGACCTCGGCCGGCAGGTGAACTCGGCCACCGTGCGCGTGCTCGACAATTCGGACAGCATCTATCTCGTGCTGCAGCAGTCGCTGCCCGACCTGCGCGGCGCGCGTCACCTGATCGAGATCTTCGGCACGCTCGGCTACCGGCGCGAGAAGGTCCATCTGCTGCTGAACCGTTTCGAGAGTTCCGCACCGCTCAGCACCGGCGAGATCGAGCGCATCCTCGACCTGCGCGTAGATACGCGGGTGCCGAACAATTTCGAGGTGGCCAACGATTCGATCAACCAGGGCGTGCCGGTGCTGCAGCTCGCCCGCAACAGCACCATCGCCAAGAGCCTTGGCGACTGGGTCAACCGGCTGGTCGATACCGGCTCGGTCAACAAGTCCGGCCTGATCCGCCGCATCTTCGTGCGTGGCGGTGATTCGTCGGCGGTCAACGGGAGCTGAGCATGAGCTTCTTCAGCAACGGTAACGAGCTGCGCAACAGTTTGCGCGACACGCCTTCGGCGCTGCCGCAGTCACCCCTGCGCGGCGTCCCCGCGCCGGAAATGGACATGTACTCGCCCGCCTACCAGCAGCTGAAGCAGAAGATGCACCGCACGCTGCTCGAGCGCGTCGACCTCGAACGCCTGCAGAACCTCACCACCGAGCAGTTCCGGCGCGAGCTGTCGGGGCTGGTGGAGCGCATCGTCGAGGACCAGCGGCTGGCGGTCAACCAGGCCGAGCGCAGGCAGCTGGTGCTGGACATGCAGAACGAGATGCTCGGCCTCGGCCCGATCGAGCCCCTGCTGGACGACCCGACCGTGTCGGACATCCTGGTCAACACCTGCAGCCAGGTCTACGTCGAGCGGCGCGGCAAGCTCGAACTGACGCCGATCACTTTCGACGACAACGACCATCTGCTGAAGGTGATCGAAAAGATTGTGTCGCGCGTCGGCCGTCGCGTCGACGAGTCCAGCCCGATGGTCGATGCGCGCCTGCCGGACGGCTCGCGCGTGAATGCGATCATCCCGCCGCTGGCGATCGACGGCCCGATCCTGTCGATTCGCCGCTTCTCGACCAAGCCGCTGTCTATCCAGGACCTGATCGGCAAGAAGAGCCTGCCGCCGACGGTCGCGCAGCTGCTCGAGGCGCTGGCCAAGGCGAAGGTGAACATGCTGATTTCCGGCGGCACCGGCAGCGGCAAGACGACGCTGCTGAACGTGATCTCCGGCTTCATCCCCCATTCCGAGCGCATCGTGACGATCGAGGACGCGGCCGAGCTGCAGCTGCAGCAGCCGCACGTGGTGCGCCTCGAAACGCGGCCGCCGAACATCGAGGGCAAGGGAGAGGTGTCGCAGCGCGCGCTGGTGAAGAACGCGCTGCGCATGCGCCCGGACCGCATCATCCTCGGTGAGGTGCGCGGCCCCGAGGCGCTCGACATGCTGCAGGCGATGAACACCGGCCACGAGGGCTCGCTGGCGACGATTCACGCAAACACCGCGCGCGACGCGCTGTCGCGGCTGGAGAACATGGTCGGCATGGCCACCGCGAACCTCGGCATCCGCGCGACGCGCCAGCAGATCGCGTCGGCGATCACGGTAGTGATCCAGATCGCCCGCATGACCGATGGCACGCGCAAGCTGATCAGCCTGCACGAGATCACCGGCATGGAGGGCGATATCATCACGATGCAGGAGATCTTCGCGTTCCGGCGCACCGGTGTTGCGTCGGACGGCAAGGTGCTCGGCCATTTCGTGTCGACCGGCCTGCATCCGCAGTTCAACCAGCGGCTCAAGGAGTTCGGCGCGAGCGTGCCGGAAGACATTTACGACCCGTCGCGCATCTTCGAATGATGCGCGCGAGCGATTGAAGGGAGAGGCCGGCATGGATTGGCTCTATTACGGATTTGGCGTGCTGGTGTTCATCGCCGCGGCGCTGAGCATCGAGGCCGTCTGGCAGTGGTGGTTCTCCAACCAGAGCCGGGCGGCACGCCGGATCGGCCAGCGCCTGCGCGACGTGGCAGCGAAACGAGGCGCGGCGCGTCAGGCGCAGCCGACCCAGCTGTTCAAGGAGCTGCGGCTGGCCGAGTCGCAGCGCGTCGAGCGGGTGCTGCGCCGCGTGCCCGGCATCCGGCGGCTGAACGGCTTTCTCGGACAGGGCAACGCGCGCTGGAATGTCGCTCGCCATTTGTCCTACAGTGCGATCGGTTTTTTCGCCGGCTTCATGTTCGGCATGGTACTTGCGCGCACGGCTGGCCTGGCCCTGCTGCTGGGCCTGCTGGCGGCCTCGGTGCCGACGGTGATGGTGGTTCGCAGGCGCGCCGACCGGCTGTTGGGCATCGAGCGCCAGCTGCCGGAAGCGGCCGACCTGATCAGCCGCAGCCTGAAGGCCGGCCACGCGCTGACGGCGACGCTGCAGATGCTGGCCGACGAATTGCCGGACCCGATCGCGGCAGAGTTCCGGCAGGTGGCCGACGAAGTGAATTTCGGATCGCCGCTGGTCGATGCGCTGCAGCGGCTGGCCGAGCGGGTGCCGCTGACCGATTTGCGCTACATGGTGGTCGCGATCCTGATCCAGCGCGAGGCAGGCGGCAACCTGTCCGAGGTGATGACGAATGTCAGCGTGCTGATCCGGCAGCGGCTGAAGCTGCTCGGCGACGTTCGCACCATGTCGGCCGAAGGCCGCCTGTCGGCGGTGATCCTGTGCCTGCTGCCGCTGGCGATCGCGGGCGTGTTCTCGGTGGTCAGCCCGGAGTATCTGGTGCGGTTCTGGCGCGATCCCGCCGGTCCGACGATGCTGGGTATCGCCCTGCTGATGATGCTGTTCGGCGTGCTGTGGATGCGCGTGATCGTTCGTATTCGGGTGTAGCGACGGGATGAATTCCAAGGAAAACTCATGACTATGCAATCCCTGCTGTTTCTGGTTCTGGTGTTCGTTCTGTGTGCCGGGACGGCGGCTGCGGCCGCCTGGTTCCTGACCCCCGACCGCTTCCGCCGCCGCATCGCCAACATGGAGAACGAGCCGCGGCCTTCGCTGCCCACCGGGGACAGCCCCTGGGTCGAGCGCGTGGTGAAGATGACGCGGCCGCTGGCCAAGCTGTCGCGGCCGAAGGAAGGCTGGGAAGAATCGCCGATCCGCATTCGCTTCATGAACGCCGGCTGGCGGCAGCCGTCGGCCCCGTACATTTTCTACGGCACCAAGACCCTGCTGGCATTCTCCTTCCCGATGCTGGCGCTGCTGTTCGCCGGTTCGATGTTCCGCTCCGGCGCGCCGATGCTGATGATCGTCGTGGTCGCCTGCTCGTATGCCGGCTACTACTTGCCGAACCTCGTGCTGAGGCACAAGATCGAGGTCAGGCAGCGCGAGATCTTCGAAAGCTTCCCCGATGCGCTCGACCTGCTGACGATCTGCGTCGAAGCCGGCCTCGGGCTGGATGCGGCGATCGCCAAGGTGGCCGCCGAGATCCAGCTCAAGAGCGTGGTGCTGGCCGAGGAACTGCAGATGGTGCAGTTCGAGCTGCGCACCGGCTTCACCAAGGAGCATGCGCTGCGCAATTTCTCGCTGCGCACCGGTGTCGAGGACATCGACCTGCTGGTGGCGATGCTGATCCAGTCCGACCGCTTCGGCACCAGCATGGGCGACTCGCTGCGCATCCACTCGGAGAACCTGCGCATCAAGCGGCGCCAGCGTGCGGAGGAAGCGGCCGCGAAGGTGTCGCTGAAGCTGCTGTTCCCGCTGATCTTTTTCATTTTCCCGACGTTGATGGTGATCCTGATCGGGCCGGCCATCCTGCAGATCTATCGAAACCTGATGCCTATGCTTGGCGGTAATTCCTGATCGCCTTTATGCCCACGAGGAGGTTCACATGACACATCATCCGAAGTTGCTGGCCACCCTGATCGGGGCCGCGCTGATGGCCGGCTGCGGCACCACGCCGCCGGCGCCGCAGACGCGTGTGGTGCCGTTCTCCGAGACCCGCAACGGGATCGACACGGCCGACGGTTACTACGCGTTCGGTCGCGAGCTGCAGCGCAGCGGCAAGCTGGACGAGGCCGAGCGCGCCTATCGCCGCGCGCTCGAGCTCGACCCGGCGCACATCGAGGCGCACAACGGGCTGGCGGCGGTGTCGGCCGGGCGCGGCGATGTCGATCTCGCGATCTCCATCCTGACGAACCTCGCGGCCAAGCGGCCCGACCAGGCGCACCTGCTGGGTAACCTCGGCTATGCGCATTATCTGAAGGGGAATTATTTCGAAGCCCGCGTCGCGCTCGAGCGTGCGCTCGCGCTCGATCCGTCGAATGCGCGGCTGCAGGAAAAGCTGGCGATGGTGATGCAGAAGCTCGGCCCGCAGGCAGTCGCGGTGCCGATGGCGCGGGCGGACGAGCGCATGTTGCTGCCGCCCGAAGCCGGTGCGCCGGGCGTGCGCGAAAGCATTGTCGAAGTCAGTCCGGGCGTGCATGCGCTGCAGCGCGCCGATGCCGCGCCTGCCGGCGCACATGCTGCGGTGCCGGCACCCGCGCAGATTCCCGCGCAGGCACCTTCGCAGCCGCCGGCTGCGGCCGTGCGTTCGCTGTTGCCGGAAAAGGGTACGACCGCGCGCGCGGCCGTCACCGACCTGGTGGCCGAGGCCGGGCGCTATGGCCGTATCGAGATCGTCAACGGCAATGGCGTGGCGGGCATGGCGCGCATGCTGAACCAGCGGGTGCAGGGCGGGGGCGACTGGCAGGTGGTGCGGCTGGGCAACCATCCCGGTTTCAATGTCCGCCTGACCCGGATCGAATACGCGCGCGGCAACCAGGCAGCGGCTCGCCAGCTGGCGAAGCAGCTGAAGATCGCGCCGGTGTACTGGCACAACGATACGCTCGGTGACCGCGTGCGTGTCGTGCTCGGCCATGACCTGCGCCAGTTCGGCCAGCGTCGCACGCAGGCCGCGTTTGACTCCCCGTTCAACGCGCCGTTCAACCTGCCGGACAGCGCCGGCTGACCCGGCGCGCTGCGTTTCAGTTCACCGCGACCGGCGGCACGGTCGCGGTGTCGCCGCTCCAGACCACGTCATTGTCGACCGAGTACAGCAGGCAGGGCAGCTTGCTGTTCTTCTGGCACGCCGCCAGTGCGCGCGACGCCGGATCGTCGCCTTCCTCGGCCCAGCTCCAGGCGCCCGAGCCCGAGATCGCAAACGCGCGCGGCGCCGATTTCGCCAGATAGTCGCGATAGCCATGGCGGCCCTTGTCGGTGAGGAAGGGCACGGCATTCACGTTGTCGATGGACGCGAAGCCGGTGGCCGGCGGGCGCGGCGTCTCGGCCACCGCGACCTTGACCTCGGTCGGCATGCCTATGCCTTTCAGGAAGCGTTCCACTTCGGGCAGCCAGACGCGCACGCCGTCGCGGCTGCCCACCATGCCGTGCGCATCTGCCTTGAACGGGCCGTAGGCCACCAGCTGCGAAGGGCCGCCGGCGGCCTGGTAGGCCTGCTGCATCCTGAACGCGAGCGGGTGGTCGAAGTAGGTGTCGTTCTCTCCGTAGAACCACAGGCTGGGCAGGCGGGTGGCAGCCGCATAGCTGCCGAAAGCCGACACCAGCGACTCGCGCCAGTCGCAGTTGCCGCCGTCGATGCGCAGGCCGCCGGCGAAGTTCAGCAGGCCCTGCACGCCCGGATAGCGGCGCGTGCCGAAGGCCATCGTCGCCAGGCCGCCGTAGGACTGGCCGGCGACGACGATGCGCTCGCGGTCTATCCACGGCTGCTTCACCAGCGCATCCAGCACGGCGACGATGTCGTCGGCCTGTTGCTGGCCATTGTCCTTCATGTTGCAGCCATATTCGGTGTACTCGCCGGACGACTGCGAAAAGCCGCGCCGCATCGGCACCACCACCGCATAGCCGCGCTTGACGAATTCGCGGCTCAGCGCGAGGAAGCGGTCGCGCTTCTGGTTGGCCGGGTCGCCGCGCTCCTTGCCGTGGTTCATCAGCAGCAGCGGGAACGGACCCTCGCCCGGCGGACGATAGATCGTGGTCTCGAGCTGGAAGGACTGGCCCTTGTCGACCACCGGCAGCATCACCAGCTGTTCATTGACGGTCGGATCGAGCGCCGGCGGCGCCACGCTGGCAGCCAGCGCGGCAGGCGAGACGGACACGGCGGAGAAAGTGAGTGCGGCGGCGATCCGGCGCAGGAGTGCAGCAAGTACAGGGCTTTTCATGGCGCTTTATGAGGAGCAAGACTTGCTCATCATAAAGGCCGGTTTTCCGCACTTCAATGACGCAAGGAATAATTTCTGCGTCTAAATCCGGAATGTGATTTTCTTCCAAGCCTTTGATTTACTGGATGAAATTTCCAATCTTCAAAGTGCCGCCGGGCGCGGTCGTGACAAAGTCGCGCGCGGCTATGCCGCGTGCCTGCAGCGCCTGCCGCAGTGCGCGCGGCGGTTCGTCCAGCGGTTCGTCGGTCAGCTCGAACGCGCCCCAGTGAATGCCCAGCGAGCGCCTTGCTTCGAGGTCGAGGTGGATCTGCACCGCCTCGGCCGGATCGACGTGCTGGTGTCGCATGAACCAGCGCGGCTCATAGGCGCCGACCGGGATCATTGCGAAATCGAATCGGCCAAAGCGTTGGCGAATGTCGGTGAAGTCGTTCGAGTAGCCGGTGTCGCCGGTGAAGAAAAGCTTCAGCGGGCCTTCGTCGCCTGCGGTCTCGATCACCCAACCGCCCCAGAGTGTTTCGAAGCGGTCGAACAGGCTGCGCGCCGACCAGTGCTGCACCGGCACGAAGTGCAGCCTTGCGCCGGGCAGCGATTGCGATTCCCACCAGTCGAGTTGCGCGGTGTTGGCGATGCCCTGGCGCTTGAGCCAGTCGCCGACGCCCAGCGGCATCAGGAACAGCGGCGGGCCGCCGGCCTGCGCATTCAGCGCCTGCAGCGACGGCAGGTCGAGATGGTCATAGTGGTTGTGCGAGACGATCACCACGTCGATGCGGGGCAGCTCGGCCAGTGCCAGCGCCGGCGGCATGCGGCGCTTCGGCCCCAGCCACGAGAATGGCGACGCGCGTTCGGAAAAGATCGGGTCGGTCAGGATGTTCAGCCCGCCGACCTGCAGCAGCACGGTCGCGTGGCCGATCCAGGTCACTGACGGCACGCTGCGGTTCTGCTTCAGCCAGTCGGTATCGGGGCGCAGCGGCTGCAGCTCGGCGAGGCTGGCAGGCGGCTTCGGCAGCCCGTCGCGCCAGCGCTGCCATTGCCAGCGCAGGAAGGAGCCGGTGAAGAAATCGTCGAGATAGTTGTTGCGGAAGCCCGTGCGCGTATGGTGCGCCCGCGCCGGATCGTAATACGGATTCACGTGCGCGCAACCGGCGCAGGCCGCGGCCAGCAGGCCGGCGGCCAGCCATGCCACCGCGCCGCGCCTCATCCGCCCAGCGCTTCGAGGTCGGCCGCCTTCATCCGCGACGCCAGCAGCTTGCCTTTGCGCGCGCGCTTGCCGAAATGGTTCGCCAGCTCGGCGCCGGTCAGGTTGCTGTCCTGCGGCTTGCCGCTGCGCTGGCCGCTGCCGGTGACCTTCACTCCCTTCTGGCTGATCGGCTGCGCGGCGAGCAGCTTCTCGCCGTCGTCGAGCTCCATCAGGATCACGCCGCGGCCGCCGCCCGGCTGGGTCTTGATTTCGCCGAGGCCGAATACCAGCACGCGGCCGCGTTCGGACAGGCAGGCGATCGCGCTCGCGTTTGCGCCGACCACGCGCGGCATCAGCGGCTCGTCGCCTTCGTCGAGCGTCATGAAGGACTTGCCGCCCTTCTGCCGCGACAGCATGTCGCCCGCCTTCGCGGAGAAGCCATAGCCGGCGGTCGATGCCAGCAGCAGCGCCGTCGCCGCAGTGCCGGCGAAATAATGCACGAGGCGCGAGCCGGACTCGACCTCGACCAGCGTCGTCAGCGGCACGCCATCGCCGCGCGCGCCCGGCAATTGCGCGACCGCCACCGAGTACACGCGGCCGTTCGAGCCGAACGCGAGCAGCGCGTCGGTGGTGCGGCACTCGAAAGTCCCGTACAGCGCATCGCCGGCCTTGAATGCGAACTGCTGCGCATCATGCCCGTGGCCCTGGCGCGCACGCACCCAGCCTTTCTGCGACACGATCACCGTAACCGGCTCGTCGACGACCTTCTGCTCGGCGACGGCGCGCTCGGCTTCCTCGATCAGCGTGCGGCGCGCATCGCCGTACTGCTTCGTATCGGCCTCGATTTCCTTGATCAGCAGCTTCTTCATCGACGCCGGATTGTCGAGCAGGTCCTGCAGCACGACCTTTTCCTTGCGCAGCTCGGCCAGCTCCTGCTGCACCTTGATGGCTTCGAGTCGCGCCAGCTGCCGCAGCCGGATTTCGAGAATGTCCTCGGCCTGCCGCTCCGAGAGCCGGAAGGCTGCCATCAGCGCGGGCTTGGGTTCGTCGGACTCGCGAATGATCCGGATCACCTCGTCGATGTTCAGCAGCACTGCCTCGCGGCCTTCGAGGATGTGGATGCGGTCGTCGACCTTGGCCAGGCGATGCTGCGTGCGGCGCGTGACCGTCTCGAAGCGGAAGCCGGTCCATTCGCGCAGGATCTCGCCGAGGCCTTTTTGCCGCGGCCGGCCGTCGGCGCCGATCATCACGAGGTTGACCGGCGCGTTCGTCTCCAGCGACGTGTGCGCGAGCAGCAGGTTGCTGAATTCTTCCTGTTCCTGGTTCTTCGATTTCGGCTCGAACACGAGGCGCACCGGCGCATCGCGGCCGGACTCGTCGCGTACGGTGTCGAGCACGGACAGCAAGGTCTGCTTGGTGGCCAGCTGCTCCGGCGTCAGGCTCTTCTTGCCGAGCTTGACCTTCGGGTTGGTCAGTTCCTCGATCTCTTCGAGGATCTTCTGCGCGGAGGTGCCGGGCGGCAGTTCGGTGACGACCAGTTGCCACTGGCCGCGCGCGAGGTCTTCGATCTTCCAGCGCGCGCGCACCTTGATGCTGCCGCGTCCGCCCTGGTAGATCTCGGCGATCTGCGCAGCCGGCGTGATGATCTGTCCGCCGCCGGGAAAGTCCGGGCCGGGGATCATCGCCATCAGTTCTTCATGCGTCAGTTTCGGGTTGCGGATCAGCGCAACAGCGGCGGTGGCGACTTCGGTCAGGTTATGCGACGGTATTTCGGTGGCGAGGCCGACGGCGATGCCGGACGCGCCGTTCAGCAGCACGAAGGGCAGGCGCGCGGGCAGCAGCTTGGGTTCTTCGCTGGAGCCGTCGTAGTTCGGCGCGAAGTCGACCGTGCCCATGTCGATCTCGTCGAGCAGCAGCCGCGAGATCGGCGTCAGCCGCGCTTCGGTGTAGCGCATCGCCGCTGCGCCGTCGCCGTCGCGCGAGCCGAAGTTGCCGTGACCATCGACCAGCGGATAGCGCAGCGCGAAGTTCTGCGCCATGCGCACCATCGCGTCATACACCGACTGGTCGCCGTGTGGGTGCAGCTTGCCGAGCACGTCGCCGACCACGGCGGCAGACTTGCGCGGCTTGGCGGACGGATCGAGGCGCAGCTGGTTCATCGCATACAGGATGCGGCGCTGCACCGGCTTCTGGCCGTCGCAGACGTCGGGCAGCGCGCGGCCCTTGACGACCGAGATCGCATAGTCGAGATAGGCGCGCTCGGCGAAGGTGGCGAGCGTCAGCGATTCGCCGGCGTCGTCGGCGGCGGTTTCGAAGAGGTTGGGTTGGTCGGTCATGGGATTGCGGCTAAGTCAAAGTCGTTCGTTTTGCGGCGATGGGTCCCAGCTTCCGCTGGGACGACGTGCTTGAGCGCTGTCGGCTTTCGATAGCGTCGTCCCAGCGGAAGCTGGGACCCACGGTCGTTATGCCTCAGATATCAGCTTCCACTTCATTCCCATGCTCCTCCAGCCAGGCGCGCCGCGCCGCGGCCTCGCCCTTGCCCATCAACATGGTGAAGCGCTCCTCGGACGCCTGCACGCCGAGTTCGCCGAAGGCCACCGGCAGCAGTCGCCGCGTATCCGGGTTCATCGTGGTTTCCCACAGCTGCTCCGCGCTCATCTCGCCCAGGCCCTTGAAGCGCGCGATGCTCCATGCGCCATCCTTCACACCATCCTTGCGCAGCTTGTCCTCGATCGCCTCGAGCTCGCCGTCATCGAGCGCATAGATTTTCTGCGCCGGCTTCTTGCCGCGCGCCGGCGCATCGACGCGATACAGCGGCGGGCGCGCGACGTAGATGTGGCCGCGCTCGATCAGCTTCGGGAAGTGACGGAAGAACAGCGTCAGCAGCAGCACCTGGATGTGCGAGCCATCGACGTCCGCATCCGACAGGATGCAGATGCGGCCATAGCGCAGGCCGGACAGGTCGGGCTCGTCATTCTTGCCGTGCGGGTCGACGCCGATCGCGACCGCGATGTCATGGATCTCGTTGTTCGCAAACAGCCGGTCGCGCTCGGTCTCCCACGCATTCAGCACCTTGCCGCGCAGCGGCAGGATGGCCTGGAATTCCTTGTCACGGCCCATCTTCGCCGAGCCGCCGGCCGAGTCGCCCTCGACCAGGAAGATCTCGTTGCGCGTGATGTCGGTCGATTCACAATCAGTCAGCTTGCCCGGCAGGACCGCCACGCCGGACGACTTGCGCTTCTCGACCTTCTGCGCCGACCTCAGCCGGCTCTGCGCCTGCTTGATCACCAGCTCCGCGAGCTTCTTGCCGTAGTCGACATGCTGGTTCAGCCACAGCTCGAGCGCGGTGCGCGAATAGCCGGCGACCAGCCGCACCGCATCGCGCGAGTTCAGCTTTTCCTTGATCTGGCCCTGGAACTGCGGGTCGAGCACCTTCGCCGACAGCACGAACGAGGTCCGCGCGAACACGTCTTCCGGCAAGAGCTTCACGCCCTTCGGCAGCAGCGAGTGCAGTTCGACGAAGCTCTTCACTGCGCCGAACAGGCCCTCGCGCAGGCCGGACTCATGCGTGCCGCCGGCCGGCGTCGGAATCAGGTTCACATAGGACTCGCGCACCACCGCGCCGTCCTCGGTCCAGGCAACCACCCAGGCCGCGCCTTCGCCTTCGGCGAAACCATCGGCTTCGGCAGTCGCATATTGTTCGCCTTCGAACAGCGGGATCAGCGTCGCGCCGCCGCTGGTCTGCGCCAGCGCTTCGTTCAGGTAGCCGCGCAGGCCCTGCTCGTACAGCCAGCTTTGCGTGTCGCCGGTCTTTGCCTGCGTGAACGACACGCGCACGCCGGGCAGCAGCACCGCCTTCGAGCGCAGCAGTCGCTGCAGTTCGGCCACCGGGATCTGCGGCGAATCGAAGTATTTCGGGTTCGGCCACACGGTCACGCGCGTGCCGGACTTCTTGTCATCCTTGCCGGCCGCGCGCGACTTCAGCTTCTGCACCACGTCGCCGTCGGCGAACTCGAGGCTGTGCACGCCGTTGCCCTTGTCGTCCTTGCGCCAGACGGTGATCTCGAGCTTCGAGGCCAGCGCATTCGTGACCGACACGCCGACGCCGTGCAGGCCGCCGGAGAACGCATACGCGCCGCCGGAGCCCTTGTCGAACTTGCCACCGGCGTGCAGCCGGGTGAACACGATCTCGACGGTCGGCACTTTTTCTTCCGGATGCAGGCCGACCGGAATGCCGCGGCCGTCATCTTCGACGCTGACGCTGCCGTCCGCATTCAGCGTGACCTGGACATTCCGGCAATAGCCGCCCAGCGCCTCGTCAGAGGCGTTGTCGATGACTTCCTGGATGATGTGCAGCGGGTTCTCGGTGCGGGTGTACATGCCGGGCCGCTGCTTGACCGGCTCAAGTCCTTTCAGGACACGGATCGACGATTCGCTGTATTCGGGTTTTTTGCTGGCCATTCGTGAGAGGCAGTGAGGTGTGTCGATGGGCCTGCCGTGCGGCCGGCCAATCCTGCCATTCTAAAGAAATTCAGGCCCGGCCAGCAGAATGCCGGCCGGATTCATTTCGACAGCAGCTGCATCGCCCGGTCCAGGCCTTCCATCGTGATCGGGTACATGCGGTTGCCCATGATCTGGCGGATGATCGTGATCGATTGCCGGTACTGCCACAGTCCTTCCGGCTCCGGGTTCAGCCAGATGTGTTTCGGGAACTGGTGCGCGAAGCGCTGCAGCCAGACGGCGCCGGCTTCTTCGTTGTTGTATTCGACCGAGCCGCCCGGCTGCACGATCTCGTAGGGACTCATGGTGGCGTCGCCGACGAAGATCAGCTTGGTGTCGGGCGGATACTTGCGCAGCACGTCCCAGGTGGCGAAGCGCTCCGCATGGCGGCGGCGGTTGTTCTTCCACAGCGTCTCGTACACGCAATTGTGGAAGTAGAAGAACTCCATGTTCTTGAACTCGGTCTTCGCCGCCGAGAACAATTCCTCGACCTGCGCGATGTGGTCGTCCATCGTGCCGCCGACATCCATCAGCATCAGCACCTTGACCTTGTTCTTGCGCTCGGGCTGCATCTTCAGGTCGAGCCAGCCGGCATTGTTGGCGGTGGCGCGTATCGTGTCGTCGAGCGCCAGTTCTTCTTCCAGCCCTTCGCGCGCGAACTTGCGCAGCCGGCGCAGCGCGACCTTGATGTTGCGCGTGCCGAGCTCGCGCTCGCTGTCATAGTCCTTGTATGCGCGCGCTTCCCACACCTTGACCGCCGTACGGTTGCCGCCTTCGCCGCCGATGCGTATGCCTTCCGGATTCACGCCGCCATTGCCGAACGGCGACGTGCCGCCGGTGCCTATCCACTTGTTGCCGCCTTCGTGCCGGCCTTTCTGCTCGTCGAGCAATTCCTTCAGCCGCTCCATCAGCTTGTCATAGCCGAGCTTTTCGAGCTGCGCCTTCTGCTCGGGCGTGAGTTCGCGCTGCAGGCGTTTCATCAGCCAGTCCAGCGGAATCTCGGGCGCCTTGTCGAACAGCGCCTGCGCGCCGTGGAAGTAATGGCCGAAGGCCTTGTCGAACTTGTCGAAGTTCGCTTCGTCCTTCACCAGCGTCGTGCGAGCAAGGTAATAGAACTCGTCGAGCGAGGGCTCGATCACCTGCCGGTCGAGCGCCTCGAGCAGGATCAGGAACTCCTTGATCGACACCGGGATCTTCGCGTCCTTCAGCGTGAAAAAGAAATCGATCAGCATGACGATGGGCCGGCGGATGAGATGGGCAATGGGCGGAAGTTGCAGCGTCCCGGCATCAGCGGTTCTGCCGCGACATGAACACCAGCCGCTCGAACAGGTGCACGTCCTGCTCGTTCTTCAGCAGTGCGCCATGCAGCGGCGGTACCACCGCCTTGTGATCCTTCGACTGCAGCGCCTCGGCCGGGATGTCCTCGGCCAGCAGCAGCTTGAGCCAGTCGAGCAGTTCGGAGGTGGAGGGCTTCTTCTTCAGGCCGGGGATTTCACGCAGCTCGAAGAAGCTGTGCAGCGCCTGCGCGAGCAGGTCCTTCTTGATGGTCGGGAAGTGCACGTCGACGATCTGCTGCATCGTTTCCTTGTCCGGGAATTTAATGTAGTGGAAGAAGCAGCGGCGCAGGAAGGCGTCCGGCAGCTCCTTCTCGTTGTTCGACGTGATGATCACCAGCGGCCGGTGCTTCGCGCGCACCATTTCGCGGGTCTCGTAGACGTAGAACTCCATCCGGTCGAGCTCGCGCAGCAGGTCGTTCGGGAATTCGATGTCGGCCTTGTCGATCTCGTCGATCAGCAGCACCACCGGCTCGTCCGACGTGAAGGCCTGCCACAGCACGCCCTTGACGATGTAGTTGTGAATGTCCTTCACGCGCTCGTCGCCGAGCTGCGAGTCGCGCAGCCGTGAGACGGCATCGTATTCATACAGGCCCTGCTGCGCCTTGGTTGTCGATTTGATATGCCATTGCAGCAGCGGCATGCCGAGCGCGGCGGCGACTTCTTCGGCCAGCATGGTCTTGCCGGTGCCCGGCTCGCCCTTGATCAGCAGCGGGCGCTGCAGCGTCAGCGCGGCATTCACCGCGAGTTTCAGGTCCTGGGTGGCGACGTACTGGTCGGAGCCGTCGAAGCGTTTTTGCGTGGTCATGTCAGGTGGTTGGTGGCTGAGTGCGCAGTGCCCATGGAAAACCGGCCCCAAAGCGGGGCCGGCGATTTGCTTTACAGCGCAATGATAGCTTCAAGAGTTGTTCGTCGCAGCCTTGATGGCATGCCGGACCGTGAAGGCAGCCAGCACCAGTCCCACCAGATAGGCGACGCCGGCAAATGCCTTGTTTACCGTGATTTCCTCGGGATACTGAGGTCGGTTGATCTTCATGTCGCCGGTGGCCAGCAGGGTGAACATGAGTTGCGGAAGCACTTGCTCAGTGCAGCGCTTCCAGTTTTTTGCGGGCGCGTTCCTGCAATTCACGGCAGTGGAATTTGCCGTAAGACAGGTCGACGGCCTTGTGCAGGAAGGGTTTCGCTTCGTCCGGTCGGCTGGCTGACGATGCCGGCGATTTCCGGGTCGGCAGGTGGAGGTAGGTAGGTCGTTGACATGGCTTCCTTCATGATCGGTATCGGATACAGGCCGGTAGGCAGGCAGGCAAGGCTTGCGGCGCCGTGCGCGTGTCTGCGTTACAGGACTGCACTCCGTTCACGATCAGCGCCAATGGTTCCGCGCACCGTGCCGCGACCCCGTGAATTCCCTTGGCCGAGCGACAAAAACGGCCCGATAAAAACGGATGGTGGCGCGCTTCGCCCGATTTCCCCTGCTATCAGCAAGGTTATCGCCGCAGTGAATAGCTGATAGAAATAGCCGTGGACGCTGGTGTGGGTTTTGGTTAGAATCTGCCAGATTTTTTTGCGCGGACAGGCACCGACAAGCGGTTATCCATTCAAAAGCCTGTATTCCAGCCTCCGTTTTCACGTAACTACCGGGCTATCATGAAAAAAGTATTTGCTCTTCTCGCACTCGCGGGTATTGCCCAGATGTCGGCCGCCGCCGACCTCAAGGGCGACGCCGTCGCGGCCAAAAACAAGGTGGCGATGTGCATCGGCTGCCATGGCATCGCCGGCTACAAGGCGACCTTCCCCGAAATCTACAAGGTCCCGATGATCGGCGGCCAGTCGGAGAAGTACATTGTCTCTGCGCTGAACGCGTACAAGAAGGGCGAGCGCAACCATCCGTCGATGGTCGGTATCGCGAAGGGCCTGTCCGACCAGGACATCGCTGACGTCGCCGCCTACTACGCGCAACAGAAATAAGAACCGGAGGCCCTCATGAAGAAGATTTTCGCACTGCTGGCGATCGCACTGTCCGCCAACGCATTCGCGGGCAATGTCGAGGCCGGCAAGGCCGCCGCCCAGAAGTACAACTGCGCTTCCTGCCACGGCGCCGACTACAACAGCCCGGTCGACCCCAGCTACCCGAAGCTGGCCGGCCAGCATGCCGACTACCTCGAGCATGCGCTGAAGGCCTACCAGCGCGGCGGCAATGTCAACAATGGCCGCGGCAACGCGATCATGGGTGGCATGGCCAAGCCGCTGTCCTCGACCGAGATCAAGGACATCGCCGCCTATCTGGCCAGCCTGAAGGGCACGCTGGTGCTGCGCAAGTAAGTCGCTGCACCCGCCTGAAAAAAACCGCGGCCTGCCGCGGTTTTTTGTTGCCTGCCTGATTATTTCTGCGCGCGCCGCCGCACGTTCTCCACATAGGCCGCGCCGTCCGGCGGCGTGCCGTTGCGCTGCGCCGTCCACAGCATCTCGCCCAGGCATTCCATGATCTCGTGGTGCGCGTCATGCGCAGAGCCTCGTCGCGCCGCCAGCTGGCGGAACGCGTCGCGTATGCCGGGCGGCTGGTCGATCGATACCTGCTCTTCGATCGACAGGTGCATCGACAGGTGCAGGAAAGGATTCGACTGGCCCTTCGCGATGTCGTAGTCGGCCGCCTGCGCCGCGTCCGGATCGGACAGGTCGGCCTCGTATTCGGGATGCTGCAGCATCCAGTCGCGCGCGATCGCTTCCAGCGGCGTAAGCACTTCGCCGGCCTGCGTCTTGCGCCATGCATCGCAGAAGAATTGGCGGACTTCGTCCTTGGTGGGATTGAACATCGGATTACCTTACTCCAGCCCGAACAGCAGCACCCAGGTGCCGAGCAGGGCAAACAGCGCGGCGGCGGCGATGCGCACCCATTTCATCGGTAGCCATTGCGCAGTGGTCTTGCCAAGCAACACGGCCGGCGAGATCGCCAGCATCTCGCCCAGCGTTGCGCCGGCCAGCACATTCGGAATGTCGCCATAGCGGGCGGCCATCACCAGCGTCGCGATCTGCGACTTGTCGCCGAGCTCGGCGAGAATGAAGGTGATGAACGCGGTCAGCACCAGGCCGTGCGTCGACTTTTCCGGTACCTCGTCTTCTTCTTCGTCGCCTTCGGGCACCAGCGTCCAGACGGCGATCGCAAAGAACATCGCCACCAGCAGCCAGCGCAGCAGCGCCGGCGGTACGAAGGCCGCGATCGTGCCGCCGACCAGCGCGGTGACGGACATCGTCAGCAGCGTTGCGAGGAAGATGCCGCCGAGGATGGGCAGGCTGCGCCGGTAGCGCACTGCCAGCAGCAGCGCGAGCAGCTGGGTCTTGTCACCCATTTCGCCAACGCCGACCAGCAGCGCGGTATTGAAGAAGGCTTCCATCCGCTCAGATTCCCTTCGCCGGTACCGGCGTCTTCGCCTTGTAGTCGCACAGTTCGGCGATCAGGCAGTTCCAGCACTGCGGGCTGCGCGCGGTGCAGGTGTAGCGGCCGTGCAGGATCAGCCAGTGGTGCGCGTCCATCAGGTACTCGGCCGGCACCAGTTTCATCAGCTTGTCTTCGACGGCCTCGACGTTCTTGCCCGGCGCGATGCCGGTGCGGTTCGACACGCGGAAGATATGCGTATCGACCGCCATCGCCGCCACGCCGAAAGCGGTGTTCAGCACCACGTTGGCGGTCTTGCGGCCGACGCCGGGCAGCGCCTGCAGAGATTCGCGGTCGCGCGGCACCTGGCCGCGGTGCTGCTCGACCAGCAGCCGGCAGGTCTCGATCACGTTTTTCGCCTTGGTCTTGTACAGCCCGATGGTCTGGATGTACGGGATCAGCCCGTCGACGCCGAGCGCATAAATCGCCTGCGGCGTGTTCGCCACCGGATACAGCCGGCGCGTGGCCTTGTTCACCGAGACGTCGGTCGCCTGCGCCGACAGGATGACCGCAATCAGCAGCTCGAACGGCGTGGTGTACTCGAGCTCGGTGGTCGGATGCGGGTTGGCCTGTTTCAGCCGCTCGAAGATCCGGCGGCGCTTTTCTGCGTTCATGACTTTTTCTTTTCCGCTTCCTGCAAAGCCTGTTCCTTCTGCAGCCGTGCGCGCTCCATCGCGGCCTGGATGATCGCGCGCTTGCGCTCCTTCTCGGCACGTTCCGCGTCGGACGCGGGCACGGACGCATCGACTTCCTGCAGCTTCGCGACCGCCTTGGCGGCGAGGCGCGCGTCGTTCTCTTCCTTGTCGCGCTTGAGCCGGCGGGCGCGCGCGTCATGGCGCGTGCGCGCGGCGTCGGCATCGGCCTGCGACCAGGCGTCCCAGCCGCTGCGGCCGGGCGTGACCGGCCGCATCTCGATGCAGTCGACCGGGCAGGGCGGCACGCACAGGTCGCAGCCGGTGCACAGCGAGGGCAGCACGGTGTGCATCTGCCTGGCCGCGCCGACGATCGCGTCGACCGGGCAGGCCTGTATGCACAGCGTGCAGCCTATGCAGGCCGATTCGTCGATGAAGGCCACCGGGCGCTCGCGCTCGCTGCCGTTCGCGGGGTTCAGCGGAATGACCGGCTTGCCGAGCAGCGCGGCGAGCCGCGCGACGCCTTCGGCGCCGCCGGGCGGGCACTGGTTGTAGTTGGCGCTGCCGTCGGCGATCGCTTCTGCATACGGGCGACAGGCCGGGTAGCCGCACTTCGTGCACTGCGTCTGCGGCAGCAGGTCTTCGATGCGGTCGGCCAGCGTTTTTTCGGGATCATGCATAGCCGGCAATTATCCGACATTTGCAAATGTACGGGCCCGTCAAAGCAAAAGCCGCCATCGCTGGCGGCTTTTGCTGTGGTGCCCGGCTCCGCTTGTCAGGCGTGCTTGCGGATGAAGTCCGTGATGCGCGGCGCAATCATCTCGCGCCAGCGGCGGCCCGAGAAGATGCCGTAGTGGCCGCACTTCGGCGCGGTGTAGTGCTCCTTCATGTCCTTCGGCAGGCCCGAGCACAGGCCATGCGCGGCTTCGGTCTGGCCGGAGCCGGAGATGTCGTCCAGCTCGCCTTCGATGGTCAGCAGCGCGACATTGCCGATGTCCTGCGGGCGCACGCGCTTGCCCTCGACATCCCAGGTGCCCTGCGGCAGCGCATGGTCCTGGAACACGGTCTTGATGGTCTCGAGGTAGTACTCGGCCGGCATGTCCAGCACGGCGTTGTATTCGTCGTAGAACTTGCGATGCTCTTCGGCCGACTCGTTGTCGCCCTCGCGCAGGTGCAGGTAGAACTCCCAGTGGCTCTGCGCATGGCGGCGCGGGTTCATCGCGACGAAGCCGGCGTGCTGCAGGAAACCCGGATAGACGCGGCGGCCATAGCCGGGATAGTTCGGCGGCACGTTGTAGATCACATTGTTCTCGAACCACGAGAACGGCTTGTCGGTGGCCAGGTCGTTCACGGCGGTGGGTGACTTGCCCGGATCGATCGGGCCGCCCATCATCGTCATCGTCTTCGGCATCACCGGCTCTTTTGCGCTGGCCATCAGCGAGATCGCGGCCAGTACCGGCACGGTCGGCTGGCAGACCGAGATCACGTTCACGCCTTCGCCCAGGAAGCGGATGAAGTCCTGCACGTAATACACGTAGTCGTGCAGGTGGAAGGCGCCATGCTCGAGCGGCACCATGCGCGCATCGGTCCAGTCGGTGATGTAGACGTCATGCTCGGGCAGCAGCGCGCGCACGGTGTCGCGCAGCAGCGTCGCATGGTGACCCGACAGCGGCGCCACCAGCAGCACGGTCGGCTGCTTGAGGTCGCGCAACTGCGGCGCATGCCTGTCCTTGCGGAAATGCAGCAGCTTGCAGAAGGGCTTGTCGACGACAACGTCTTCGATCACCGCTGCCTTGATGCCATTCACTTCGGTCGATGTGATGCCGAAAGCGGGCTTTTCGTACTCTTTGCCAAGCCTGAACATCAGTTCGTAGCCGGCGGCGATGCGCTGTGCAAACGGCGTATGGGCGAACGGCGAAACCGGGTTGGTGAACAGCTTCGACGATGCCTCGGCCCACTGTACCAACGGGCTCAGCAGCGTTCGGTTCATTTCGTGCAGTTGATAGAGCATGGTGACCCTCGTTCAAGACGCTCGAATTGTGTCGCTTAATCCGCGTTTCCGCAATGCAGCAAAGGCAATAGTCGAACATTTGCCGATAAAAAGCGCGAAGTTCGCTACATTTGTTCGCAAATTTTCAAGCAAACTCCAAGGCAAGCCAGTCAGCTGGCCGCCCATCCTTGCCGCAATGTAACACAGTCAATTCGGCAGTTGCATTGCAAAAAATTCGTCGCCCGACCCGTTATTTCTCAACTGCAGTCATGAGCTCACCGGTGATCTTGCCCGACATTCCGGTGACCCCATCCGGGAATTAGACCGCGTTTTTCACGGATTTCACCGTGAAAATCCGGCCGGCAAGCGTGTTTTTCGCAATTTCCGGGGAGGGGCGGCCGGATTGCCCCGCCGGCCGCAGTATTGCCTCGTGGTACACTCCGCCGCCATGTTCCGATCCGCCCGCCACCGACGACTGCTTGCCGGCATCCTGCTGTTTGCGCTGATGCTGCAATCGCTGCTGCCAGCCATGGCGGGGGCGCTGACCGAAGGATCCGGTCGCTGGATCGAGGTCTGTGCGGGTTCCGGCGTCAAATGGGTCAAGATCGACCAGCACGCGGCTGACGGCGAGCATGCGTCCGACGGGCAGTGCCTGTTGTGTGCCGCCACCGGCGCCTTGCCCGAGTTCGATGCGCGCCCCCACCTGCAGGCGCACGGCAGCGACGCGCGGCCGGCCGTCATGGGCACCGAACCGCGCCGGGTCTTCCCCGGCCATGCATTGCGCTCGCGCGCCCCGCCCGTACTCTCCTGAAGTTCAAATGAGCTGTTGTCCCCGGGGTCACCGACACCCGGGGCTGGTCTTTTTTCAGGAGCATTCCATGCGCAATACCCGTACGCGCGCGCTGGCCATGGCCGCGCTGGCGGCGGCTGCCCCCGCCGTTGCCACCGCCGCAGTTGAAACCCCCGCAGTTGATACACCCGCAGTTGACACAACCGCCGTTGCCGCCCCCGCAGCGGCCAATCCCGCCGGCCCCCTTGCCGATGCCCGCGACACCGAGCGCGTCCTGTCCCCGGTGACCGTGACCGGCACGCGCGAAGAGACACCTCTGGCCGAGACACCGTCCGCGGTCGGCATCATCGAGCGCCAGGCGATCGACATCGCGCGACCGTCCCATCCGCAGCAGCTGCTCGGCCAGATTCCGGGCGTGGCGATCGGCGTCACCAATGGCGAAGGCCACACCACTGCGATCCGGCAGGGCTTTACCACCAGTCCGCTGTACCTGTTCCTCGAGGACGGCATTCCGGTGCGTGCGACCGGCAACTTCAACCACAACGCGCTGTACGAGCTGAACATTCCGTCGGCCGGCGGCGTCGAAGTGGTGCGCGGCATCGGCTCCGCGCTGTACGGTTCGGATGCGATCGGCGGCATCGTCAACGTGCTGACCCGCATGCCGAAGGAGACGCGCGGCGCCGACCTGTCGCTCGAGGCCGGCAGCTTCGGCTGGGCGCGGCTGCTGGGCGGCATCGACAGCGGCCGCATCGGCAGCAGCGCCGTCCGCGCCGACCTGAACCTCACCCACACCGATGGCTGGCGCGACCGCACCGCCTACGACCGGCAGAGCCTGAACCTGCGCTGGGACTACGAACAGGATGCGTGGACCATCGTCAAGACCATCATCGGCGTCACGCACATCGACCAGCAGACCGGCGCAAACTCGCCGCTGCCGCGCGACCTGTACCTGGACGACCCGAAGGTCAACCTGCGCTCGCCCGCCTATCGTGTGGTTGACGCGGTGCGGGTGTCGTCGGCGATCGAGAAGGATCTCGGCGACGGCCGGCTGCTGAGCATCACGCCCTACTTCCGCGACAACCGGATGGACCTGAACGGCTCCTACAATTTTTCGCCGACCAGCAATAACGCGCGCATCGAGCGCACCGCCGTGCAGTCGTTCGGCCTGATGCTGAAGTACCGCAAGAACCTGGATGACGCGCTGCGCACCCGCGTGATCGCCGGCCTCGACCTCGACTACAGCCCGAGCCGGCGCGAGGAAGACAAGCTGACCCTGCAGACCCGCAGCGGCAACCAGGGGGCCTATACCGAGTACACCGGCTACACCGTCGGGCCGCGCATCTATGACTATCAGGTGAATTACCAGAGCGTTGCGCCGTATGTCCACCTCGAGGCGTCGCCGGTCGAGCGTCTGCGCGTGACAGCCGGCCTGCGCTACGACTACGCGCGCTATGCGCTGGACAACCACCTGGCGGCTGGTGCCGGCGCCGGCGGCCTCGTCCAGCCGGCCGACAGCGCGGTCGATTTCTCGCGCTTCAGCCCGAAGCTGGGCGTGACCTGGGCGTTGTCGCCGGCATCGCACCTGTTCGCGTCGTACAACCAGGGTTTCCGCACGCCGTCGGAGAACCAGCTGTTCCGTGCGGGCGCAAGCTCGGCGGCGCAGGTGAATGCAGCGCTGGGCCTCAGGCCCATCCTCGCCGAGCAGTACGAAGCGGGCGTGCGCGGCAATCTCGCGGGTTGGCAGTACGAAGCGGTGGCCTACCTGCTGAACAAGCATGACGACCTGCTCGGCCAGCGCGACACCAGCGGCGTGACCGTGCAGACCAACAATGGTTCGACCCGCCACAAGGGTGTCGAGCTGGGCCTTGGCCGGCAGCTGGCATCGGCATGGCGACTGGATGCGGCCGCGTCGTATGCGCTGCACCGCTATGTCGAATGGGTCGGCAGCGGCTTCGATTATTCGGGCAAGGAGGTCGAGGCCTCGCCGCGCCTGATGTCGAACGTGCGCCTGAGCTGGACGCCGCGCCGCGGCAGCTTCGCGCAGCTCGAGTGGGTGCGACTGGGCTCGTACTATCTCGAGGCGTCGAACCAGCTGGGCAAGTATGATGGCCACGACCTGTTCAACCTGCGCGCCACGCAGGCGCTCGATGAGCGCTGGACCCTGTTCGCGCGCGTGCTGAACCTGACCGATCGGCGCTTTGCCGACAGCGCCTCGGTCTCCAGCGGCACGGCGGTCTATTCGCCGGGCCTGCCGCGCGCGCTGTATGTCGGCCTGGAGGGCAAATGGTGACATCGACACTGCGCCGCCTCGCAGCCGCGCTGCTGGCCTGCGCTGCGCTGGCTGCGCACGCGCAGCATGCCGGCCATGGCAAGCCGCAGCTGGCGACCGGCGCGGCATTCGCGCCGGACGGCGCGCTGTGGGTGACCGGCGTCGAGCATGGCCGGCTGTTCGTGCAGCGCCGCCCGGACGGCGGCGAGTGGGAGCCGCGCCGCCAGCCTGACAACGGCGGCGAGACCGTCGCGACCAATGGCGACAACCGTCCCAAGCTGGCGTTTGGCCCGCGCGGGCAATTGGTGCTCAGCTACACGCGGCCGCTGGCCAGGCCGTACACCGGCGAGATCCGCATGCTGCGCTCCGATGACGGCGGTCGCAGCTTCTCGGCGCCGTTCACGGTGCATCAGGACCGGCAGGTGATCACGCACCGCTTCGACTCCATCCTGTTCGACGCGCGCGGCGACCTGTATACCTTCTGGATCGACAAGCGCGACGCCGAACGCGCATGGGCGGCACATGGCGGGGATCAGTCTTCTTATGACGGCGCGGCGATCTACTACAACCTGTCTTCCGACGGCGGCAAGACCTTCGGCGCGGACACGAAGCTGGCCGACTACAGTTGCGAGTGCTGCCGCATCGCCGTCACTGCCGAGCCGGGGCAGGGCGTCGCCGTGCTGTGGCGGCATGTCTTTCCCGGCAGCGTGCGCGACCATGCGTTCATGAATGTCGGCACCGGCACGCCGTCGTCGCTGCAGCGTGCCAGCGCCGATGGCTGGGTGGTGAAGGCCTGTCCGCACCACGGGCCGGGGCTTGCGCCGGATCCGGCCGGCGGCTATCACGCGGTCTGGTTCGGCGAGCGCGACGGACGGCAGCGTGCGCGCTATGCGCGGCTGGCGCCGGATGGCAGCCCGCAAGGGCAGGTCGTCGAGCTGCCGGACGAGCGCGCCGACCACGCCGACGTGGCCGTGGCGGGCAAGCGCGTGGCCATCGCCTGGCGCAGCTTCGATGGCGAGCGCATGCGGCTGCGCGCGTGGCTGTCGGATGACGGCGGCCGTCATTTCAGGCTGCGCGAACTGGCCGCGACCGAATTGGAAAACGATTATCCGCGCCTTGCGCAATTCGGCGAGCGCATCGCCGTCATCTGGAGAACCGAGCATGAAGTTCAGGTCCACGATCTGCGCTAGCCTGCTGGCGCTGGTCGCGTCGGCGAGCGTTGCCGCGCCGGCGGCGGTCGAGCCCTTCGACAAATCGAGCTGGCCGGCGCTGTTGCGCGGCGGCGCGCCGTCCATCGTGGTGTTCACGTCGGTCAGCTGCACGCACTGCCCGGGCGCGATCGCGCGACTGGCAGCCAGGCGCAAGGCGGCCGCGTCGCGCACGCGGCTGGTGGTCGTGTCGGTGGATGCGGAAGACGGTGCCAGCTTGCTGTCCGACCCGCATTACGCGCCGGCCGACCGGCTGTTCATGTTCCGCGGCAGCACGCCGGCGCTGCAGTATGCGGTGAATCCGGAATGGCGCGGCATGACGCCGTACATTGCCTATACCGCCGGGCAGGGCGATGCGAAGTTCGTGCTCGGCGAGCCGAAGGACGCGGTGCTGGCCGAATGGCTGAAGGCGCCGAAGTAGGCAGGCGGTATCGTTATAAAAAAACAGGCACCCGCGGGTGCCTGTTTCGTTGGAAGCGGACTGAAGATCAGTCGAACACCGGCGTCTCGACGCCGAGCACCTTGTGCAGCTTCGGCGAGGTCGTCGTGTACTGCATGTGGATCTTCTTCTCGGGGAAGATGTAAGGCGCGGCGCCGAACGCGGCCAGCGCGGCCTCGTGGAAGCCCGACAGGATCAGCTTCTTCTTGCCCGGGTAGGTGTTGATGTCACCGACCGCGAAGATGCCCGGCACGTTGGTCTCGAACTTCTCGGTATCGACCACCAGCTGCTTGCGCTCGATCTCGAGGCCCCACTCGGCGATCGGGCCGAGCTTCGGCGACAGGCCGAAGAACACCAGCAGGTCGTCCA
>CAZTIF010000016.1:0-42631 GCA_964613635.1 uncultured Bifidobacterium sp. | reverse complement strand
TGACCTACAAGATCCTGTTCAACGACGCCGTCGCGATGACCGGCGGCCAGACCCACGACGGCCCGCTCGACCCGGCGACCATCTCGCGCCAGGTGGCCGCCGAGGGCGTCAAGCCCATCGTCGTGGTCACCGACGAGCCGGACAAGTATCCGCCCAACACCGACTGGGCGCCCGGCGTCACGATCCGTCATCGCAGCGAACTCGACGCCGTGCAGCGCGAGATGCGCACGATGCCGGGCGTGTCCGCGATCATCTATGACCAGACCTGCGCGTCCGAGAAGCGCCGCCGCCGCAAGCGTGGCGCCTTCCCGGATCCGGCCAAGCGCGCCGTGATCAACGAAGCCGTGTGCGAAGGCTGTGGCGACTGCAGCGTGAAATCCAACTGCCTGTCGGTGGAGCCGCTGGAGACCGATTTCGGTCGCAAGCGCCAGATCAACCAGTCCACCTGCAACAAGGACTTCTCTTGCGTGAACGGTTTCTGCCCGAGCTTCATCACCGTCGAAGGCGGCCAGCTGAAGAAGCCGAAGAAAGCCGGCGGCAAGGACGCGGCCGGCAAGCCCTCCGCGCTGGAGCGCAGCAAGTCGCTGCCGCAGCCCGTGCTGCCGTCGCTGGAGCAGCCGTACGGCGTGCTGGTGACCGGCATCGGTGGCACCGGCGTGGTGACGGTCGGCCAGATCCTCGCGATGGCCGCGCACGTTGCCGGCAAGTCGAGCTCGGTGCTCGACATGAGCGGCCTCGCGCAGAAAGGCGGCCCGGTGATGTCGCACGTGCGTCTGGCCGAATCGGATGACCACATCTTCTCGACCCGCGTGGGTGTCGGCGCGGCCGACCTGCTGGTCGGTTGCGACGTGCTGGTCGCCGCCAGCAAGGACGCGGTCGCACGCATGGGACAGGGTCGCACGCATGCAGTCGTGAATGCGACGCTGGCGCCGACCGCAGCGTTCGTGAAAAACCCGGACTGGGAATATCCGGACGCGGTATCGGTTGATGTCATACGCGATGCCTGCGGCAGCGATCAGGTGAATGCGGTGCAGGCGGGTCGCATCGCGACCGCGCTGATGGGCGACTCGATCGCGACCAACATGTTCATGCTGGGTTATGCATGGCAGCGTGGCTGGGTACCGCTGTCCGAAGCAGCGTTGCTGAAGGCAATCGAGTTGAACGGCGTATCGGTCGATTTCAACCAGCAGTCGTTCGCCTGGGGCCGACTCGCTGCGCACGACTTCGATGTGCTCGAGCAGGAAGTCAAGGCGCTCGCGCCGGCGCAGGTGATCGAATTCAAGCGCAAGCCGTCGCTGGAAGACGTGATCAAGCGTCGTGCCGATTTCCTCGGCGGCTACCAGAATGCGGCGTATGCGCAGAGCTACACCGACTTCGTCGCGCGCGTGCGTGCGGACGAAGAGCGCGTGGCCGGCGAAGGCCAGCCGCTGAAGCTGACCGAGGCCGTCGCGCACTACCTGTTCAAGCTGATGGCTTACAAGGACGAGTACGAAGTCGCGCGCCTGCACAGCGATCCGGCATTCAAGGCGCGCATCGCGAACATGTTCGAAGGCGACTACCAGATCAAGTACCACCTGGCGCCGCCGCTGATGTCCAAGCGCGATGCAAACGGTCACCTCGTCAAGCGACAGTTCGGCAGCTGGGTGGGCAAGGTATTCCCGCTGCTGGCGAAGCTGCGCTTCCTGCGCGGCACGATGCTCGATCCTTTCGGCCACACCGAAGAGCGCAAGACCGAGCGCGCGCTGATCACGCAGTACCGTGACACGATCACGTCGCTGTGCAAATCGTTGACGGCAGAGAACCTGCCGCAAGTGGTCGAGGTGGCGCGCATTCCCGAAGAGATTCGCGGCTATGGCCACGTGAAGGAACGCCATCTGCGCAATGCAAAAGAGAAGGAAGCACAACTGCTGACAGGACTGCAATCCGGTGGCACGACGGTGCGCGAAGTGGGACGGCACGCAGCCTGATCTGCAAGCAGTACAGCACTCAAAATCCCGGCTGAATGCCGGGATTTTTTTGCTTCACCATTCATCGGACATCTTCATGCTTTCGCGGCATGAAGCCATCGAAAGATAAGTACTTCCTGTTGACGACTCGGAAGGCGGCGCAGACTCCGTGAGCTTTGAATTCACGCTTGTCTGCAACGATGGCTCTTCTTCGATCCTTCCATTTGCCCAACCGGGTAATCAGCATCCTGTTGTGGCTTGGGCTCTTGCTCCATCCTCATCTGGGAGTGGCCGAGTCAACTATTCCAAAAGAGATTGTTCCGCTATCGGACTCTGAAGCGGAAGACGGCGGTCGCGGCTACAACTGGGTCAGCATTCATCCCGATGGCAATCGCTGGTTGATCACCGAGTGCATGGCTCAGCATCGCGCACGAGTATGCGGGCTCTTCCTTTTTGACTTCCGATCCGGCCGCTACCAGCGCTACGCACTACCCCCCGGCTACTTCTATATGCACGGTCGATTTTCGGTGAGCGGAAATGTCATTGTCGCCGAGCGAAATCCTCAGCCCAGAGAGGGAACCGCAGATGAAAAAATGCGGCTTCTGCGCGAAACCGAAGTCATTCGCCTGAACATCGACGGCACAGGCTTTCAGGTCTTGCCTGTCCCGAAAGGGTATCTGACTTACCCGGCGATGTCGCCGGATGAAACAAAAATTGCCTACTGGTCCGCTACGGATGCATCGATCAGGGGCGGACTGCCTCGTTCTCAAGAGGTGCGCGAATTCGATCTGGAGACAAAAGCAGATCGGCTCTTTGCCGGGCCCTTCAATTTTTGGCTCGGTGGCAATCTTGAATATCGCACCAATGACGAAATAGCTGTCCAGACATTCAGCCCTGCTGCGCGACCGAAAAAAATTGAAAGCGACGACAAGCAGTATGCAATGGAAGTGGTGCAGATAAGGCGTGATGCGACCGTTTTGCCCGAACCCCTGGTCGCGCAGCCGTTCATGTACGTCACGGCAATGGCGGATCGGAAGCAGCAATTGCATTACATGTTGCAGCTGAAGAGCCGCGAATTTGCCGTGGTCAAGAAGACTGCAGAGGGCGACAGCAAGGTCTGGAAATCACCGCCCTTGCCGCAGGGCGGGCCGGCTGTCGTGGCGGTTCCGCCTGACGGACGTTACGCAGCGTTCATCTACATGACCTCGTCGACTTTGACGGCAAATCTGAAAAACCGCCTCGGATTATTTTGCTGGTGCAATGGCAAATGGTATTCGGTGCGCCTTCCCGCCGCGGAAAGTGCCGAAACGATCGGAATTCAATAAGCAATGCGATTCATGAAAAGACTCTCGGCAATTCTGCGTAGCCTTCGGCACCCATTGATTGTCATGTGGATGGTCGTCGCCTCAGGCGTCTCTCCGGCAATTGCGTACGACAACAGCGTTATCCCCGACTTCCGCATCTCGAAGGAAGGCAGGCGGTTCTCGTGGATCAGCCTCCATCCGGACAACGAGCGCTGGCTGATCACGGAGTGCACCGATCGCATCGATCCCCCCCATGACAAGTGCTACCTGTTCATTTACAACATCAAGACAAAGGTCTATCAGAGGCTGGATCTGCCTGCGGATTACATCTATCTGCAGGCGCAGTTTTCGCCTTCCGGACGTCAATTGGCTGCAGTGAGAGTCCCTGTTCCTCGCAATGAATCGCATGAGGAAAGGGCGAAGTCGTCGATGCAGTCGGAGATTGTGCTGATGCGGGACGATGGCAGCCAGGTTCGACTGACGAAAATCCCGAAAGGAAGTCTCAGTGCGCCAGCCTGGTCGCCTGACGAAACGAAAATCGCCTACTGGTCCGCGGCAATGATCCGGCCGGAAGGCAGCAAATCATTCCGCTCTGACTTTGATCTGCGCGAATTCGACCTGCAGGCCGAAACGGACCGGCTGTTTTCAGGGCAGTTTCATTTCTTTTTGGTCGGTCGTCTGCAGTACAAAAATGCGGATCAGGTAGTCGCTGATGCTTCCGGTCCTCGTCGAGCAAAAAAATCCACATTTGCCGACGAAGAGAAATTCAGATTTAACACAGTGTATTGCTTTGATCGAAAGGTCATCAGCGTACAAGATCCTTGCTTCTCGGATGTTCCGCATGCAACGCATCCGACATGGGATAGCGATGGCGATTTGTACTTGCAAGGCCAGAACGAACAGCATGGCCTCTCGCTCTACAAAGTACCCACAGTCGGAGGAATGCAGCACTGGAGGATCCCGATAATAGAAAACATCGGCATCACCTTTCAGTCAATTTCCCCTTCTGGCGATCATCTCGGATTCATTTATTCCGTTGGCGCTCGCTCAAGCCGTGGCTACCACACTGCGCTTGGCTATTTTGATTTTTCCGCTGAGCGCTGGATTCCCCTCTCGCTTCCTTCCCCCGAGTCCGCCGTGATCTCGTCGTCTGCGCAGTAACGCGGATTCATCCCCCTGTCTCACTCAACTGCCCTTTCAGGAGAGCCGTATGGATAATGGTCAGCGCATTTCTGCCTTGAATTTCAGTTCCGTTGTAGAGATGGTGCCGACCTTCGGTTTGTGGTGTGGCCCCGAGTGGTCTGCAGGAGAGCGGGGTACCTCATTTGATCCGAATTTTACTAGCGTCGCCAAAGTACCAGGTCCAAACGGCACTCCAATCAACAGCAAACTTGATGAGTTTTGCCAAGTGCATGACCGCAGTTATCTCGAGGCCGTTGGGAAACCGGATGAAGCGCGAATGAAGGCCGCCGCTGACCTCAAGTTCCTGAGCGATATCAGTGGTGCCTATGACTCGCTTACTCCGGGCGAGCAGCCGTATGCCTTGCTGGCCTACACCGGCTTTCTGGCCAAATACATCCTGGTCGATGTGCCCCTGCTCGTCGGGGAAAGTATTGGTGAAATCTGGTCCGATGCCATGCAATTCCTCAGAGAGAATTCGACGCCCACCAGTCTTTCCGTGATATTCAACAGTGAAAGCGAGGTGCACTCGGTCCTGGTGGATTCCGAAGGAAACGTGGTGCTCGGCCATACGAGGGAGGAAGAGTCGACCACCATCACCATCGATCCGGATCGGCGGGAAATCGAGTTCTTGCATCAAGGTTCGATCGAGTCTGGCGAGGCCGGCGAGGAAATTCGGCTCAGCATGAATCTGGATTCTTCCGTTTCCGAATTGACCTATTCATCCGACGGTATCGAAGACCTCAAGGGCGTGATCATCGGCCCGGTCACGCAGGAAAAGCTGGATCAGTTCAGCGAACTCGGATCGCTCGCACTGGATTTGCCCGCATTGCCCGACGCCGGCGCGGCATTGCCGGGCGTGGACGAATTCGCGATGCAGGAGCTGTTTGACGCGCTCGAGGTACCGCTGGAATTCGACGCGATGATTGACTTCAATGCCTGGTTTGACGAAGTCAATCCCATCCTGATCGAACCCTATCAATGGGAAAGCATCGATAAATCGCTCGAAAATTTCTGGTACTACGGGACGGACGACACACTGGCAGCCTACGACCTGGGTAACGTGATCGAAGAGACCGACTGGCGGCCGGATTTCTGGTCGGAGGACTGGGCACAGCCTGACATCGACCCCTGGTTCTCCGGCGACGAGGGGGCGGTAGATTATTACTTTCCCGATCCTGTCTATTATCCGGACCCGCAGTACCCGGTGGATGTCGGTGGTGATGTTTTTTATGACCCCATCTCGACCATCGACGGCGACTCGACAGGCATCGATTTTTTCAACAGCTTCGTCGACCCGCTGGTGCTGAAGCTCGGCAAAGGGGCGGTGCATACGACCAACCGCTACGGATCCACCGTCACCTTCGACATGAACGGCGACGGGCAACGGGATAAAACCGGCTGGATCACCGCCGACCATGCGTTCCTGGTCCGCGACAAGAACAAGAATGGCAAAGTCGACGGCATGTCCGAAATGTTTTCGGAGATGACATCCACTACCGCCAGCACCGGCTTCGCCGCCCTCGCGGAACTGGATCAGCAGCCCAATGGCCGCATCGACAAAAACGACAAGCAGTTCAGCGAACTCCGCCTCTGGACCGACATCAATGTCAACGGCATTACCGACACCGGCGAATTGCACAAGCTGTCCAAATTCGGCATCAAGTCCATCGACCTGAGAACCATCGAGGATCGCAACCATTACGACAACGGCAATATGGTGCTCGGCACCGCCAGCTATACCGCCGGCCGCAACGGCGTGTTCTTTACCGGCGAGATCGCCGAAGTGCTGTTCAACTTCGGCGAGGATGCGCCTCTTGCCCATGTCTACCTGTCCGATCAGGCCACCGCAGTGCGCACGGCCGACGGCAAGGTCATCGAATCACTCAGTGATGCCGACGTACAGAAGGTCAATGCATCGCTGAGCGGCGTGAATGTCCTGATCGGCGGCGCCGGCGATGTGCTCAAGGCCGGCAGCGCCGGTCAGTCCCTGTTGATCGGCAATGGCGGCACGATCATGCATGGCAATGCCGGTGCGGTTCATTTCATCGTGAACGGCAGCCAGAATGTCGTCAATACCGGTACAGGCAGTTCCGTCATCGAGGTGCATGGCGATGGCAACACGATCAATGCCGCCAAAGGCGAGGTCACGCTCGACGTCGATGGCAGCCTCAACAGCATCAGCATCGGCAGCGGTGCCGAAGTCGATCTGGGCGGAACCGCCAATACGCTGACGGCCGCCGCCAAGTCGCAAGACAACCAGATCGAGGTATCGGGAACCGGGCAGGTCATCAACGCCAGCAAGGCGTCGATCGCCATCGACGCGCATGCGGTCGTCACGCTGACGGGCAAGGACAATGACATCACGATGGCGGGCGCTGCCGTGCTGGCCGGCAAGGCGACCGGCGGCACGCTCGCCGTGATGGGTGACGGTAATGTCGCCACCCTGACCGGCGCCTTTGTCTCCGTGAGCGAGGGCGAACTTGCACTCACCGGCACCAAGCATCAGGTCGTGCTGGCCGGCGATGCGTCGCTGGTGATGCTCTCCAATGCGAAAACTTCTACCGTCCACGTGTTCGGCGACGACAACGCGCTGACCGCCAGCAAGGCCACCGTCTATCTGGCCGAAGGCGCGGAACTCGACCTTGCCGGTACGGGCAACAAAGTCACGCTGACCGGCGAGGCCGCGCTCGATGCCGAAGGCAGCGCGCATGTGATCGATGTCTATGGCTCCGGCAATGTGGTGCAGGTCAATCTGTCGACGATCTACGAGCGGGGACTGGCCGACGTTGCCCTGAGTGGTAGCGGGAACACATTGAAGGTCACGAAAGACAATTCGCCGATGGTGCCCGTTGAACAGGCGGCGCTCGACGTCGCCGAGCAGTTGCTGCAGGCGGCGTGGGCCGGCCATGAACAGGTCGTCGATGCCGGCTTCAGTCCGGAGCGGCACCTGACCGATGATCCGGTGGTGGCCGAACTGACCGGCACGAGCACGGCGTCGGCCGGCTGGTTGCTGCCGATCGAGTAAGGCGACAATGCGTGCCGCCACGGCTTTCGCGCGTTACGGCGGAGCCGGGCGGCTCGTACTTGTCAGGCGCCTTGCCGGTAAGCGCGGTAACCCCGGGCGCGCAATTCGCAGGCGGGGCAGGTGCCGCAGCCATAGCCCCAGTCATGCAGTTCGCCGCGCTCGCCGAGATAGCAGGTGTGCGTGCCGCTGCGTATCAACTCCACCAGCGGCGCACCGCCGAGTTCTTCGGCCAGCTTCCAGGTCGCGGCCTTGTCCAGCCACATCAGCGGCGTGGCAATGCTCACGTCAGTGGCCATGCCCTGCCTGAGTGCGGATTGCAGCGCTTCCATCGTGTCATGCCGGCAGTCCGGATAACCGGAGTAATCGGTCTCGCACATGCCGCCGACCAGCACATCGATGCCGCGACGGTAAGCCAGTGCCGCAGCGAGCGTGATGAACAGCAGGTTGCGACCCGGGACGAAGGTGTTCGGCAGGCCGTTCTCCTGCATCGCGATGGCCGCACCGCTCGTCAGCGCGGTATCGGAGATGCGGCCGAGCACCGACAAATCGAGCAGGTGGTCCTCGCCCAGCCGTTGCATCCATGCCGGCTTCAGTGCGCGCATCGCCGCCAGCAGCGCGGGCCGGATCGACAGCTCGATTGCATGGCGCTGCCCGTAATCAAAGCCCAGCGTTTCCACGCGCTCGTAGCGCTCCAGCGCCCACGCGAGGCAGGTGGCCGAATCCTGGCCTCCCGAAAAAAGCACCAGCGCCGCGCCGCTCATTTGCGCTTTACCGATTCGAGGGTCTGATCGACATAGTCGCCGTTCGGCTCCGAGAAGCGTATGCGCACCGGGAACCATTCCAGCGACGGTGCGAACCAGACATCCACCCGAGTCTTGGCCGAGGCGTCCTCCGGCGCATAGGCCAGGTGCAGCGTGTCGATCTCGCCGAATGCAGAGCGCAGCCGCTGCGACTCCTTTACCTCGAAGGTCCACGGGTCGCCGCCGCGATGACCGGCAACGAAGAAATTCCAGCGCGAGCCCGGCACGAATTCGTCGGGACGCGCGCGCATCATCGACAGCAATTGCCACAGCACGCTGACACGATCCTGCTCGCCGCCCTGCAGCGGACGCGAAGGGCCGCTGCCGGCGAAATCGATATCGCCCTTGACGCGATCGAAGCGGGCGACCGAGCGCGCTTTCATCAGGCGACGCGCCGAGTAATTGTCGGGCGCGAAACCGTGGCTGTCGAAGCGACCTTCGCTGGCGTCCGACAGCAGCACGCCGGTCAGCAAGGTGCGCGTCTCCAGCGACAGGCGGTACTGTTTCTCGTTCCAGCTCCAGTCGATCTTGCTCTCGCCATCGACCGGCAGCCCGCGCACGTCACCGCGCGCCTTGTATTGCAGCAGTGCCGCCGGCGGCGGCTTGATGGCGACCGCGGCCTCCCGTGCGTCGGTTGCCGCAGTGCCCTGCGCGCCGGCCGGCGCGAGTGGCGCGGCGGCCAGCAAAGCCAGCAGCACAGTGCCGGCGAATCCCTTGTTCAGTTCAGCCTTCATTCTTTGCCCGGATTTTCGTCAGTTGCATCTCGATGCTGTTGCCGTTCCTGTCTTCATGCCGCAGGCGCACCGGATACCAGTGGCGGTCCGGCGCAAGCCAGAGATCGAACTGTCGCTCGAAACTCTCCGCGCCGGGAATGACGGACAGGCGCCATGCTGACACGCTGCCGTCGGGCAGCGCGACATTTTCACGTCCGTTTACATAGATTCGCCAGGTATCGACGGCCTTGGTGCCGGCCACGACCATTTCGAACACCAGTCCCGGCTCGAACTTGTCCGGGTCGCCGCGGCCAAGCGAGGCCAGTTGCCAGATCCAGCTGCCGCGGTCCTGTTCGCCGCCGCGCACGGGGGCGCTTGCGGTCGATGCCGAGAAGCTGATCTGCTGCCGTTGCCGGTGAAAGTGCGTATTGGTCTCCGAGCGCCCGACCCGCTTTTCCGCATACAGCTCGGGCGCGACACCGAGCTTCCCGAGTTCGCCCTCGCTGCGATACTTCAGCAGCGTGAAGAACAGCACGCCCATCTCGACGCTCAGCTTGTAATGATGCCCGTCATGCTGCCAGCTCATGCTGCCATGGCCGTCCGTGCGGCTTCCTTTGCGGATCGCGATCACGTTGAACGACAGGTCGACCGGTGGTGGCGGGCTCACGCGGGTGAACAGCGCCGGTGCCGCGCTCTCGGGCTGGTTTTCAGCCTGAGGCTGTGCCGACGCAGGCTCGGTGGCCGGCGCGGGCGGCGGCGCTTCGGCAACGGCGGTGGGTACGCGGCTGTCGGGAAGGCTGGCCGCCGGCGGCGCCGGGGCCGGCGCAGACGGCGGTGCGGCCTCCTGCGCGGGCGGCGACGGTGCGACCGGCACGGCGGCAACCGGTTCGCGCACCTTGGCGGGCGGCGGCGCGGGCTCGGCTTTCGGCAGCGGTGCGGGTGGTTCGGGAAGCTGCTGCAGGGTGATGCTGACAGTCGACTCGTCTTCCTCGTCCGCGTCGAGCGTGATCAGATGCAGTTCGTTCTTCAGCCACTCGATCACGGCCAGATGCGCGACGACCGTCAACAGCAGCACCGCCAGCACGATGCCGAGCCGGCGCTTCGCGGGCGGGAAAGGTCGGCGGAAAGCGGAGAGGGGCGGCATGCCGCTAGTGTAATGGTTTGCGCCGCGCTGCATCGCTCGCACGACCGGAGAAGCTGCCCTGGCGCATTGCCGGCGCGGCGCGATCTGCTACCCTAGCCTGAACCAGTCCCGATTTCGGAGGAAACCATGTCAGCGCATGACTCGAACGGCCTGCCCGGCGCCAACGCGATGGGCGACACAATGGAGTTCGTGAAGAGCCTGTGGGGCGCGATGAAGCTGCCCGGCATGAGCATGCCGTCACTGTCGCCGGAAGACATCGACAAGCAGATCACCGACCTGAAAGCGGTCGAGTCCTGGCTGCAGATGAACATGAACATGTTGCGCAGCACGATACAGGCGCTCGAGGTGCAGAGCGCAACGCTGAATGCGCTGCGCTCGATGGGCCAGAGTTTTGCCAGCGCTGCGAACGCGGCCGGTTCCCCCGGTTCCTCCGCTGCCGGCAGCGCCCCGCAGCCCGACGGCAGGCCGGCGTTCGACTCGCCTTTCGACAGGACGGCCAGGGCGTCAGGCGAAACGAAGGCAGACGGTGACGGCGGCGCACCGGGCGCCGCCGGCGCATTCCCGGATGCCGCGGCAATGGCGGCGCAGTTCGCGGCCCCGACTGCGTGGTGGAACACGGTGCACGAGCAGTTCTCGAATGCGGTCGGGCAGGCGCTGACGCCGGCAAAGAAGACGGCCAAGCGCCGCACCACGGCAAAAAAGACCGCATCGACCAAGCCGCCATCGACACGCAAGCGCGCGCCGAAAGCCTGAGTCAGCTGCGCGCTGCGCGTTTGAGCGCACGCATCAGCGCGCCGAGCACCGGCAGTTTCTCGTAGAGTTCTTCGGCCGCATCCCAGTAGTCGCGATGGAAGCAGGCGCGCCCGTCGGCAGCGAACTTCAGCTGGCTGGCGCCGCGTATGCATTGCTCGTCGCGCGCAAAGCGCTTCATGCGAAAGCGGAAGTCCCAGGTCACGAAAGCCTGGTCGCCCTGCAGCACGTTGCCGGTGATCACGAAGCGCGGCGCATCGACCTGCTCGAACATGTGCGCGAAGATGCGCGTCACCGCCGCCAGTCCGCGCACCTCGTTGAACGGGTCCTTGAAATAGACATCGTCGGTGTAGATCCCGGCCAGCTCCGACAGCGTGTCGGGCGCGATCGTCTGGAAACAGGCGATCAGTCGCGCGAGGCTGGCGTCATGGTTCATAGTCCGGTTACCTTGTGGATCAGCGGGAAGTAGAGCCGATAGGGTAGCAGGCGCGCGAACCTCAGCCAGTTGGTGAAGCGTTTCGGGAAATGGATGTGAAAGCGGCCCTTCTCCATGCCTGACACGATCTCGTGCGCCGCACAGCGCGCGCTGATCAGGCCGGGCATCGCAAAGTCATTCTGCTCGGTGGCCGGCGTCGCGACAAAGCCCGGATTGATCATGTAGACCGAGATGCCGCGCGGATGCAAATCGAAGTACAGCGACTCCGACAGGTTGATCAGCGCCGCCTTCGTCGGGCCGTAAGCGAGCGCCTTCGGCAGGCCCGTGTAGCCCGCCACCGAAGACACGACCCCGATGCCGCCCTCGCCCTGCGCCAGCAGCGTCGGCAGTACCGCATCGAGGCAGCGGAACACGCTGCGCAGGTTCAGGTCCAGCAGCTGATCGACCACGGCGAGGTCGATGTCGTCGGCGCGCATTTCGTTGTACGCGCCCGCGACCAGCAACACCAGGTCGACGCCCTGCCATTCGGCCAGCAGCCGGTCGCGCGCCTGCAGCACCTGTCCGGGCACGGTCACGTCCAGCGGCAGCACGAGCGCCTGCGGGTGGCCGTGCATCACCCTGTGCAGCGCCGCTTCGCGGCGCGCCGACAAGGCCACGCGCGCGCCTTTTTCCAGCAGCAGCCGGGCGGTCTCGGCGCCGATGCCGGTCGATGCGCCGATCACCCACACGCGCTTGCCGTGCCAGTCGCGAATGCGCGGATTCATCGACCAGCCGCGCGCTGCGCTGCCTGCGCGGGCCGAACGAGCGGGGCGGGCCGACGGTGACTGCAAGTACATCATCCCGCCGTCCTTTTCCGGAACGACAGCGTGACTTCGCCGAGGCGGAAGCCGAACTTGCTCATCACTGCGCGGTTGAGCATCACGTTGTCGTCCATCAGGAACATCCAGTCATCGAAATTGACGTGATAGACGCGGCCGTCGACCGGCAGCGCCAGCGTGTACTTCCAGTTGAACGCATTGCCGCCGGTCTCGCCGGCGGCCTCGCCGATCACGTCCGGCGCACTGCCGACGTAGCGATGCTTGCCGACCTTCTTCAGCGTCCACACGCGCCGCTGCCGCGTGCCGTCGGAATAGGTGAACTGTTCGTCCAAGACGCCGGTGTCGCCCTCCCAGCGGCAGTCCATCACCACGGTGAAGCGCTTGATGACCTTGCCGGAGCGGTCCTGGAACATGCCCCACGCATCGATCGTGCCGTTGAAATAGCTTTGCAGGTCGAGCGCCGGCTGCTCGGCGGCGTAATCAGCGGGCTGCATCGTCGCTCCGCAACCGGACAGCAGCAGCGCAGCGGCCAGCGCCAGTACGCGCCATCGTCGCTTTCCCATGATTGGTTTTCCTCCTAAACATCGTGCAATGGCGAACGCCACAACAGCAGCGCCGCACCGGCCTTCAGCACACAGGGCAGCAGCGCATAGGCCACCGTCAGTGCCGTCAGCGCGGATTCGTCGGCGCTGCCGGGGCGGTAGCCCAGCCATTGCAGCAGCGGCAAGGCAATGCCTGCGGCCAGCGCCAGGTTCATCTTCGTCATCCAGCTCCAGAGCCCGAAATAGCTGCCTTCGCGCGCACCCGCATGGCCGGCGTCGCCGATCACGCCGGCCAGCAGCGCCGGTGGCAGCGCAAGGTCGGCGCCGAGCGCCGCGCCGCTCAGCAGGCAGACCAGCGCGAACGGCAGCAGGTCGCCCGGTCCGAGCGTCACGGTCCAGCCGAAGGCGGCGATGGCCAGCACCATCGCCCACAGCCATGCGCGTGCCTCGCCCGAGCGCTTCGCCACGCGCGACCACAGCGGCAGCGCGAGCGCCGCCGCGCCGAAGTACAGCAGCAGGAACAGCGGCGCTTGCTGCGCCAGCTGCAGCCGGTCGGTGGCAAAGAACAGGAACAGCGTCGCCGGTATCGACGCCGCAATGCCGTTGACGCCGAACACGGCGAACAGCCAGCGGAAGCGGCGTCCTGCGAGCGGCGCCAGCCAGCGTTCGTCAGCGGCAGTCGGCACGCCGCTGCCCTGCGCCATCCGCGCTGCGGCGGCGCGCGGCGCGGCCTTCCACAGCAGCGCCGCTGCCGCCAGCAGCAAGGCTGCAAACGACAGCGACAACGCGGCGTTGCCACCCAGCGCAGGCAGCACAGCCGCCAGCACCACGCCGGCCAGCGCGCATCCTTCGCGCACGGCGGTCAGGCGCGTGCGTTCGCCACGCTGCTGCGTGAGGCTTGCGCCCCAGCTGTTGTGCGCGATCGTGGCGATCGAGTAGCCGAGGTAGACCAGCACCAGGCTTGCGCCGAACCAGGCAGACAGCGCGGCCTCGCCGGCGGCCGGCGGGTGGAACAGCGCGACGAAACCGGCCAGCAAGAGCGGCAGCGACAGCAACACGAAGCCGGCATGGCCGCGCAGGTGCTGCGTGCGGTCGATCCAGCGACCCAGCAGCGGGTCGATGAATGCGTCCAGCACGCGCGCACCCAGCAGCACGGCGCCCACGGTCACCAGCGGCAGGCCGAGACCGGCCGCATACAGCTGCGGAACCATCACGTACACCGGCAGCGCCACCAGCGCCAGCGGCAGGCCGAACAGCCCGTAGGCAAGCAGTTGGCCGGAGGAGTAGGTCATGGCTTGCCCAGCAAGGCGGCGCGCAGCCTTGGCGCGCTGGTGCGCGGATGCAGCCAGATCGCAAAGAAGGCCGGGCCGAATTCCGGATCGGCGACTTCGCCGACCGCGACACCGTCGCGGTAGAAGCGCGTCGGCTGCCCCGGCTGGTAGATGCCGACCAGCTGCGTGCCCTCGTCCACGTCCGGGAACACCTGCTTCATCGCATCCCGCCACGCGCGCTGCTGTGCGGGGCTGGCGAGGCCGAGCTTCTTCATTTCATCGACGCTGGCGTCGGCGATACGGGTGCCGTACAGCGAGCGCGCATAGGTGAGCTCGAGTGCCAGCGGCGTGCGCGCCCAGTCGTCCGCGCTGAAGCCGCGCCGCTCCGCCCACAGCCGTGCGTCGTACAGCTTCAGCCCGAACCAGCGGAAGGCGCCGCTGCCCAGCGCCGTGGCTTGCGGCAGCGCATCGCGGATCGGCGATGCCAGCGCAGTGGCGCACGACAGCGCCAGCAGCAAGGCAATCAGCAGGGAATGAGCGGGGCGGCGCATCGCGGGGCCTCGTCAGTCCTTGCGCAGCGTGAACTGGAACAGGTCGATGCTGCCGGCGCGGAAGCCCGCCTCGCAGTACGCAAGATAAAACGCCCAGGTGCGGATGAAGCGTTCGTCGAAGCCTTGCGCGCGCACTGCCGGCAGCTGCTGCGCAAAGGCGTGGTGCCAGTCGGCCAGCGTGCGTGCGTAGTCGGTGCCGAACGCGAATTCGTCGACCACCGTCAGCCCGTGCCGCTGCGCATGCGCACGGAACGCGGCCGGCGACGGCAGCATGCCGCCGGGGAAGATGTACTGCTGTATGAAGTCGCTGCCCTTGCGATAGCGGTCGAACAGTTCGTCGGCGATCGTGATGGTCTGGATGCAGGCGTGCCCGCCGGATTTCAGTCGCTGCGCGACGCAGGAAAAATACGCATCCCAATAAGCTTCGCCGACCGCCTCGAACATCTCGATCGATGCGATCGCATCGAACTCGCCGCCGGCATCGCGGTAGTCCTGCAGGCGTAGCTCGGCCTGCGCCGCAAGGCCGGCCTGCTGCAGTCGTTCTTTCGCAAACTCGAGCTGTTCAGTCGACAGCGTCAGCCCGGTCACCTGCGCGCCGTTGCGCGCTGCCAGTTCGGCGAAGCCGCCCCAGCCGCAACCGATTTCAAGCACGCGGCCGCCTGCGGGCAGCTGCAGCTGATCGAGAATGCGCGCGTACTTCGCCTGCTGCGCCTGCTCCAGCGTCAGTCCGGGCGCGCTGTACAGCGCGCTTGAATAGGTCATCGACGGATCCAGCCAGAGGCGGTAGAAGCGGTTGCCGATGTCGTAGTGCGCATGGATGTTGCGGCGGCTGCCGGCCTTCGAATTGCGGTTGAACAGGTGGCGCAGCCGGTACAACAGGCCACCCCACCAGCTGCCGTAGATCGCCGATTCCAGTCGGTCGCGATTGTGGATGAACAGCTGCAGCAGCGCGGCCAGGTCATCGGTCTGCCAGTCGCCGGCGATATAGCTTTCGGCGAAGCCGATATCGCCGGAGCGCAGCGCGGCGATGCAGGGATTCCAGTTCTTCAGGCGGATCGACACCGGCGCGGTGCCGCTGCCAAAGGACAGCGTGCTGCCGTCCGGGCAGCTGACGCGCAAGGCGCCGTGCTCGAGCCGGCGCAGCATTTTCAGCACGATGCGCGCCTGCGCGGGAATGGCGGCGGGCAGGGTGGCTGGCGCGCGCTCGGCGCCGGCGTGCGGGTCGAGTTCTAGGCTCGCGGAGGCGGACTTGTTCATCGGCTCAGGGCTTTCGAGGGAGGCAGGGGTTTGGGGAAGAACGGCACGCGCTTGATGAACAGGCGCAGCGCCTGCCAATGGATGCGCGCGATCACGCCGAGCGTCATCAGCGGATGGCGCAGGAAGGCCAGCAGCGCGGCCGCGCCGGAGAGCGGCCGCAATTCGCCGGACACGCTGGTCAGCAGCAGCGGGCCGTCATCGTCGTGGTAATCGATGCGCGCGACCACGCGCTCGCGCTGCCGCTCGCCGTCTGGCTGCACGGCACGCATGAAGCGGAAACGGTAGGCGCCAGTGACGGCGCAGAACGGCGACACATGGAAAATCTTTTTCGCCGACAGCAGCTCGCCCCAGCGCAGCGTGCCGCCGTTGTCGAGCAGGTAGCAATGACGCTCGCCGAAGGTATTGTTCACCTCGCAGACGATGGCGCGCAGGCTGCCGTCGCGACGATGGCAGAACCAGAACGAGACCGGATTGAAGACATAGCCGAGCACGCGCGGGAAAGTCTGCAGCCAGATCTCGCCATCGGCGTCGCGTATGCCTTCGTCGTCCAGCAGCCGTTCGATCCATGGCAGCAGCGGCGTCTGGCCGTCGCCGTGGTCGCGGTCGTGGAATGAAATCAGGTTGAAGCGATTGCGCGAGCAGAAGCGGCTGCGCAGCGGCGCGTCGCCGAGCGAGCGCAATGGCAGCCAAAGCGTGAACACGCCATAGCTGAACGCATTGCGCGCCGGCCGAAGCCGCGCGTGCCGGACGAGCCCCATGCTCAGCATGGCTTGGTTTGCGCTCGGGTGGGTGTTTGCCATCGGAGGAATGCTGCGTCAGGTGGTCAGGCCGCGCGCCGCGCCTGCGTCGCGCCAAGCTGCGCGATCGCGTCGGCCACCGACAGGCCGGACTTCAGGCCATCTTCGTGGAAGCCGTAGCCGGTCCAGGCGCCGGCGAACCAGACGTTGCGGGTGCCTTGCAGCGCAGGCAGGCGGTTTTGCGCATCGATGGCGGCGCTGTCGAACACCGGGTGCGCATAGTCGAATTCGCCGAGCACCGTCGCCGGATCCGGCTCACTGATCGGATTCAGCGACACGATCACCGGTGTCTGCACCGGCAGCGGCTGCAGCATGTTCAGCAGGTAGTGCACGCAGACGCGCGGCTCGGCCGCGCCGGCGCTTTCGTAGTTCCACGCCGACCATGCGTTGCGCCTTTCAGGCAGGCAGCGGGCGTCGGTGTGCAGCACTGCGCGGTTCTGCTGATAGTCAACGGAGGACAGCAGCGCGCGTTCGGCATCGCCTGCATCCTGCAGCAGCGCGAGCGCCTGGTCACTGTGCGTGGCCAGCACGACGTGGTCGTACAGCTGCTCGCCGTGCGGAGACTCGACGCGCACTTGGTGCAGCCCGCCGACTTCGATGCGCGTGACCGACTTCACCGGCGTGGACAGGTATTTGTTCGGTATGGCCGCCAGCATCTTTTGCACGTAATTACGCGAGCCGCCGGTGACGGTGTGCCACTGCGGGCGGTCGTTCACCTGGATCAGGCCGTGGTTGTGGCAGAAGCGCACGAAGGTCGCCAGCGGGAAGGCCAGCATCTGCTCGGTCGGGCAGGACCAGATGCAGCCGGCCATCGGCAGCAGGTACCAGTTGCGGAATTCGGTGCTGTAGCCACGCGCGTCGAGGAAGTCGCCCAGCGGCGTCTCTTCCATCGCGCCCGGCGTCAGCGCCAGCTGCGTGGTCTCGCGGTTGAAGCGCAGGATGTCCTTCAGCATGCGCCAGAAGCGCACACTGAACAGGTTGCGCTTCTGCGCGAACACGGTGCCGAGGTTGGCGCCGGCCCATTCGAGCATGCGGCTGCCCGCGCCCTGGGGTATCGGCATCTTCACCGCAAACGACATGTCGCTGGCGGTCGTGTGCACGCCGAGCTCGTCGAACACGCGCACCAGGTTCGGATAGGTGCGGTGGTTGAAGACGAGGAAGCCGGTGTCGACGCCGAAACGCTGGCCGTCGACTTCAATGTCGACGGTGTTCGCATGGCCGCCAAAGTAGGCGCCGGCCTCGTACAGCGACACCTGATGGCCTTCGCGCGACAGCTGCCATGCGGCCGACAGTCCGGAGATGCCTGCGCCGATCACTGCAATTTTCATCTCATGCCTTGTCGGTCAGAATAAAAAGCTGCGATGCCCGTCGAGGAGAAATACGGGTTGGGGGGAAGATCGCCCCGACTTGCCGCCGGCTGTGCCGGGAGGCATCGCAGACAAAACTTGATGATCAGGTTGGGGCGCGCGACTGCGCGCTGCGCCTCTCCCTTCAAACCACCGGCTCCTTGCCTGCTGACTCCGCAGCGGCGCCGGCCTTGCCCGGTCATTACTGCGCGCCGAGCGCCTTCTCGACGGCCACCACAAAATCCTTCTCGTCCGGGCGCGTCATGCTGCCGTAGCTGCCGACGAGCTTGCCGTCGCGGCCGATCAGGTACTTGTTGAAATTCCAGCTGGGCTCTTTCGCGCCCGCCTTCTTCAGCGCGGCGAACAGCGGGTTCGCGCTCTTGCCCTTCACCGAGGTCTTTGAAAACATCGGGAATTTCACGCCGTAGGTGTTGTAGCAAAAGTCCGCAATCTTCTTGTTCTCGTCGGGCTCCTGCGAGAAATCGTTCGACGGGAAGCCGAGAATGACCAGACCCTTGCCCTGGTACTTCGCGTACAGCTTCTCCAACCCCTCGTACTGCGACGTGAAGCCGCAGTAGCTCGCGGTGTTCACCACCAGCGCTACCTTGCCGGCGTACTGGCACAAGTCCTGCGGCGCTTCGTCCTGCAAGCGATTGAACTTGTGGTCGAGCAGCGCGGGACAGTCGGCCGCAAAGCCGTCGCGCGGCAGCAGGGCCAGCAGCGTCAGCAGCAGCAACGTGCCGGCCAGCACGAAGAAGGAAACCTGTCGAACGGGAAGCGTGGTCGTTTTCATCGCTGGAATACCCATAGGTTTTAATTTAGACTGTGCGGTCATTCTAGCGCATTTGCAGAAATTTTGTGACGGTGCATACCGGCAATTTCTTGATTTGGTTGAAAAACAAGTATGCGAGCGCTCGCCCTCCTGAAAAATATTAAAAGTAGAAGGACTCTGCCAAATGCGTGATCTGATACTGGTGCTGGGCGATCAGCTGACCTTGTCGAGTCCGGCGCTGGATGGCTTCGATCCGGCCCAGGATGCTGTGCTGATGATCGAAGCGCCGGGCGAAGCGACCGCCGTGTGGTCGCACAAGGCGCGCATTGCGCTGTTCCTGTCGGCGATGCGCCATCTCGCGCAGGAGATCACTGCGCGCGGCTGGCCGCTGGAGTACATCGCGCTGGAGGCCGACGGGCCGCCCGGTTTTGGCGAACGCCTGCGCGACGCGCTGCGTCGCCACCGCCCGCGCGCGCTGAAGCTGCTCGAGGCCGGCGAGCTGCGCATGCAGCAGGCCATTGAAGCGGCGTGCCACGACGAAGCTGTCGCGTTGCACTGGGTCGACGACACGCATTTCCTCTGCGGCCGCGCCGAGTTCGCGCGCTGGGCCAAGGGCAAGCGCGAACTGCGGATGGAGTTCTTTTATCGCGAGATGCGCCGCAAGCACCGGGTGCTGATGGACGGTGCCGAGCCGGCGGGCGGGCAGTGGAATTTCGACGCGGACAACCGCAGCGCCTACCCGAAGCGCAGCGGCCCCGGAACGATACCGCCGCCGGCGGGTTTCGCGCCGGACGAACTCACGCGCGAGGTGTTCGCGCTGGTCGAGCGGCATTTTCCCGACCATCCCGGATCGCTGGCGCATTTTCGCTGGCCAGTCACGCGCGCGCAGGCGCAGCAGGCGCTGCAGGTATTCATCGGCACCCGGCTGCCCCGGTTCGGCCAATACCAGGATGCGATGTGGACCGACACGCCCACCGGCTGGCATTCGCTGCTGTCGGCGGCGATGAACCTGCACCTGCTCGACCCGCGCGACGTGATTGCCGCTGCCGAACAGGCGTGGCGCGGCGGCCGTGTGCCGCTCGCGGATGCCGAGGGCTTCATCCGTCAGGTGCTTGGCTGGCGCGAATTCATCCGCGGGGTGTACTGGCTTGACATGCCGGCCATGCGCGAGGCGAACCACTATGCCCACCAGCGCGACCTGCCGGCCTGGTTCTGGAATGGCGACACGAACATGGCCTGCGTGCGCGACTGCCTGAAGCAGACGCTCGACTACGGTTATGCGCATCATATCGAGCGGCTGATGGTGACGGGCAATTTCGCGCTGCTCGCGCAGCTTTCGCCGCAGCAGGTCGAGGACTGGTACCTCGCCATCTATGTCGATGCGATCGAATGGGTCGAATTGCCGAATACGGCCGGCATGGCGCTGCATGCCTGCGGCCCGCGCTTCACGAGCAAGCCCTACATCGCCAGCGGCGCCTACATCCAGCGGCAGAGCAATTACTGCGGCGGCTGCCGCTATGACCCGGCGCGCCGCAGCGGCGAGCAGGCCTGCCCGTTCACCACGCTGTACTGGCATTTCGTCGAGCGCCATGAACGCGCGCTGGCGGCCAGTCCGCGCACGGCCCTGATGGCGAAAAACCTGCAAAAGCTCGGCGATGATGAACGAACGGCGATTCGCCGCCGCGCGGCTGAGTTGCTCGACAACCTCGAGGCGCTGTAGGAAAACTTTAATGACTTAATAAAGCGGCAACCCGTTCGCTCATCGGTCTGTCATTCTTTATTGATAGAATCGCGGCATTTTTGAAAACCGTGGCGGAATCAACCCATGCTGTATCCCGAACTTTTCCGATCCCTTGAGCAAGTACGCTGGAACATGGAATCCGATATTCCGTGGGACCAGTTCGATGCCAGCCAGCTGACCGACGAGCAGGCGCGCACGATCAAGATGAACGCGATCACCGAGTGGGCTGCATTGCCGGCGACCGAGATGTTCTTGCGCGATAACCGCGATGACAGCGACTTTTCCGCCTTCATGTCGGTCTGGTTCTTCGAAGAGCAGAAGCACTCGCTGGTGCTGATGGAATACCTGCGCCGCTTCCGCCCGGACCTGGTGCCGACCGAAGAGGAACTGCACAACGTGCGCTTCGAATTCGATCCGGCGCCGCCGCTGGAAACGCTGATGCTGCACTTCTGCGGCGAGATCCGCCTGAACCACTGGTATCGCTGCGCTGCCGACTGGCATACCGAGCCGGTGATCAAGCAGATCTACAAGATCATCAGCCAGGACGAGGCACGCCACGGCGGCGCTTACCTGCGCTACATGAAGAAGGCCCTCGGCCAGTTCGGTGATGTCGCGCGCGCTGCGTTTGCGAAGATCGGCGTGCTGATGGCGTCGGCGCGCCGCACCGAGAAGGCGCTGCATCCGACCAACCTGCACGTGAACCAGTCGCTGTTCCCGAACGACACGGTGCAGAGCCGCCTGCCCGACCCGGCCTGGCTCGAGGCCTGGCTGGACAATCAGATCCGCTTTGACGGCGCATGGGAGCAGAAGGTGGTCGACCGCATCCTGCACAACCTGTCGCTGCTGTTCGAGCGTAGCTTTGGCACGGTACAGGAACTGAACCGCTACCGGAAGGAAGCGTTGGCGCGGCTGGAGCCGACGGTCGCCTGACCGACGCCTCTCGGGCGTGCCGGCCGGCACGCCAAGCTTCCACGGCGGCATGCCGCCGATGGATGCCTATCAAAGCAAACTCTGCCTGCCCGCCGAGCTCGCGCACCGCGCGGCCCTGCTGCCGCGTCCGCTGGTGCTGACCAACGGCGTCTTCGACCTGCTGCACCACGGCCATGCGGACTGCCTGCAGCGCGCGCGCCTGCTCGGCGCGTCGCTGGTCGTTGCGGTGAATGACGATGCATCCGCGCGCCAGCTTGGCAAGGGCCCGGGCCGACCCTTCAACGCTTGCGATGAGCGCATGGCCTTGCTGGCCGCGCTGGCATCCACCGATCTCGTCAGCTGTTTTTCCGAAGCCGATGCGCTGCAAGTGGTCCGCTGCGTCCGGCCCGATGTCTATGTGAAGGGCGGCGACTACGACATGGAACGAACGCCCGAGGGCCTTGAGGCGCGCGCCCTTGGCGCATGCGTGCGGGCCATCCCCTTCATCCATTACACTTCGACCACGGCGCTGGTCGAACGCATCAGGAGTTCAGGCGCCGGCTCCTGAGGCCTGTCCAATGAAACGACGCACTCTGCTGAATCTCGCGCTGCTTGCCGGCGCCCTGCCGCTGTGGTCGCACGCGGCGAAGAAACCCGTGATCACCGTCTACAAGACGCCCAGCTGCGGCTGCTGCCATGAGTGGATTGCCCACCTGCAGCAGAACGGCTTCGAGGTGGCGGCGAATGACGTACCCGACACCTCGCCGTATCGCAGCCGCTACGGCGTGCCGAAGGAACTCGCTTCCTGCCATACCGGCGTGATCGACGGCTATGCGCTCGAAGGCCATGTGCCGGCGGCTGACATCAAGCGCCTGCTGGCCGAGCGGCCGAAGGCGCGCGGACTGTCGGTGCCGGGCATGCCGGTCGGCAGCCCGGGCATGGAAGTCGAAGGCACGCGCCGCGATGCCTTCGATGTGGTGCTGTTTGCCGACGATGGTGGCCGCAAGGTCTGGCAGCACTACCCCGCGAAAAAATAGCGCGACCTCGCGCGCAAGCATGAAAAAAGGCGCGGCGCCTTGCGGCTGCCGCGCCCTGCGCTGTGGCGGCAGGCCAGCGCCTGCCCGCGTTCGCCGCTCAGTCGTGGTGGTGATGATGGTGCATGTCGCCGCTGTCGTCCTTCTTCTTCATCGGCATGCCCGGATCGGCCACCTCGACGGTCGCCTCGAGCTTGCCGGCCTTGCGGAAGACCAGCGTCAGCGCAAACTTGTCGCCGACGGCCAGCGGCTTCTTCAGGCCCATCAGCATCAGGTGCACGCCGCTGCCCGGCTTCATGTCCAGCTTCTGTCCTGCCTTCAGTTCCACTTGCGGCAGCGCGCGCATCTTCATCACGTCGCCTTCCATCGCCATCGTGTGGATCTCGACCTTCGCCGCCACCGGCGAGCTGGCCGACAGCAGCACGTCGTCGGCGCCCTTGTTCGCGATCTGCAGGTAGGCCGCGCCGTTGGCCTGCTTGCCGACGGTCGCGCGCGCCACCGCCTTCTCCACTTGCAGCGGCTTTGCGTCCTGTGCCTGCAGCAGGCCGGCGGACAGCAGCAGCGGGAGGGCGATGAAACGGGCAAGGGTGCGTCGCAGGGTCATGATGTTCCTCGTGAGTCGGTGGATGTCGAATTATAGGTTACGCCCCGCCGGCGAATCCCTGCTGCCGCCATGCCTCGAACACGGTGATGGCGACCGTGTTCGACAGGTTCATGCTGCGGTTGCCGGGCTTCATCGGCAGGCGTATCCGCTGGCTTGCCGGGAAGCTCTCGCGCAGCGCCGGATCGAGCCCGCGCGTCTCCGAGCCGAACACGAACACGTCGCCGGGACGAAAGCCGAGCTCGGCGAAAACGGACGAGCCGTGCGTGGTAAACGCGAACACGCGCGCCGGGTCGGGGCGAAGCGCATCGATGAACGCGGCCCAGTCCTTGTGCACGCGCATCTGCGCATACTCGTGATAGTCGAGCCCGGCGCGGCGCATGCGCGCGTCATCGAGCGGAAAGCCGAGCGGCTCGACCAGGTGCAGCTGCGCACCGGTATTGGCGCACAGCCGGATCACGTTGCCCGTGTTGGGCGGTATCTCCGGCTCGACCAGTACGACATGAAACACGTTCTTCTCCCATCGGCCGCGAGGGCCTTGTTCAATGCGGCGGCGTGCGTGCGAACACCAGGTTGGTCACGCTCGCCGCGCCGTTGCGCTTCAGGCAGGCCGCCAGCGCGCCGAGCGTATGGCCGGTGGTCATCACATCGTCGACCACCAGCACGTGCCGGCCATCGACAGCGTGCCGCTGCATCAGCGCAAATGCGCCGCGCATATTATCCCGTCTGTCCGCGGGCGCAAGCCCGGATTGCGGCGCGGTGTCGCGCACCCGCACGCAGGCGTGTGTCGCCAGCGGCAGCTGCAGCGCCCGCGCCAGCGGCCGCGCGATCTCCTGCGCCTGGTTGAAACCGCGCGCGGCCAGCCGTTCGGCCGACAGCGGCACGGCCAGCACAAGCTCGGCCGCCGCAGCCGGCGGCGCCTGCGCGATGGCCTGCAGCATCTGCTGCGCAAACGCCGCGGCCAGCGGCAGCTGCGCGCCGAACTTGAGCGCCTGCACCAGCAAGTCCGCCGGCGGCGCATACAGGGTTGCCGCGATGCTGGCGTCGAACGCGGGCGGATCGGCGATGCAGGCGCCGCAGGAGGGCGCGGCGGCCGATGCCGGCAGCGGCAATGCGCAGCGGCGGCAGTGCGCGCCGTCGCGGGCGAGGTAGCGTTCACGGCAGGCGACGCACAGCGCTGCGGGCGCAGCGTCGCCGCACAGTGCGCAGCAGCCGGGCAGCAAGCGGGCCGCTTGCGCGGCCAGCAGGGCGGCCGGATGGATCAGGTGGCGGCGCAGGAGGCGCAGCAGGGAGAGTCTGTCGAAGGGCATCGCGGGTCGGTAGCGCTGGGGTACACTGCCGCGCATTGTTCCTCCGTCCGTGCGCCCGAGCGCTGCCATGCCTGCCATTCCGAACGAACCCGATCCAGATCGCCGCATCGCGCCGGTTTCCGTTGCCGCCGTGCGTCGGCTGTTTGCGCGGCCGCAGCGCGTTGCCGGCTCGCAGTTCCTGCGGCGCGAAATCGCCGCGCGAATGTTCGAGCGGCTGGCGCTGATCCGGCTCGACCCGCAGCGGGTGCTGGACGCCGGCTGCGGCGAGGGCGAAGACCTGCTCGGCCTGCAGCAGGCCTTTCCGCTCGCGCAGCTGTTCGGCATGGATGCGTCGCCGCAGATGCTGGCCGCCGCCGCGGCGTCCGGCGCACAGTCGCGCTCGCGCGCGCAGCGGCTGATCGGCCGCTTCCTCGGACGCCGGCCGCAAGGCATGCACAGCGCGGCGCTCGCCGGCGCCGATTTCGCCCGCCTGCCGCTGCCCGACGGCAGCATCGACCTGCTCTGGTCCGGACTGGCGCTGCACTGGCATCCGCAGCCGCACCGGGTGATCGCCGAATGGGCGCGCGTGCTGCGTACCGACGGCCTGCTGATGTTCAGCTGCTTCGGGCCCGATACCTTCATCGAATTGCGCGAGGCATTCGCGGCCAACGGCATGGCCGAGCGCGTGATGCCCTTCGTCGACCTGCACGACTACGGCGACATGCTGGTGGCCGCCGGCATGGCCACGCCGGTGATGGACATGGAAAAGCTGACCATCACCTACGCGTCAGCCGACAAGCTGCTGGCCGATGTGCGCGCCTTCGGCGGCAATCCGCTCGGCAGCCGCCTGCGCGGGCTTGACGGGCGCCAGCGCTGGCAGCGCCTGCTGCGCACGATCGACGCGGCGCGCGATCAAAACGGGGATATCCGCCTGACCGTCGAGGTCATTTACGGGCATGCTTTCCGTCCGGCGCCGGTCACGACGAGTCGCGGCGAGCAGATCATCCGCTTCGAGCCCCGGAAACGATGAAAATGACGTTTTTAATTTTTCAAGTTGGCCGCTCTTCCCTGCGATTGATATGGTCTTTACTTGGCGGCAGATATTCTTTCCCCTTATACTCCACGGGTTTTTCCTGGGCTTGTTGCTAAATAGCATTTAGACAACCGGTTTGCGCGAATGGCGGCACGTGAGTGGATTTTGAAACGAAATTGCTCGATGTCGCCGGGCCAGCTGGCTCGTGCCTATCTGGCTTTGTGCGCCGCATCGCTGCTGGTCGCGGGTTTTTTCGCGGCGCAGGGTGCGTGGCTGGTGCTGGTTTTTTCGGCGCTGGAGCTGACGGCAGTGGCCGTCGCCTTCGTTTATTTCGGTCGCCATGCGACGGATCGCGAACATGTCGCCCTCAGCGACAGCGGTCTCCTGGTGGAACGGGTGCAGGCCGAGCGCGTGCGTCAGTTCCGGATGGACCCGCAGCGTACCCGAGTGGCCCTGCCTGCTTTGCGGCACGGACTGATCGGCCTCGAGTCGAACGGTGCGCGCATTGAAGTCGGCAGGTTCGTCAGCGAGCGGAAGCGGCGGGAATTCGCGCGAGAACTGAACAGGGAACTGGCCGGATTCCGGGCAGGCTCTGGGAGCTGGCAGTAACAGAAAAATTAACAGATTTTAATCAGGCATTTGAGGACAACATGAACTACGCGAAGCGCCTAATCCACACGTTGATGGCTGCTGCCGGCTTGCTTGTCGCTGGCTCGACGTTCGCAGTCAATGACATGGTCGGCGGCCCTGCCGTGCACCAATTGAACTTCCAGACGCCGGTGACGGCGATCGCAGCCGACATCTACCAGTTGCATATCTGGATGATCGCCATCTGCGTAGTAATTTTCGTCGCCGTTTTCGGCGTGATGTTTTATTCCATCCTGAAGCACCGCAAGTCGCTCGGCCACAAATCGGCGAGCTTCCATGAGAGCACCGCTGTCGAGATCGCGTGGACCGTCGTGCCTTTGCTGATCGTCGTCCTGATGGCCCTGCCGGCCACCAAGACCGTGGTCGCGATGAAGGACACGTCGAACGCCGACATCACCATCAAGGCCACCGGCATGCAGTGGAAGTGGGGCTACGACTACATCAAGGGCGAAGGCGAAGGCATCTCCTTCCTGTCGGCCCTGTCGACGCCGCGCGAAACGATCGAGAGCACCGGCGCGAAGCCGGACAACTACCTGCTCGAAGTGGACAACGAGCTGGTCGTTCCGATCAACAAAAAAATCCGCATCGTGACCACCGCCAACGACGTCATCCACGCCTGGGGCGTGCCGGCGTTCGGCGTGAAGCAGGATGCGATCCCGGGCTTCGTGCGCGACACCTGGTTCAAGGCAGAGAAGGTCGGCGTCTATCGCGGCAACTGCTACGAGCTGTGCGGCAAGGAACACGCGTTCATGCCGATCGTCGTCAACGTCGTCAGCGAGGCCGACTACGCGAAGTGGGTCGCCGAGAAGAAGAAGTCGATGGCCGCCAATGCGGATGATCCGAACAAGACCTGGACTGCCACCGAACTGGCGGCCCGTGGCGAGAAAGTCTATGCAGCCAACTGCGTCGCCTGCCACCAGGCCAACGGCGCTGGCGTCCCGGGCGCTTTCCCTGCGCTGGTCGGTTCGCCGATGGTCACCGGTCCGCAGGACGGCCAGATCGGCATCCTGCTGAATGGCAAGAATGCGATGCCGGCATGGAAGTCGACGCTGTCCGACACCGAAATCGCTGCAGTCATCACCTACACCCGCAATTCGTGGGGCAACAAGGCCGAAGACAATATCGTTCAACCCGCCGAAGTCCTGGCTGCGCGCAAGTAATACAGAAATCAGGGAGAACTAGATGAGCACTACACTAGATCACGCACACGGTCACGACGACCACGCGCACGACGATCATCACCCGCACGGCTGGCGTCGCTGGCTGCACGCGACCAACCACAAGGACATCGGTACCCTGTACCTGTGGTTCTCGTTCGCGATGCTGCTGACCGGCGGCGTGCTGGCACTCGGCATCCGTGCCGAACTGTTCAAGCCGGGCCTGCAACTGTTCCAGCCGGAGTTCTTCAACCAGCTGACCACGATGCACGGCCTGATCATGGTGTTCGGCGCGATCATGCCGGCCTTCGTCGGCTTCGCCAACTGGATGATCCCGCTGCAGATCGGCGCATCCGACATGGCCTTCGCGCGGATGAACAACTTCTCGTTCTGGCTGCTGCCGCCGGCAGCGATCCTGCTGGTCGGATCGTTCCTGGTTCCGGGCGGCGCCACCGCTGCGGGCTGGACGCTGTACGCGCCGCTGACGAGCCAGATGGGCATCGGCATGGACCTGGGCATCTTCGCGATGCACATCATGGGTGCATCGTCGATCATGGGCTCGATCAACATCGTCACCACCATCCTGAACATGCGCGCTCCGGGCATGACGCTGATGAAGATGCCGATGTTCGCATGGACCTGGCTGATCACTGCCTACCTGCTGATCGCTGTGATGCCGGTTCTGGCAGGCGCGATCACGATGACCCTGACCGACCGTCACTTCGGCACCTCGTTCTTCAACGCGGCCGGCGGCGGTGACCCGGTGATGTACCAGCACATCTTCTGGTTCTTCGGTCACCCCGAGGTCTACATCATGATTCTGCCGGCGTTCGGCATCGTCTCGCAGATCATCCCTGCCTTCGCACGCAAGCAGCTGTTCGGCTACGCGTCGATGGTGTACGCCACCGCGTCGATCGCGATCCTGTCGTTCATCGTCTGGGCGCACCACATGTTCGCCACCGGCATGCCGGTGACCTCGCAGCTGTTCTTCATGTACGCGACCATGCTGATCGCTGTGCCGACCGGCGTGAAAGTGTTCAACTGGATCGCTACGATGTGGCAGGGTTCGATGACCTTCGAGTCCCCGATGCTGTGGGCTGTCGGCTTCATCTTCGTGTTCACGATGGGTGGCTTCACCGGCCTGATCTGCGCGATCACCCCGGTTGACATCCAGCTGCAGGATACCTACTACGTCGTGGCGCACTTCCACTACGTGCTGGTGGCAGGCTCGCTGTTCGCGCTGTTCGCAGGCTTCTACTACTGGGGCCCGAAGTGGACCGGCTTCATGTACAACGAGACCCGCGGCAAGATCCACTTCTGGGCGTCGATGATCAGCTTCAACATCACCTTCTTCCCGATGCACTTCCTGGGTCTGGCCGGCATGCCGCGTCGTTACGCTGACTACGCTGCACAGTTCGCCGACTTCAACATGATCGCCACCATCGGCGCGTTCGGTTTCGGCCTGAGCCAGGTGTACTTCCTGTTCTTCGTGGTCATCCCGGCGATCCGCGGTGGCGAGAAGGCATCGGCCAAGCCGTGGGAAGGCGCGGAAGGCCTCGAGTGGACCGTGCCGAGCCCGGCGCCGTTCCACACCTTCGAAGTGCCGCCGACCGTCAAGTAATCGACGAATGAAGCAGCAAGCCGGCGGCTCGCGCCGCCGGCGGGAAATGGAATATGTCAGACAAGAAAAGCTCCGCAAATCTCCGCACCGCGCTGGTACTGCTGTCGGTGGCAGTCGTCTTCTTCATCGGCGTGATCATCAAGCACACCGTGCTGAAGTGAGGGTGGTGGGATGAGCGGTACCGAGCAGTCGCGCGAGCAGCGCACGTCACGGCGCAACACCCGCATGTTGGGCAAGCTGGCCGTGATCGCGCTGCTGATGTTCGGCTTCGGGTATTCGCTGGTCCCGCTGTACAAGAAGATTTGCGAGCTCACCGGCATCAACGTGCTGGCCGTGCAGGAAACGCTGGGCCCGAAGAAGGGCAACACGCAAGTCGACACCAGCCGTCTGATCACGGTGGAGTTCGACGCCAACACCAGCGGCGCGTTGCGCTTCAAGCCGGCGATGGCCAGCCTGCAGGTCCATCCGGGCGCGATGGCGCAGGTGGTGTATGACGTAGTGAACACGCAGAACCGCAGTATCGACGCTCAGGCGATCCCGAGCTACGCGCCGCAGGAAGCGGCGAAGTACTTCGAGAAGCTGGAGTGCTTCTGCTTCAAGCAGCAGACGCTGGGGCCGAAGGAAGCGCGGCAGATGCCGGTGAGTTTCTACATCGACCCGGCGCTGCCGAAGAATGTGAAGACGATTACCTTGTCCTACACGTTCTTCGAAGTGGGGCTCAAGGGCAAAGCGAACTGAGGCAGGCGTGGAAGATCTGAAAGCAGCGTCGAGACGGAAAATGTCTTTCGGCGCGACGGTGAAGGCAGTGCTGTGGTCGTTTTTCGGCGTGCGCAAGAACAGCGGCTACGAAGCGGACGCGCAGCGGCTCAATCCGCTGCACGTGATCATCGCCGGCATCATCGCCGCGCTGCTCTTCGTGCTGGGGCTGTTGATGTTGGTGAAGATCGTAGTCGCTCAATAATTTTTACATATCGTAATCAGGGGAAGTAGATGAGTACACAACAAGGCAACGCGCCCTACTATTTCGTTCCCGGACCGTCCAAGTGGCCGGTGCTGATGGGTGCTGCACTGCTGGTCGTGATGGCAGGCGCGTCCGCATGGGTGAACGACGTCAGTTGGGGCAAGCCGGTCAATATCGCCGGCATCATCGCCGCACTGTTCGTGCTGTATGGCTGGTTCGGCGACTCGATCTCCGAATCGGAAGGCGGCCTGTACAACCAGCGCATCGATACCTCGTATCGCTGGAGCATGAGCTGGTTCATCTTCTCCGAAGTGATGTTCTTCGGCGCCTTCTTCGGCGCGCTGTTCTATGCACGTGCGATCTCGATGCCGTGGCTGGCCGACCTTGACCACAAGCTGCTGTGGCCCGAATTCGCCGGCGTCTGGGGCAACACCGGTCCGGCCGGCCTGGTCGAGAAGTTCGAGACCATGGGTCCGTTCCCGATCCCGACGATCAACACCGCGCTGCTGCTGACCTCGGGCGTGACGCTGACCATCTCGCACCACGCGCTGCGCGAGAACCAGCGCGGCAAGACGGCCTTCTGGCTGCTCGCGACCATCGTGCTGGGCGCAGTGTTCATGGGCTTCCAGGCCTACGAATACATGCACGCGTACAGCGAGCTGAACCTGAAGCTGACCTCGGGCATCTACGGTTCGACCTTCTTCATGCTGACCGGCTTCCACGGCTTCCACGTGACCATGGGCGCGATCATGCTGTCGGTCGTGCTGTATCGCCTGATGAAGGGTCACTTCACGGCGGACCACCACTTCGCGTTCGAAGGCGCTGCCTGGTACTGGCACTTCGTCGACGTCGTCTGGCTCGGCCTGTATGTCGTCGTGTACTGGTTGTAATCATCCGGCAGACGAAAAAAATGCCGCACTTCGGTGCGGCATTTTTGTTTGGCGTGGCCGGCGTCAGTAGATGATGCCGGTCGGCTGTATCCAGCCGAAGCGATAGGCGACGAGCAGCAGCAAGAACAGCATCACCGAAAAGCCCACGCGCAGCGCCAGCGCCTGTACGGTACGATTGCTGCGGCCCTTGTCGCGCATCAGGAAGACCAGGGCGGAGCCGAGGCTGGCAAGGATCAGGACGAAGGCGACGGCCACGAGTATTTTCATCAGGTTTCCTGGCTGGGGGGCCGACAGGCTGCGCCGGCGGGTTTGAAATGAAGCAGCGATTGTAATGCGATTGATCCAATGCGATTGACGTTCAGATTCCGATGGATACCTTTCATCGCCGCCGTCGCCGTGGCGGCCGTCGGCATCTCGCTGGGCAACTGGCAGGAGCGCCGTGCTGCGCAGAAGCAGGCGCTGCAGCAGCAGATCGTCGAGCGCGGCGACCTCGCGCCGCTGCGCGCCGAGGCGATCGCGGCCGGCCAGCAGCCTGACGAATTCCGCCGTGTCGTCGCCACCGGCGAATTCCTCGCCGACTGGCCGCTGTATCTCGAGAACCGGCCGCTCGACGGGCGCGCCGGCTTCTACCTGCTGATGCCTTTGCGGCTTGCCGACAGCGGACGGGTCGTGCTGGTGCAGCGTGGCTGGTTCGCGCGCGACGCCCGCGAGCGCACGCGCATCCCCGCGATCCCGACGCCGGCCGGAACACAGCAGATCGAAGGCCGCGTGCGCACCGATGCCGGCCAGCTGATGCAGCTCGGCGAACAGGCCGCGCCCGCGCCCGGCGCGATCCTGCAGAACCTGGATGTGCAGGCTTTTGCCGCCGCCAGCAAACTGCCCGTCCACGCTTTTATAATCGAGCAGTCCAGCGATACCGGCGACGGCCTGCGGCGCGAATGGCCGCAGCCTTCATTCGGGATCGACACCCACCATGGCTATGCGTTCCAGTGGTATGCGCTGGCCGCGGCCGCTTTGCTGTTCTTCGTCATTACCGGATTCAAACGTGCAAGCAAGTGATGTGAAACAAGACAAGCCCGCCAAGCGCGGCAGGTGGATGCTGTTCCTGGTTCTCGCGGTCTGCGCGGCGCCGGTCATCCTGTCCTACCTGACCTATTACGTGATCAAGCCGGAACGCCGCAACAACTACGGCGAGCTGATCGATCCGCGCCAGTATCCGATCCCGGACCTGGGCGCGCTGTCGCTCGAAGGCAAGCCGGCCGCGCTGACCGACTATCACGGCAAGTGGCTCCTGCTGCAGGCCGATGCCGGTGCCTGCGACAAGCGCTGCACCGACAAGCTCTACTACCAGCGCCAGTTGCGCCTGACGCAGGGCAAGGAGCGCGACCGCATCGAGCGCGTCTGGCTCGTCACCGACGATGCGCCGCTCTCCACCGTGCTGATGAAGGAGTACGACGGCACCCGCATCCTGCGCGTGGACGCAAAGAAGCTGGCGGCCTGGCTGCCGGTCGGTGCCGGCAGCTCGGTCGAGGATCACCTGTTCGTGATCGACCCGCTCGGCAACCTGATGATGCGCTTCCCGAAGGACCCGGACTACAACAAGGTGAAGAAGGACATCACCAGGTTGCTGAAGGCTTCGGGCATAGGCTGACGCAATGCTGCTCGTACTGGCCCTCAAGGCGCTGCTGCTGGCGACGATACCGCTGACGCTCGTATATCTGGCGCGCGGCGCCGACCGTTATCGCAAGCTGGCGTGGACGATGGTGTTCTTCACCTTCGACCTGATCGTGTTCGGCGCCTTCACGCGCCTGACCGATTCCGGCCTCGGCTGCCCGGACTGGCCCGGCTGCTATGGCGAGGCGAATCCCTTCCTCGCGCACGCCGACATCAGCGCGGCCGAAGCCGCGCTGCCCAGCGGGCCGGTGACGGTGTTCAAGGCGTGGATAGAGATGATCCATCGCTACCTCGCGATGGGGGTCGGCGTGCTGATCATTGCGACCCTCGTCGTTTCCGTGCGCCTGTGGCGACGCGAACGGCTGGCGCGCTACCATCCGGCGCTGCCGGCGCTGCTGCTGTTCTGGGTCTGCGTGCAGGGCGCGTTCGGCGCATGGACCGTCACGCTGAAGCTGCAGCCCGTGATCGTCACCCTCCATCTGTTGCTGGGCATGGGCCTGCTGGCCTTGCTCGTCTGGCACGCCGCACGGCAGTCGCCGGCCGCACCGCTCGCCGGCGCGGCAGTCGCACTGCGCCCGCTCGCTGCGGTGGCCCTCGCCGTCACCTTCCTGCAGGTGGCGCTCGGCGGCTGGGTCAGCACGAACTATGCGGCGCTGGCCTGCGGCGGATTCCCGCTGTGCCAGGGCGCGTGGGTGCCCGAACTCGATTTTGCGCATGGCTTTTCGCTGTGGCGCCAGCTTGGCATGACGCACGCCGGCGATTACCTGCCGTTCAGCGCGCTGGTGACCGTGCACTGGGTGCATCGCTGCTTTGCCTTCGTCGTGGTCGCGCTGGTCGGGCTCGTCGCGTGGCGCGCTGCGCGACTGCAGGGCAGCGCCCGCCTCGGACGCGCACTGCTGCTGCTGATCCTGTTGCAGTTCTGTTCAGGGGTGGCGACCGTCGCGCTCGACTGGCCGCTGACGCTCGCCGTGCTGCACAACGCCGGCGCGGCGCTCTCGATCCTGCTGCTGACCGTGTTAAACTTCCGCCTCGCCTCTGGCGCGGCAGACAAGGCGGCGGAGTCCCACCCGTCACCGATTCCTGCGTGAGATAGAACATCATGACTGCCCTTACCGTGCAGCCCGGCCGCATTGCCCAGTATTGGGCGCTGACCAAGCCGCGCGTCACCCAACTTGCCGTTTTCTGTGCCGTCATCGGCATGTTCCTCGCCACGCCCGGCCTGCCTGACTGGCACATACTGGTCGCCGCGACCGTCGGCATCTGGCTGCTCGCCGGTGCCGCCTTCGCCGTCAACTGCCTGGTCGAGCGCGAGATCGATTCGCGCATGGCGCGCACCGCGCGCCGGCCGCTGGCGCGCGGCGAGATCACCGTGCCGCAGACGCTCGCCTTCTCCGGCACGATCGGCGGCATCGGCATGTGGGTGCTGTACAACCTCGTCAATCCGCTGACGATGTGGCTGACCTTCGCCACCTTCGTCGGCTACGCCGTGATCTACACCATTGTGCTCAAGCCGGCGACGCCGCAGAACATCGTCATCGGCGGCCTGTCCGGCGCGATGCCGCCGGCGCTTGGCTGGGCAGCGATCGCCAACGACGTACCGATGCAGGCCTGGCTGCTGGTGCTGATCATCTTCATCTGGACGCCGCCGCATTTCTGGGTGCTGGCGATGTACCGTCGCGACGACTATGCGCGTTCCGGCCTGCCGATGCTGCCGATCACGCACGGCACCGAGTTCACTGGCTTCCATGTCTGGCTGTACACGATTGCGCTGTTCGCCACGTCGCTGCTGCCGTTCGCGGTGCGCATGAGTGGCCTGGTCTACCTTGTGGCTGCGGTGCTTCTCGGCGTGATCTACCTGCGCTATTCGTGGAAGATCTGGCGTCAGTACACCGACCTGCTGGCGCGCAAGGCCTTCACCTACTCGATCATCTACCTGTCGCTGCTGTTCGCGGCATTGCTGGTCGATCACTACATTCCCTACGCCTGATGAAACTCCGCAAGCTGCTGGCCTTGCTCGGCTGCGTGCTGGCGCTGGCGGCCTGCGACGGCAAGCCGCCGGTGCCGAAGGCCGCTTTCGCATCGACCGACATCACCGGACTCAATTACGGCCAGTCGTTCGAACTGACCGACCACACCGGCCAGCGTCGCACCCTCGCCGACTACAAGGGCAAGGTGGTCGTGATGTTCTTCGGCTACACGCATTGCCCGGACGTCTGCCCGACCACGCTGGCCGAGATGGCGCAGGTGAAGAAGCAACTCGGCGCGGAGGGCGACAAGCTGCAGGTCGTGTTCGTCACGCTCGACCCCGAGCGCGACACGCAGGAGGCGCTGGCCGGCTTCGTGCCGGCCTTTGACCCGAGTTTCGTGGCGCTGCGCGGCGATGCGACGCAGACGCAGAAGGTCGCTGCCGATTTCAAGGTGTTCATGCAGAAGGTGAAGGCGAAGGACAGCGAGGCCTACACCATCGACCATACCGCGGCCACCTACGTGTTCGACCCGCAAGGCCGTGTGCGCCTGTTCATCCGGCACGGACAGGACATGGCAGCGGTGCAGAAGGACATCCGGCAGTTGATCGCCGGCGCCTGACAGCGGATCATCCAAAAAACAAGAGCGTCCCGCGGGACGCTCTTGTTCGTTCAGGCTGTCGGCTGACTATGTCAGGCGTATTCCGCCAGCGCTGCCTTCATCTTCTTCATCGCCGCGACCTCGATCTGGCGGATGCGCTCGGCCGACACGCCGAACTCGGCGGCCAGCTCGTGCAGCGTCGCGCCCGAACCGTCATCGCTGGCCAGCCAGCGCGACTCGACAATGCGGCGCGAACGGGCATCCAGCTGCGCCAGCGCCGCTTCAAGGCCTTCCGACTGCAGGCGGTCATACTGCCGCGCTTCCAGCACCTTCAGCGGCTCCGAATGCTCGGACGACAGATAGGCAATCGGCGCGAACTTCGCGTCGTCGTCATCGTCGTTCGGCGCGTCGAGCGCGATGTCGCGGCCGGACAGGCGCGTTTCCATTTCGATGACTTCTTCGCGCTTCACGTTCAGCGTGCGGGCCAGTTCGTCCACCTGCTCCGGCGACATCGCGTCAAGGCCGGTCTTGTGGCTGCGCAGGTTGAAGAACAGCTTGCGCTGCGCCTTCGTGGTCGCAAGCTTCACCACGCGCCAGTTGCGCAGGATGAATTCATGGATCTCGGCCTTGATCCAGTGGATTGCATAGGACACCAGGCGCACGCCCTGCTCGGGGTCGAAGCGCTTGACGGCCTTCATCAGGCCGATGTTGCCTTCCTGGATCAGGTCGGCATGCGGCAGCCCGTAGCCGAGGTAGCCGCGCGCGATCGACACCACCAGCCGCAGGTGCGACATCACCAGCTGCTGCGCGGCAGCGAGGTCGCCTTCGTCGCGCAGCTTGCGCGCGAGCGTGGACTCTTCCTCCTGCGACAGCAGCGGCAGGCGGTTGACGGTGGAAATGTAGGCATCCAGATTGCCGACATTCGCGGGAAAACCGGGAACGAGTGCCTGGCGACCGGCCGGCACGAGGGCAGACGATGCGAACATAGCAGTCATTGCTTCTCCTGGATTGGACTTCGGCGGGCACGTCCGACTGGCGGACCACCCTCACAAAGCCAATATTAGCACTCTCGATTGGCGAGTGCTAATCGATTACAAATGTAACATTTGGGTGGCGGAGAACTTGCCGGGATGGGAATGACCCGGAGGCCGAGGGAGCAGGGAAGCCGGGCTGCCGGCAGAGGCGGCTGCCCGGCAGGATCAGGCGGCGACCCGCAGCGCGCGCCGCACCGACAGTGCCGCACCGAGCACGCCCAGCGCGGTGCTGGCCGCCAGCAGCACGGCTATCGAGGCCGGATCCAGCGGCGCCAGCAGGAAGCTCGAGCCATACAGCGTCGCCAGCGCGCCGACCGAGGTATTCAGCAGCAGCAGGCCGCCGGCCACCGCCAGCAACGCGATGCCGCCGGCGCACAGGCCAAGCAGACCGCCCATGTAATAGAAAGGACGGGACACATAGGCGTCGGTGGCGCCCACCAGCCGCATGACCCCGATTTCTTCCTGCTGCGTCACCACCTGCAGCCGGATCGTATTGAACACCACCGCCAGCACCACGCCGCACAGCGTGCCGGCCAGCAGCAGCAGCACGCTGGCAGCGAGTTCGAGCAGCGCCGCGAGGCGCTTCACCCAGGCCGCATCGAGCTGCACCGTTTCCACGCCCTCGAGCTTCTCGAGCATGCCGGCCAGCTTTTCGATGCTTGCCGGCGATGCCGCCTGCTCGCCGCCGCCGATCCGCACCACATAGGCGTCCGGCAGCGGGTTGCTGCCGAGCGCCTCGACCACTTCGCCGAGGCCGGCGCGTGCCTTCATGGCTGCCAGCGCCTTTTCGCGGTCGACGAATTCCAGCCGCGCCGGCACACCGGCGCGCCGGGCCGCGTCGCGAATGTCGTCGCCGACGGCCTGCACGCGCTCGCGCGCCACGCCGGTCGCCATGAACACGCTGATCTCCGGCTCGACCGCGAGATCGCGCGACACCGGGCGCAGGTTTTCCAGCAGCGTCAGGCCGGCCAGCGGCAGGATCAGCGCCAGCGCGATCACGAGCACGTTGAAGCCGAAGCTGCCCGGCGTCTTGCGCACGCGCGCAAAGGCCGCTGCCAGCGCAAGCCAGTGTTCCCTCAGCCAGTTCATGCGCCCACCTCGCTCTCGGCGTCGCGCATCGCGCTCACGCGGCCGTGGTCGAGCTGCACCACGCGGTCGGCGTTCTGCAGCAGCCGGTCGTCGTGCGTGGAAATGATGCAGGTCGCGCCTGCGGAATTGAAAGCCTGCAGCATGTCGATGACCAGCTTGCCGCTGTCGCGGTCGAGATTGGCGGTGGGTTCGTCGGCGAGGATGATGCGCGGACGGTGGACGATGGCGCGGGCGATCGACACGCGCTGCTGCTCGCCGCCGGACAGCGCCTGCGGCTGCAGGCCGGCCTTGTCGCCCAGCCCGACGCGGTCGAGCGCGACGCGCGCGCGCTGCTCCGCTTCCTTCACGGTCGAGCCGCTGACCAGCAGCGGCAACATCACGTTCTGCAGCACGCTGCGGTCCTTCAGCAGCTGGTGCTGCTGCAGGATCAGGCCGAGCTTGCGGCGCAGGTAAGGCAGGGTCGCGCGGTTCAGCTTGCGCATGTCCTGTCCGCTGACCAGCAGCACGCCGGCGCTCGGCCGCTCGATGCCGGCGATCAGTTTCAGCAGTGTCGATTTGCCCGCGCCCGACGGGCCGGCCAGATAGACCAGCTCGCCTTCGGCGACTTCCATCGACACGTCGGACAGCGCAGTGACGTCGCCCGGATACTTCTTCGCGACGTGGGAAAAGGAAATGATGGACATGGTGTGCGTGGTCAGCCGAGCAGCGCGTCGACGAATTCGGTGGCGACGAAAGGCTGCAAGTCATCAATGCCCTCGCCGACGCCGATGAAATATACGGGAACCGGCCGTTGCTTGACAATCGCGGCCAGCACGCCGCCCTTGGCCGTGCCGTCGAGCTTGGTGACGATCAGGCCGGACAGCTGCAGCGCGTCGTCGAAGGCCTTGACCTGCGTGAGCGCGTTCTGACCGGTGTTGCCATCGATGACCAGCAGCACTTCATGCGGCGCGCCGTCCATGCCCTTGCCGATCACGCGCCGAACCTTCTTCAATTCGTCCATCAGGTGCAGCTGCGTCGGCAGGCGGCCGGCGGTATCGACCATCACCACGTCAACGCCGCGCGCACGGCCGGCCTGTACCGCATCGAACGCAACAGCGGCCGGGTCGCCCGACTCCTGCGCGATCACGGCCACGCCGTTGCGCTCGCCCCAGATTGTCAGCTGCTCGCGCGCGGCGGCGCGGAAGGTGTCGCCGGCGGCCAGCAGCACTTTCTGGCCGTGCGACTGCATGTGCTTGGCGAGCTTGCCGATCGTGGTGGTCTTGCCGGCGCCATTGACGCCCGCGATCATCATCACCAGCGGTTGCTCGCGGCCGAGTACCAGCGGCTTTTCCAGCGGCTTGAGCAGCCCGACCATCAATTCGCGCAGCGCCGCCTTCACCTGCGCGGCTTCGGCCAGCTTGTCGGCCTTCACCTTTTTCTTCAGCTCGTCGAGCAGGTAGTGGGTTGCCTCGACGCCGGCGTCGGCCATCAGCAGCGCTGCCTCCAGCTCGTCATACAGGTCGTCGTCGATCTTCGTGCCGGTGAAGATGGTGGCGATGTTCGACGAGGTGCGCGACAGCCCGGCCTTCAGCCGGCTGAGCCAGGATTGTTTCGCCTCCGGCGCGGGTGCCGGTGCGGCCTCGATCACAAGCTGCTCGACAGCGGCCTGCTCGACCGCAGCCGCTGGCGCTGGCGCTGCGGGTGCAGCTGCGGGAGCGGGGACGGGAACGGCTGCCGGCGAAGCGGCAGGCTGTGCCGGCACGGGTTCGGGAGCGGGCGTGGCAGGAGCGGGCTGTTTTTTCTTGAAAAAGCTAAACATCCGGGATGGGGAGTTCGGGAGTTCAGGGGGTGCGCTGCGACGGATGGCGGCAACAGATAAAATCGGGCGTCGCTTTTCAGTTGATCAACCCGATACCTTTCATTCTAACAGAGCCGAGAACATGATCTTCCGACTTGGAGCGCTGATACTGGCAGGCGTTTTCAGCTGGCTGCCCTGTGTTGCCGGGGCAGGCGCCACGGCACAGGAATTCCGACTTGCCAACGGTATGAAAATCATCGTGCAGGAAGACCGCCGCGCGCCCACCGTGGTCAGCATGGTCTGGTACCGTGCCGGCAGCGTCGATGAGCAGAACGGCACCACTGGCGTCGCCCACGTGCTCGAACACATGATGTTCAAGGGAACGAAAAAGCTGAAGCCCGGCGACTTCAGCGCGCGCGTCGCCGAACTCGGCGGCCGCGAAAATGCGTTCACCAGCCGCGACTACACCGCGTATCACCAGCAAGTCGAGAAATCGCGGCTGGAAAAGCTGCTCGAGCTCGAGGCCGATCGCATGCAGAACCTGACGATGGACCCAGCCGAGTTCGCCAAGGAGATCAAGGTCGTGATGGAAGAGCGCCGGCTGCGCACCGAAGACGAGCCGATGTCGCTGCTGATGGAAACGCTGTATGCGACCGCGTACACCGCCAGCCCCTACCGCAACCCGGTGGTCGGCTGGATGGACGACTTGCAGAACATGACCGCCGCCGATGCGCTCGCCTGGTACGAGCGCTGGTACGCGCCGAACAATGCGACGCTGGTGGTGGCCGGCGATGTCGATGCGCAGGAAGTGCGGCGGCTGGCGGAGCGGTATTTCGGCCCGATTCCGCCAAAGACCCTGCCGAAGTCCAAGCCGCAGCAGGAGCCGCAGCAGCGCGGCACGCGTCGCGTGACCGTCAAGGCGCCGGCCGAGAATCCCTATCTGGTAATGGCTTACAAGATGCCGAAGCTGCTCGACGTCGAGAAGGACGACGATCCATTCGCGCTCGAGGTGCTGGCGGCGGTGCTGGATGGTTATGACAATGCACGCCTGCCGGCAAAGCTGGTGCGCACCGAGCGCATCGCCAATTCGGTCGATGCCGGTTACGACGGCACCGCGCGCGGGCCGGTGATGTTCATGCTGTCGGGCGAGCCGACGCGCGACACGCCGCTGGACAAGCTCGAAGCCGCGCTGCGCGCCGAGGTCGAGCGCATCGCGAAGGAAGGCGTGTCGGCCGACGAGCTCAAGCGCGTCAAGGCGCAGCTGATCGCCGGGCAGGTCTACAAGCGCGACTCGGTGTTCGGGCAGGCGATGGAGATCGGCTCGATGGACATGACCGGGATGTCGTACCGGCAGATCGACCGCATCATCGAGCGCCTGTCGGCCGTCACGCCGGCGCAGGTGCAGGCGGTTGCGCAAAAATATTTTTCCGACGACCAGCTGACGGTCGCGACGCTCTCGCCGCTGCCCGTGACCGCGCAGGCGGACGGCAAGCCGGCCGTGCCCGGCCTGCGCCACTGATTCGTTGACGGAGAACCCACGATGCTGAAAAAACTGTTTGCCGTCGCGCTGCTCGCCGCCAGCGGCATTGCGCAGGCCGCGCTCGACATCCAGCACTGGACGCTGGACAACGGCGCGCGCGTTTACTTTGTCGAGAACCACACGATCCCGATGCTCGACGTGAACGTCGAGTTCGATGCCGGCGGCCGCCGCGACCCGGCCGGCAAGGCCGGCCTGTCATCGCTGACCAGCGGGCTGCTGGCGCGCGGGCTGAAGGAAGTCCGGCTGGCCGACGGCAGCGTCGAGCCGGCCATGTCGGAGGCGGAGATCTCGACAGCGCTGGCCGACATCGCCGCGCAGCGCGGCGGCGGTTCCGGCGCCGACCGTGCCGGCATGTCGGTGCGCACACTGTCCGCGAAGGCCACACGCGATGAAGCAGTGCGGCTGCTGGCGCGGTTGCTGGCGCATCCTGCATTTCCGGACGACCTGTTCCGACGCGACCAGGCGCGCACTGTCTCTGCGATTCGCGATGCGCTGACCCGTCCCGAATCGATCGCCAGCAAGGCGTTCTGGCGCATGGCCTATGGCAACCATCCGTATGGTGCCGAAGCGACCGTTGAATCGGTCGGCGCGATCACGCGCGATGACCTGCTGAATTTCCACCGTACGCACTATGTGGCCAACCATGCCGTGATCGCGATGATTGGCGACCTCACCCGCAGCGAGGCCGATGCCATCGCGAAGGAACTGACGCGACGGCTGCCGCAGGGCCAGCCCCTGCCGAAGCTGGCGGAGGTGGCGCAGCCGGTGGGCGCGGAAGAGCGCATACCGCATCCGGCGTCGCAGTCGCATATCCTGGTCGGCATGCCGGCACTGGCGCGCAATGATCCCGATGTGTTCGCGCTGACCGTCGGCAATTACGTGCTTGGCGGAGGCGGCTTCGTGTCGCGGCTGACCCGCGAGGTGCGCGAGAAGCGCGGCCTGTCGTACAGTGCGTACAGCTATTTCAATCCGATGGCGCAGTCGGGGCCGTACATGGCCGGGCTGCAGACGCGCAAGGACCAGTCCGACGAGGCGCTGCAGGTCGTGCGCGACACCATCGCGGCCTTCCTGCGCGACGGGCCGACCGAGGCCGAGCTGAAGGCGGCGAAGGACAACCTGGTCGGCGGCTTTGCGCTGCGCATCGACAATAATCGTAAGATCCTCGAGAACATCGCTGCGATCGGCTTTTACCGGATGCCGCTTGACTACCTCGACACCTGGACTGCCCGGGTCGAGAAAGTGACTGCCGCCGACGTGCGTGCCGCGTTTGCGCGCAAGCTGTCGATGGACAAGATGGTGACGGTCGTGGTGGGAAGTGAGCCGGTCAAACCCTGAAAGACATGCATTTGAAAAAGCAGAACGCCGTCCCGCCGCGTCAGGTGCGCATCATCGCCGGCGACTGGAAGCGCACGCCGCTGCCGGTCGCCGATGTCGACGGGCTGCGCCCCACGCCCGACCGCGTGCGCGAGACCGTCTTCAATTGGCTCGAGCACCTGCAGCTGCGGCGCTGGGACAACCGCCGCTGCCTCGACCTGTTCGCCGGCACCGGCGCGCTCGGCTTCGAGGCGGCCAGCCGCGGCGCGGCCGAGGTGCTGATGGTCGAGTCGCATCCGGCCGCGTTGCGCCACCTGAACGCGACCTGCGACAAGCTCGGCGCTGCGAATGTGACGGTGCGGCGCGGCGACGCGCTCGCGCTGCTGTCCGCGCTGTCCGGCACATTTGACCTGATCTTCCTCGATCCCCCCTACGGCCTCGACCTGCTGCCACGCCTGCTGCCCGCGTGCCGGCGCTTGCTCGCGCCGGGCGGGCTGGTCTATGCTGAGTCCGACCGGCCCTTCGCCGGCAGCGATGCCGAGTGGCTGGCAGAATGGAACGTGGTACGTGCCGACAAGGCTGGACAAGTGCATTACGCACTGCTTTCGTGCGGTGACAGGCCGGCGAATTAGGGCATAATGCGCGTCGTTCTCGCGGGGAATTGCCCTCCGCGCCCGAAACCTTGAAGGACAGCCCATGGTCACAGCCGTTTACCCCGGAACCTTTGATCCGCTCACGCGCGGCCATGAAGATCTGGTGCGGCGCGCATCGGGCCTGTTCGACAAGCTGGTCGTCGGCGTCGCCGACAGCAAGGCCAAGCGCCCCTTCTTTTCCCTGCAGGAGCGGCTCGACATTGCGCACGAAGTGCTTGGGCACTACCCGAACGTGGTGGTCGAGAGCTTCTCCGGCCTGCTGAAAGACTTCGTGCGGGCGCATGATGCGCGCGTGATCGTGCGTGGCCTGCGCGCCGTATCCGACTTTGAATACGAATTCCAGATGGCTGGCATGAACCGCTACCTGCTGCCGGATGTCGAGACCCTGTTCCTGACGCCGTCCGACCAGTACCAGTTCATCTCCGGCACCATCGTGCGCGAGATCGC
>CAZTIF010000015.1:27632-42896 GCA_964613635.1 uncultured Bifidobacterium sp. | reverse complement strand
CATAGCCCTTGGTCACCGCCTTGGTGGTGTTGCCGACCGCGTCGAGCGGGTCGGTGATGTCGCGCACGCTGTCAGGCAGCTCGGCCATTTCGGCAATGCCGCCGGCGTTGTCCGTGATCGGGCCATACGCATCGAGCGCGACGATGATGCCGGCCATCGACAGCATCGCCGTTGCCGCGACCGCAATGCCGTACAGGCCCGCCAGCGCATACGACACCAGGATGCCCGCGCAGACGAACAGCACCGGCCACGCGGTCGATTTCATCGAGATGCCGATGCCGGCGATGATGTTGGTCGCATGGCCGGTGGTCGATGCCTGCGCGATGTGCTTCACCGGATGGAAATCCGTGCCGGTGTAGTACTCGGTGATCCAGACCATCGCCGCCGTCAGCACGAGGCCGACCACGCACGCACCGAACAGCGCCATCGCCGACGCCGTGCGCTCGCCCGACATCGTGACAGGCTCGGGGAACATGCTGGTCGTCACGAAGTAGAACGCGATCAGCGACAGCACGCCGGAGACGATCAGGCCGCGGTACAGCGCCGGCATCACGTTCTTCATGCCGGGCTTGGCCTTCACGAACATCACGCCAATGATGGACGCAATGATCGATACGCCGCCCAGCACCAGCGGATACATCACCGCCGCGCCCGGGGCCGACACCACCATCAGCGCGCCCAGCGCCATCGTCGCGATCAGCGTCACCGCATAGGTCTCGAACAGGTCGGCGGCCATGCCCGCGCAGTCGCCGACGTTGTCGCCGACGTTGTCCGCGATCACCGCCGGATTGCGCGGATCGTCTTCCGGAATGCCGGCCTCGACCTTGCCGACCAGGTCGGCGCCGACGTCCGCACCCTTGGTGAAGATGCCGCCACCGAGTCGCGCGAAGATCGAGATCAGCGACGAGCCGAACGCCAGGCCAAGCAGCGGCTTGAGCGTTGCCGAGTCCGGCGTCTGCAGACCGCCGATGTACCAGAAGAACACCGACACGCCGAGCAGGCCGAGCCCGACCACCAGCATTCCGGTGATCGCGCCGCCACGGAAGGCGACATCGAGCGCCGGGCCGATGCCCTGCGTCGCCGCCTGCGCGGTACGCACGTTCGCGCGCACCGACACGTTCATGCCGATGAAGCCGCAGGCCCCCGACAGCACGGCGCCGAGCACGAAGCCGGTCGCCGTTTTCATGTCGAGGAAGATGCCGATCAGGATCGCCAGCACCACGCCGACAATGGCGATGGAGCGGTACTGGCGGGCCAGATAGGCAGCAGCGCCCGCCTGGATCGCGGCCGCGATTTCCTGCATCCGGGGATTGCCGGCATCCTTGCCAAGGATCCAGCTGCGTGAAACGAGTCCGTAGATCACGGCGATGACGCCGCAAGCGACGGCAAACCACAAGCCTGTTGATGCCATATGTCTCCTCCTGAAGTTCACGACGGTTTCTGAAACACGGCACCCCGCCTTGTACCGGCAGGTGGGCCGCTCACAACAAACGCTTCGCTTCCCGCTTTGTCCTGCTCGTTCGTGCGGGTCTTAGAGCCTGTCTCGTTAGGTCGGTGGCAAGGCGGCAGTCCCGAAGACAGTACAGACGTACGGCAAGGGACTGCCAACGCAGCCAGCGGCCTAACGAGACAGGCTCTTACTCTAGGTCTCGCAATATGTACGCACCATGAAAAAAGCGGACCGTCGGGTCCGCTTTTTCTGTGGTCAAATCATTCGGCCAATGCTGCAAAGGCACGGTCGCGGATTTCATCGACCGCACCGACACCGGCGATCTTCCTGTACTTCGGCGCGCCGGCCTGACCGGACTGAGCCCAGTCGTTGTAGTAGCCGACCAGCACCTTGGTCTGGTCATGGTAGACCGACAGGCGCTTCTTGACCGTATCTTCGCGATCGTCGTCGCGCTGTATCAGTTCTTCACCGGTCGCGTCGTCCTTGCCGGCGACTTTCGGCGGGTTGAATTTCACATGATAGGTACGGCCGGACGCCGGATGCACACGGCGGCCGCTCATGCGCTCGATGATGGCCTCGTCCGGCACGTCGATCTCGAGCACGTAGTCGATGGCGACGCCGGCATCCTTCATCGCATCCGCTTGCGGAATCGTGCGCGGGAAACCATCGAACAGATAGCCGTTCGCGCAGTCCGCCTGCTTCAGGCGGTCCTTGACCAGGCCGATGATGATGTCATCCGACACCAGACCGCCCGCGTCCATCACCTTCTTCGCCTCCAGGCCGAGCGGCGTGCCTTCCTTGACCGCAGCGCGCAGCATGTCGCCGGTCGAGATTTGCGGAATATTGAATCGTTCCTTGATATAGGCAGCCTGGGTGCCTTTGCCGGCACCCGGTGCTCCCAACAAAATGAGCCGCATCTTGAATGAATCCTTAACTGTTTTTATACCTTTTACCTGCCGTCTCCAGCAGCGCGGCGGTATTGTCTGATATTTAGCTTGCCCGAAACTTACCACAGAATATCGGGATGCTACCCGATATCACCCTGCGTTGAAATTGCTCAATCGGCAAAATGCCGACGCACTCGTTCGAGATCGGCGGGGGTATCGACGCCGGCCGGTGGCGCTTCATCGACGACATGGACGGCGATCCGGTAACCGTTCCAAAGCACGCGCAATTGCTCGAGCGCTTCGATGCTTTCCAGCGGCGACAGCGGCAGCTGCGGATAGCGCTGCAGGAAGTCCTGCCGGTACGCGTACAGCCCGACATGCCGCAGCGGCTGGTAGGCGGCGGGCATCACGGCGCGGTCGAGCGCAAACGCATCGCGATGCCAGGGCAGCGGCGCGCGCGAGAACATCAGCGCATCGCCGCCGGCGTCCAGCACCACCTTCACCACGTTCGGATTGAACACGTCGGCGATGTCGTGAATGGGATGCGCGGCTGTTGCCATCGGCACCCGCGCATCGACGCGCGCAGCACAGGCGTCGATCAGGGCCGGATCGATCAGCGGCTCATCGCCCTGCACGTTCACGATCACCGCCTCATCCGGCAAGCCGGCAGCCAGCGCGACTTCGGCGATGCGGTCAGTGCCGGACGGATGGTCGGCACGCGTCATCCGCACATCGATCCCATGTCGCTCGCAGGCGGCCATCACGTCCGCATGATCGGTCGCGACGATGATGCGCGACGCGTTTGACAGCGCCGCGCGTTCGGCCACGCGCACGACCATGGGCTTGCCGCCGAGGTCGGCCAGCGGCTTGTCCGGCAGGCGCGTCGATGCCATGCGCGCCGGAATGATCACGGTAAACGGCATCGGAAAAACTTCAGGCAGGCTCTGCGGCGTCAGGCGGCGCCGCATTCAGGTCACGGGCTTCTTCGGCCCACATGATGGGAATGCCGTCACGGATCGGATAAGCCAGGCGGTCACCGTGGCAGATCAGTTCCTGCGCATCCTTGTCATACTTCAGCGGGCCCTTGCACAGCGGGCAGACCAGGACGTCAAGCAGTCGGGTGTCCACGCAATTTCTCCACAATTTGGTCGGCCAGGGAACCGGCAATCGACGCCTCCACCGGTACCGCCCACAGCCGTGGGTCGGCCGCGAGCGCGTCGGTGCGCGCGCATTTTACTGCATCCTTGTCGGTGACCAGGATGAAGTCGGCGGTGATGTCCTGAAAAGGATTGTGCGAGAAATCAAAGTGATCCGGCAGCGCGATCGTCTGCGCCAACGGCACGCCCTGCGCGGCCAGCAGATCGAAAAACCGCTGCGGATTGCCGATGCCGGCAGCGGCGACAACGCGCGCGCCGGCCGGAATCGCCGACAGCGGCAGGCGATGGCGCCGGTCGGCCAGCTGCTCCGCGTGATCGCCGACAAGCTGCATCAGGTAGCCACCGGCCGGCGGCAGCACGCCATTGCCGACGTAAAAATCGCTGCGACGCGACGCCGGCTCGCGCAGCGGACCGGCCGGCAGCAGCCAGCCGTTGCCATGCCCGCGCGCATCCGACAGCTGGATCTCGATGCTGCGGCCCAGCGCGTAATGCTGCAAGCCGTCGTCCGACACGATCACGTCGATGTCCGGATGGCGCTGCAGCAGCTGCTGCGCGGCCTGCACGCGACGCCGTCCGACCAGCACCGGCACGCGCGCCTTCAAGGCGATCAGCAGCGGCTCGTCGCCGACCTCGGAAGGCTGGCTGCGTTCGTTCACCTCGGTCACGCCGTCGACGCTGGCACCGTAGCCGCGCGAGATCACGCCCGGCCGGAAGCCGCGCGCGCGCAATTGCCCGACCAGCCAGATCACCAGCGGTGTCTTGCCGGTGCCGCCGACAAAGATGTTGCCGACCACGATCACCGGTACCGGCAGGCGCACCTGCTTCAGCAGGCCGACCGCAAACAGCCCGCGGCGCAGCGCCGTCAGCGCGCGATACAGCAGCGACAGCGGCAGCAGCAGCCACGCGAGCAGTCCGCGGCCGCGCCATGCGCGCACCAGCGCATCGGCCGTCGCACCGGCGCGGGACAGTGGGGCGTCTCTCAGCGTATCGCTCATTCGCCGGCTACCGAGTGGGTGGAAAAGGCCAGCGCCGGCAGGCCGGCCAGCCGCGCGCCTTCCATCACGCGCACCACGGCCTGATGCGTGGCCAGCGCGTCGGCCTGCACCTCGACCCGGCAGGCCGCGTCGCCGTGCGCCGCCGCCAGCGCCTGCGCGATGGCTGCCGCGCCCACACCTGCGGCGTCGCTGCCCACCATCACGCGGCCATCGGCGTCCACCGTGACCGCGACCGAACACGGTGGCGCGGGTGCCGGCGTGGCGGCTGCATCCGGCAGTTTCAGTTGCAGCGCGCCGAAGCGGTTGAAGTTCGTGCTGACCATCAGGAAAATCAGGATCACCAGCAGCACGTCGATGAACGCGACGAGATTCAGCTCGGGGCGGTCGCGCTGCGGCAATGGACGAAAGTTCATGCGCTGCGTCCTTCGACCGGGGCAGGTGCGGGCACAGCGGCGGCGCTGTCGACGAAGCGCTGCGCCTGCTGCTCCAGGTCGATCACGAAGCCGTCGACCAGCGCATGGAAATGACGATGGAACAGCAGCGCGGGAATGGCGATCGCAAGGCCGAACGCGGTGTTGTACAGCGCTACCGAAATGCCGTGCGCGACCCGCAGCGGATCCGCGCCAGCGGCTTGCTGTGCGCCGAACAGCTCGATCATGCCAACCACCGTACCGAACAGCCCCATCAGCGGCGCGAGCGTCGCCACCGTGCCAAGCGTGGTCAGGTAGCGCTGCAAACGGTGGGCGACCACGCGGCCGGCTTCTTCGATCGCCTGCCGCATCGCCTCGCGCGGCGCGGCCAGCTGGCGCAGGCCGGCCGCCAGCACGCAGCCCAGCGGCGAGTTCTGCTCCAGCTGGACGATCACCTCGTCATCGATGCGGCCGCCACGGCTGACCGCGATCGCCTCGGCCAGCAGGGTCGGCGGCAGGATGCGCGGGGCGCGCAAGTACAATACGCGCTCGACGATCAGCGTGAGGCCGACGAGGGACGCGGCGAGCAGGAACCAGACCGGCCAGCCCGCCGCCTGGATCATCGCAAACAAGATGGAAACTCCTGGGCAGGGAATGCAGGCTGCGAATGTATCCGCTTCACTTTCCCCGGGCAAGGCAAAGTCTCGCGCGCCGGTCCGCGCGTCGCATTTGCGCCGCCGCAAATGCGCTGATCGGCTCTGCTGTTCGAGTTTTCCACGGTTGCTGTGGACAACTTTGTGGGCAAGCTTTCAAAGTCGCAGGAAAGTCCTTGATTTCTAAGCATTTTCCTCTGCTGCATCGGAATCAGGCAGGAAAGCTTTCCTTTTAAAAATCAATCACTTGGAAAGAATGGTCGGCATCGCGGGCAGACCGGCAGATCGGCGGCACTGCTGCAGCAGGAATGTGGAAAGTTCAAACCGCCCCTGCGCGACCGGAAAACGTACCTCATGAGCATCGACAATACGGGCAGCGAGATTCTTACGGTGTCGCAGCTGAACCAGGCCGTCGCCCGCGTGCTCGAGCGCAGCTTTGCGCTGACCTGGATCGCGGGTGAGATCTCGAATTTCACGCGCGCCGCGTCCGGCCACTGGTACTTCACGCTGAAGGACGCCAATGCGCAGGTGCGCGGCGTGATGTTCCGCGGCCGCGCGCAGTACGTCGACTTCAACCCGCGCGAAGGTGACAAGGTCGAGGTGCGCGCCACCGTCGGCCTGTATGCGCCGCGCGGCGATTTCCAGATCAACGTGGAAGCCATGCGCAAATCCGGCGTCGGCAACCTGTACGAAGCCTTCCTGCGGCTGAAGGCCAAGCTCGCTGCCGAGGGCCTGTTCGACGCCGAACGCAAGCGCGCGCTGCCGGCCTTCCCGCGCACGGTCGGCATCGTCACCAGCCCGCAGGCAGCGGCGCTGCGCGACGTGATCACCGCGTTCCGGCGGCGCGCGCCGCACCTGCAGCTGATCCTGTATCCGACGCTGGTGCAGGGCGAGGGCTCGGCCGGGCGGATCGCCGAGGCCATCGACAGCGCGTCGCGGCGCGCCGAGTGCGACTTGCTGCTGGTCTGCCGTGGCGGCGGCAGCCTCGAAGACCTGTGGTCGTTCAATGACGAAAAAGTCGCGCGCGCGATCGCCGCCTGCAGCATGCCGGTGATCTCCGGCGTCGGGCACGAGACCGACTTCACCATCGCCGACTTCGTCGCCGACCTGCGCGCGCCGACGCCGACCGCGGCAGCCGAGCTGGCGGCCACGCCGACACGCGACTGGTTGGCCGCCGTCGCACAGCATGCGCACGACCTGACCGATGCGCTGCGCCGGCAGCTGGACGACCACGCGCAGACGCTGGACTGGCATGCGAACCGCCTGCAGAGCCCGGCTGCGGCGATCCGGCAGCAGCGGCTGCGCATCGACAGCCTGCAGCTGCGGCTGCGGCATGCGACGCAGACACCGCTGACCACCGCGCGCTTCGGCCTCGAGCAGCTGCACCGGCGGCTGCAGTACGCGCAGCCCGCCACCGGCACGCGACGCACGCAGCTGCAGGCGCAGGCCACGCGGCTGGCGAACCTGTTCGGCACGCAGTTCGCGGACAGCCGCCACCGGCATGCGGCGCTGCATGCGCAGCTCGAGCTGCTGGCGCCGCAGCGCACGCTGGAGCGCGGCTACGCGATCCTGCAGGATGCCGACGGCGCCGTACTGCGCGACACCGCGCAGCTGGTGCCGCCGCAGCAGCTGACGGTCACGCTCGCCAAAGGCAGCGCGCTGGTCGGCGTCGACAGCGTGCGACCGGCCGAAACGGCGGCCGCCGGCAAAGCGCAGAAGCGATAACACCCTTACAATGCGGGGTTCGCAAGATATCCGCACAGAACACCCACCCAACAGAACAGAAAGGACAAACGCATGGAACACACGCTGCCCCCGCTGCCCTACGCAATGGATGCGCTCGCACCGGCCATCTCGAAGGAAACCCTCGAGTACCACTACGGCAAGCACCATCAGGCTTACGTGACCAACCTCAACAACCTGATCAAGGGCACGCCGCACGAGAACCAGTCGCTGGAAGAGATCGTCAAGAGCTCCAGCGGCGGTATCTTCAACAACGCCGCACAGGTCTGGAACCACACGTTCTACTGGAACGGCATGAAGCCCAACGGCGGCGGCGCACCGACCGGCGCGCTGGCTGACGCGATCAATGCGAAGTGGGGCTCGCTCGACAAGTTCAAGGAAGAGTTCACCAAGTCCTGCGTCGGCAACTTCGGTTCCGGCTGGACCTGGCTGGTGAAGAAGGCCGACGGCAGCGTCGACATCGTCAACACCTCGAACGCCGCCACGCCGCTGACCGGCAGCGACAAGCCGCTGCTGACCTGCGACGTCTGGGAGCACGCGTACTACATCGACACCCGCAACGCGCGTCCGAAGTACGTCGAGAACTGGTGGAATCTGGTGAACTGGGATTTCGCCGCGCAGAACTTCGCGTAATCCTGCGCCAGCCATTCAGGCTGCGACACAAAAAGCCCCGGCCGGGTCTGTCGTCCCGCCGGGGTTTTTGTTTGCCGGTTCGCCGTTACAGCGCGTTGACCGGAATCTTCAGATAAGCCACGCCATTCCCTTCCTCGGGCGGCAGTTCGCCGGCGCGGATGTTGACCTGCACCGCCGGCAGGATCAGCACCGGCATTTCCAGCGTCGCATCGCGCTTCGTACGCATCTCGACGAACTGCGCTTCGGTGATGCCGTCATGCACATGAATGTTCTTGCGGCGCTGCTCGCCGACCGTGGTTTCGAATGACACCGGGCGATCCGTCGGCGGATAGTCGTGGCACATGAACAGGCGCGTGTCTTCGGGCAGGCTCAGGATTTTCTTCACCGACAGATACAGCGATCTCGCGTCGCCGCCGGGAAAATCGCAGCGCGCGGTGCCGACATCCGGCATGAACATGGTGTCACCGACGAACACGGCATCGCCGATCCGGTAAGCGACGCACGCCGGCGTGTGGCCCGGGACGAACATCACGCGCCCTTCGAGCGCGCCGATGGCAAAACGCTCGTCCTCCCGCATCAGGTGGTCGAACTGCCGGCCATCGGTCGGGAATCCCGGCTCGAGGTGGAAGATACCCTTGAACACCGCCTGCACCGTCGTGATGTGGTCGCCGATGGCCGTCTTGCCGCCGAGCTTGCCCTTCAGGTAAGGCGCCGCCGTGATGTGATCGGCGTGCGCATGCGTCTCCAGTATCCACTCCACCTTCAGCTGCTTTTCCCTGACGAACGCGACCACCGCGTCAGCCGAACCGGTGCGCGTGCGCCCGGACTTCGGATCGTAGTCGAGTACCGAATCCACGATCGCGCAGGGGCCGCCCTCCTTCTCGTACACCACATAGGTCACCGTCCATGTGGCCGGATCGAAAATTCCGTGAACACAGGGTTTGAGCGCATTCGAGGTCATCGCAATCTCCATCTCACTTAATTGCTCCACATTATATTGACCAACAATATATGCGTCAATATAATGTATTCACTTTAATCAAAACACGCCGCCAGAGTGTCCTGCCGTCCGTGGCGAAGCGTCCCGACCATCAAAACCCGGAGGAGAACGTTCATGGCTGTCAAGCTTTCCCGCCACACCGAGGCCTTCAGTACGTCGCCGCAGATCAGTCCGTCCGATGTACGGGAGATCGCGGCACTCGGCTTCAAAACCCTGATCAACAACCGGCCCGATGGCGAGGGTGGCGCCGAGCAGCCGACCAGCGCCGAGATCGAGGCTGCGGCGCGGGCCGCCGGTCTGGACTACGTCCACTTGCCCGTCATCAGCGGCCAGATCACCGAGCCGCAGGCGCGCCGCTTTGCCGAACTGCTGGCCACCCGTCCGAAGCCGGTACTGGCGTTCTGCCGCAGCGGCGCTCGCTCGCAAAATCTGTACCGGATGGCTCGGGGCGAGACGGGCGCACGAGCGTCGTCCGCTGCCGCGTCGGCCTGTCTTTGGGGTGACAGCCACGACATCGTGATCGTCGGCGGCGGCAGTGCCGGCATCGGCCTCGCCGCCAGCCTGCTGAAGCGCCAGCCCAATCTGCAGATCGCCATCGTCGAGCCGAGCGACCATCATTACTACCAGCCGGCCTGGACGCTGGTCGGCGCCGGGGAATTCGACCCGGGCGCCAGCGTGCGCCCGATGGAATCGGTGATGCCCAAAGGCGTGACCTGGATACGCGCCGCGGCCGCAGGTTTCGATCCGGACAACCGCCAGGTGATGCTCGACAGCGGCAAGGCGATTTCCTATCAATATCTGGTGGTTGCGCCGGGCCTGAAGCTGAACTGGCAAGCCATTCCCGGATTGCAGGAAACGCTGGGCCGGCATGGCGTGACCTCCAACTATCGTTTCGATCTGGCGCCGTATACCTGGTCGCTGGTGCAGTCGATGAAGCGCGGCCGCGCGCTCTTCACGCAGCCGCCGATGCCGATCAAGTGCGCGGGCGCGCCGCAAAAGGCCATGTACCTGTCCTGCTCCGAATGGGAAAAGCGCGGCCTGCTGAAAGACATGGATGTGCACTTCCACAATGCCGGCGCGGTCTTGTTCGGCGTGCAGGATTTCGTTCCGCCGCTGATGGGCTATGTCAGGCGCTATGGCGCGAACCTGCACTTCAATTCGAAGCTCGTCGCGATCGACGGCCCCGCAAAAACGGCGTGGTTCGAAGGGAAGGATGCCGACGGCAACAGCGTCCGATCGGAACAAAGCTTCGACATGATCCATGTGGTGCCACCGCAAAGCGCGCCCGACTTCGTGCGCGAGAGTCCGCTGGCGAATGCCGACGGCTGGGTCGACGTGAACCAGCTGACGCTGCAGCATGTGCGCTACCCGGAAGTGTTCAGCCTCGGCGATGCCTGCTCGTCGCCGAATGCCAAGACCGCTGCCGCGGCGCGCAAGCAAATCGTGGTGGTGGCCGAAAACCTGCTCGCACTGCGCAGCGGCGAAGAGTTCAGGACCCGCTACGACGGCTATGGCTCCTGTCCGCTGACCGTGGAAAAGGGCAAGATCGTGCTGGCCGAATTCGGCTTCGGCGGCAAGCTGCTGCCGACCTTCCCGCTCGACCCGACCGTGCCGCGCACGTCCGCCTGGATCCTGAAAAAGAACATCCTCCCTTGGCTGTATTGGGAAGCGATGCTGAAAGGCCGCGAGTGGCTGGCCCGCCCGCTGGAAAACTGACCGATGCGGACACTCCTGCAGCTTCCGTCGTGGCTCGCGAACTACCAGCGCCAATGGCTGGCCGGCGACTTCACGGCCGGACTGATCGTTACCGTGATGCTGATCCCGCAGAGCCTTGCCTATGCGATGCTGGCCGGCATGCCGCCGCAAGTGGGCCTGTATGCCAGCGTGCTGCCGCTGCTCGCCTATGCCTTGTTCGGCAGCAGCATGACGCTGGCGGTCGGCCCGGTCGCGGTCGCTTCGCTGATGACGGCCAGCGCGCTGGCGCCGCTGGCGCCGGCCGGCTCCCCCGAGTATGTCGCGCTCGGCGTGCTGCTCGCGCTGCTGTCCGGCCTGATGCTGTTCGCAGCCGGACTGCTGCGGCTGGGCTTCCTTGCCTGGTTTCTCAGCCATCCGGTGATCAGCGGCTTCATCTCCGGCTCGGCGGTGCTGATCACGATAGGCCAGCTGAAGGCACTGCTGGGCGTGCCGCTGCCCTCGGGCAGCGCGCTGGACACGCTGGCGGCGCTGGCGGGTTCGCTCGACAGGATCAGGCCGGCAACGGCGGCGATCGGCATCGCGTCGCTGCTTTTCCTCGTGTTCGCGCGCAGGCAGCTGGGGCCGCTGCTGAAAAAGGCCGGGCTGCGCCCCGGGCTGGCGGACTTGCTGACCAAGCTGGCGCCGATGGCGGCCGTGATCGCCGCCACCGCCTGGGTGGCCAACTCCGGCGTCGACCGTACGGCCGGTGTGGCGATCGTCGGCGCGGTGCCGGCCGGCTTGCCGGCGCTGTCCCTGCCGGCGCTCGACGGGCGGCAGATGCAGTCGCTGTGGCTGCCGGCCTTGCTGATCTCGCTGGTCGGCTTCGTCGAAAGCGTGTCGGTGGCGCAATCGCTGGCTTTGAAACGCGGCCAGCGCATCCGGCCTGACCGCGAATTGCTCGGCATTGGCGCGGCCAATGTCGCCAGCGCGCTGTCCGGCGGCTACCCGGTCACCGGCGGCTTCGCGCGCTCGGTCGTCAACTTCTCGGCCGGCGCGAATACGCCGGCGGCCGGCGTGATCTCGGCCGTGCTGATGGCGATCGTGATCTCCGGCATGACCGGCTGGTTCCATTACCTGCCGCACTCGGTGCTGGCGGCGACCATCATCGTTGCCGTCACCGCGCTGATCGACATCGAGACGCTGAAGGAAGCCTGGCATTACGACAAGGCCGATGCCATCTCGCTGCTGCTGACCTTCGCCGGCGTGCTGGTGCTCGGCGTCGAGGAAGGCATCCTGCTGGGCGTGGTGCTGTCGCTGGCGGCGCTGGTCTGGCGCAGCAGCCATCCGCACATGGCCGTGGTGGGCCGGGTGCCGGGCAGCGAGCACTTCCGCAACATCGAGCGCCATCAGGTGGAAACCCTGCCCGGCCTGGTCGCGCTGCGCGTGGACGAGAGCCTGTATTTTGCGAATGCGCAGCTGCTTGAGGAGAAAATCGAGACGCTGATCCAGACCCATCCCGGCACGCGCTGCATACTGCTGATCCTGTCTGCGGTAAACCAGCTCGACACGACGGCGCTGGAAACCCTGACCGAACTCGAGAAAAGCCTTGCGTTGCGCAAGATCACGCTGCAGTTTTCCGAGGTCAAGGGCCCGGTCCTTGACCGCCTGCGCTCCACCGAACTGGGGCGGCGCATGACGGGGCGAATCTTCCTCAGCACGCACCAGGCCTTCCTTGCGTTCGCCGACAGCACATCGCAGTCGACCTGAGCGGCAAAGGGAAGCAGATGGCATTGGACGCGCTGACGCTGGCACGGCTGCAATTCGCATTCACCGTCAGCTTCCACATCATCTTTCCCGCGTTCTCGATCGGGCTGGCAAGCTATCTCGCCGTGCTCAATGCGCTGTCGCTGTTTCGCGGGAACGGCATCTGGCTGGCACTGTTCGACTACTGGAAGAAGATCTTCGCGGTGGCGTTCGGCATGGGTGTCGTGTCGGGCATCGTGATGAGCTACCAGTTCGGCACCAACTGGTCCGTGTTTTCCGACAAGGCCGGGCCCGTGGTCGGGCCGCTGATGGGCTACGAAGTGCTGACGGCATTTTTCCTCGAAGCGGGCTTCCTCGGCGTGATGCTGTTCGGCCGCGAGCGCGTCGGGCCGGCGCTGCATTGCGTTGCCACGGCGATGGTCGCGCTCGGCACCTTCATGTCCGCGTTCTGGATACTGGCGGTCAACAGCTGGATGCAGACACCGGCCGGCCACGGCATCAACGAGGCCGGCCAGTTCATCGTGCTCGACTGGTGGGCCGTGATCTTCAACCCGTCCTTTCCGTACCGGCTGCTGCACATGCTGCTGGCCGCCTACCTGACGACAGCCTTCGTGGTCGGCGCGGTCGGCGCGCTGCACCTGCTGAAAGCCGGCAATGGCGACAGCGGCCCGTCCGGCGCGAAGACCATGTTCTCGATGGCGCTGTGGATGATCGCCTTCACCGCGCCGCTGCAGATCGTCGCCGGCGACCTGCACGGCCTGAACACTTTCGAGCACCAGCCGGCGAAGATCGCGGCGATGGAAGGTCATTTCGATACGCATGACGGCGCGCCGCTGATCCTGTTCGGGCTGCCGAATCCGGCGCAGGAGCGCATCGATGCGCAAATCGCGCTACCGAAACTCGGCAGCCTGATCCTCACGCACGAGCCGGACGGCCGGGTGCGCGGGCTGAGGGAATGGCCGCCGTCCGAGCGGCCGCCGGTGACCGTGCTGTTCTGGAGCTTCCGTGTGATGGTCGCGATCGGCATGGCGATGCTGGCCATCGGCGTCTGGGGCCTGCTGGCGCGCGCACGCGGCAGGCTGTATCGGTCGCGCTGGCTGCAGCGTGCGACGCTGCTGATGGGCCCGGCCGGCTTCATCGCCGTGATCGCCGGCTGGATCACCACCGAAGTCGGCCGCCAGCCGTATACCGTCTACGGACTGCTGCGCACCGAACATTCGATGTCGGCGATCGATGCGCCGGCGGTCGGCCTGTCGCTCGTCGCTTTCATCGTCGTCTACTTTGCGCTGTTCGGCGCCGGCACCTTCTACCTGCTGCGCCTGATGCGCCGGCCGCCGCAGCCGGTCGAGCCGCCGCTGCCGCCGTCGGAGCCGATACGCGCCGCCGGCATCCTGCCCTCGCCGGTGCTGGCGGCCGCAAAGCGCAGACCGCAATGAGCACGGGCATCGACCTGCCGCTGGTCTGGGCCGGACTGATCGCCTTCGCGGTGCTCGCATATGTGATCCTCGACGGCTTCGACCTGGGCGTCGGCATCCTGTTCCTGTTCGTCGGCGGCGAGCGCGAGCGCGACGCGATGATGAATTCCGTCGCGCCGGTCTGGGACGGCAACGAGACCTGGCTGGTGCTCGGCGGCGGCGGGCTGTTCGCCGCCTTCCCGCTGGCCTACGCGCTGATCATGCCGGCGCTGTATGCGCCCATCATCGCAATGCTGCTCGCGCTGGTCTTCCGCGGCGTCGCGTTCGAATTTCGCTGGAAGACCCGCCGGGGAAAATTCGTCTGGGACTGGGCCTTCCTGCTCGGCTCGAGCGCCGCCGCATTCTTCCAGGGCGTCGCGCTCGGTGCGCTGGTGCAGGGCATTCCGGTCGCCGGCCGCAGCTATGCGGGCGGCTGGTGGGACTGGCTGACGCCGTTCAGCGTCGTCACCGGCATCGCGCTCGTGATCGGCTACGCGCTGCTCGGCGCCAGCTGGCTGATCTGCAAAACCGGCGGCGAACTGCAGCAACGCGCAGTGCGCTACGGCTGGATCAGCGGTGCGCTGACGATCGCGCTGATCGGCGTGGTCAGCCTGTGGACACCGTTCCTCGATCCGCGCTACATGGAACGCTGGTTCGCGTGGCCGCAGGCGCTGTACGTGATGCCGGTGCCGGCGCTGGTGTTCGCCTGCGCAGTCGCGCTGTACATCGGGCTGCGCGACCGGCACGAGCTGACGCCGTTCATCGCATCGCTCGGGCTGTTCATCCTGTCCTTCATCGGCCTGTGCCTGAGCTTCTATCCGTACATCGTGCCCTCGTCGGTGACGCTGCGGGATGCCGCGGCACCGCCGGAGAGCCTGCGCTTCCTGCTGGCCGGCGCGGCGGTGCTGCTGCCGGTCATCCTCGCGTATACCGCGTATTCGTATTGGGTGTTCCGGGGCAAGGTACAGGACGCGGGCCTCTTCCACTGATGCGCGGCACGCTGAAACAACTGGGATGGATGACCTTGATCTGGACGCTGTCGGTGACGACGCTGGCAATGCTGGCGCTGCTGATCCGTTGGCTGCTGCGCTGAGCCTGCAGGACGCAGGCCGGCTTCAGAAGAACGCCTGGATTCCGGTCTGCGCGCGCCCGAGGATCAGCGCATGCACATCGGCCGTGCCTTCGTAGGTGTTCACGACTTCGAGGTTCACCAGATGACGGATCACGCCGAACTCGTCGCTGATGCCGTTCCCGCCCAGCATGTCGCGCGCCATCCGCGCAATCTCCAGCGCCTTGCCGGCCGAGTTGCGCTTCATGATCGACGTGATCTCGACCGCGGCCGTGCCCTCGTCCTTCATCCGGCCCAGCCGCAGGCAGCCCTGCAGGCCGAGCGCGATGTCGGTCAGCATGTCGGCCAGCTTCTTCTGGACGAGCTGGTTGGCCG
>CAZTIF010000015.1:17566-27622 GCA_964613635.1 uncultured Bifidobacterium sp. | reverse complement strand
GCGCCCCACGCAATGCCGTAGCGCGCCGAGTTCAGGCAGGTGAACGGCCCCTTCAGGCCCTTCACGTTCGGCAGCAGGTTCTCGTCCGGCACGAACACGCGGTCCATCACGATCTCGCCGGTGATCGAGGCGCGCAGCCCGACCTTGCCGCGAATCTTCGGCGCCGACAGGCCCGGCATGCCCTTGTCGAGAATGAAGCCGCGGATATCGCCGGCATCGTCCTTGGTCCAGACCACGAACACGTCGGCCAGCGGGCTGTTGGTGATCCACATCTTCGCGCCGGTCAGTTCGAAGCCGCCGTCGACCTTGCGCGCGCGGCTTTCCATGCTGCCCGGGTCCGAGCCGTGGTTCGGTTCGGTCAGGCCGAAGCAGCCGACCCATTCGCCGCTGGCAAGCTTCGGCAGGTACTTGCGCCGTTGTTCCTCGCTGCCGAATTCGTGGATCGGCACCATCACCAGCGAACTCTGCACGCTCATCACCGAGCGGAAGCCCGAGTCGACGCGCTCGATCTCGCGCGCGATCAGCCCGTAGCTGACGTAGTTCATGCCGGCGCCGCCGTACTCGACCGGTATCGTCGGCCCGAACAGGCCGACCGCGCCCATCTCGCGGAAGATCGCGGTATCAAAACTCTCGTTGCGGAAGGCTTCGAGCACGCGCGGCTGCAGCTTGTCCTGCGCATACGCAGCGGCGGCATCGCGCGCCATCCGCTCATCGGAAGTCAGCTGCTGCTCCAGCAGCAGCGGATCGTCCCAGTGGAACTGCGCGTGCGCCATCGCCGTGTCTCCTGTCGCCGTGCGGGTCAGCGCAGCCGCGCCGCCAGCTCGCCGATGATGCCGCGGCGGAAGGCCAGCACACAGATCACGAAGATCAGGCCGGTCACCATCGTCACCGACTCGCCGATCGTGTTGAACCATTCCACCGACGTGATGCCCGCCAGCCAGGTGCCGAACTCGCCCAGCTTGTTTTCCAGCGCGATGATGATGATCGCGCCCAGCACCGGACCGAACAGCGTGCCCATGCCGCCGACCAGCGTCATCAGCACCACCAGTCCCGACATCGACCAGTGCACGTCGGTCAGCGTGCCGAAGCCCAGCACCACCGCCTTGGTCGAGCCGGCCAGTCCGGCCAGCGCGGCGGACAGCACGAAGGCCAGCAGCTTGTAGCGGTCGACGTCATAGCCAAGCGAGGTGGTGCGCGGCTCGTTCTCGCGCACCGCCTTCAGCACCTGCCCGAACGGCGAATGGATGATGCGTACCACCAGCGCGAACGCGGCGACCACGATGCCCAGCACGACGTAGTACATCGTCATGTCATTCGTCAGGTCGACCGAGCCGAGCAGCTTGCCGCGCGGGATGGACTGCAGTCCGTCCTCGCCGCCGGTGAACGGCGCCTGCAGGAAGACGAAGAACAGCATCTGCGACAGCGCCAGCGTGATCATCGTGAAGTAGATGCCCTGCCGGCGGATCGCGAGGCCGCCGATCACATAGCCGGACAGCGCCGCGAAGGCGGTGCCGATCACCAGCCCGAGCTCGAACGGCACGCCCCAGGCCTTCAGCGCGTGGCCGGCGATGTACGCGCCGCCGCCGAAGAAGGCCGCATGGCCGAAGGACAGCAGGCCGGTGAAGCCGATCAGCAGGTTGAACGCGCACGCGAACAGCGCGAAGCACAGGATCTTCATCAGCAGCACCGGGTACAGGTAGAACGGCGCGACCAGCGCGCCCAGCAGCACCGCGGCATAGCCCAGTTTTCTCAGCATGGCTGACTCCTTATTTCTCGCGGCCGAACAGGCCTGCCGGACGCACCAGCAGCACGATCGCCATGATGATGAACACGACCGTCGACGACAGCTCCGGATAGAAGACCTTGGTCAGGCCCTCGATCACGCCGAGCCCGAGGCCGGTGACGATGGATCCGAGGATCGAGCCCATGCCGCCGATGACGACCACCGCGAAGATGGTGACGATCAGGTTCGAGCCCATCAGCGGCGACACCTGCAGCACCGGCGCGGCCAGCACGCCGGCAAAACCGGCGAGCGCGACGCCGAAGCCATAGGTCAGCGTGACCATCAGCGGCACGTTCACGCCAAAAGCCTCCACCATCTTCGGGTTCTCGGTGCCGGCGCGCAGGTAGGCGCCAAGCCGGGTCTTCTCGATCACGAACCAGGTCGCCATGCAGACCGACAGCGATGCCACCACCACCCATGCGCGATAGTTCGGCAGGATCATGAAGCCGAGGTCGGTCGCGCCGGCCAGCTGCTCGGGCACCGAGAACGGCTGGCCCGATACGCCGTAGAACGAGCGGAACACGCCCTCGAGCATCAGCGTGATGCCGAAGGTCAGCAGCAGGCCGTACAGGTGGTCAAGCCGGTACAGCCAGCGCAGCATCGTCTTCTCGATCACGATGCCGAACACGGCCACCAGCACCGGCGCGATCAGCAGCATCGCCCAGTAGCTGATGCCGAAATACTCCAGCCCCATCCACGCGAGGAAGGCGCCCATCATGTACAGCGCGCCGTGCGCGAAGTTGATCACGTTCAGCAGGCCGAAAATCACCGCCAGACCGAGCGAGAGCATCGCGTAGAACGAACCGTTCACCAGACCCAGCAGCAGCTGCCCGAGCAGGGCCGCGAGGGGAATGCCAAAAATTTCCATCTTCTTATACCCCCAGCAACTCGTTCAGCACCGGCATCTTCGCGTCCAGTTCGGGCGCGGCGAATTGCTCGACGATCTGGCCGTGCTCGACCACATAGAAGCGGTCGGCCAGCGGCGCGGCAAAGCGGAAGTTCTGCTCGACCATCACGATCGTGTAGCCCTTCGCCTTCAGCGCGAGGATCATGCGCGCAAGCGCCTGCACGATCACGGGCGCGAGGCCCTCGGAGATCTCGTCAAGCAGCAGCAGCTTCGCGCCGGTGCGCAGGATGCGCGCCACCGCCAGCATCTGCTGCTCGCCGCCGGACAGGCGCGTACCCTGGCTGTGACGGCGCTCTTCGAGGTTGGGGAACATCTGGTAAATCTCGTCGACCGGCATGCCGCCCGGCTTCAGCGTCGGCGGCAGCAGCAGGTTTTCCTCGGCCGACAGCGACGAGAAGATCGCCCGCTCTTCAGGGCAATAGCCGACGCCGAGATGCGCGATGCGGTGCGTCGGCAGGCCGATGGACTCGACGCCATTGATCTTGATTGAACCGGTGCGACGCCCGGTCAGGCCCATGATCGCGCGCAGCGTCGTGGTGCGGCCGGCGCCGTTGCGGCCGAGCAGGGTCACGACCTCGCCCTGCTCCACCGAGAAGTTAATGTCGTGCAGGATGTGCGATTCGCCATACCAGGCGTGCAGTCCGGTGATTTCGAGCGCCTTCGTCATCAGTGCGCTCCTTCCAGCGTCGTGGCGCTGCCCATGTAGGCCTCCAGCACCTGCGGGTTCTGCGACACCGTCTGGTAATCGTCTTCGGCGAGGATCGCGCCACGCTGCAGCACCGAGATGCGGTCGCAGATGCCGGACACCACGTTCATGTTGTGCTCGACCATCAGGATGGTACGGCCCTTCGACACTTTCTTGATCAGCTCGGTCACGCGCGCCACGTCCTCATGGCCCATGCCCTGCGTCGGCTCGTCGAGCAGCATCAGCTCCGGCTCCATCGCCAGCGTGGTCGCGATCTCCAGCGCACGCTTGCGGCCATACGGCAGGTCGACCGTGCGCGTGTCCGCGAACTCGCGCAGGCCCACTTCGTCAAGCAGCTGCAGCGCGCGCTCGTTGAGCTGCTCGAGCGTGCGCTCGCTCTTCCAGAAATGGAACGAGGTGCCCAGCTGCCGCTGCAGGCCGATGCGCACGTTCTCCAGCACTGTCAGGTGCGGAAACACCGCCGAGATCTGGAACGAGCGAATGATGCCGAGCCGCGCGATCTGCGCCGGCTTCAACATCGTGATGTCGCGACCGTTGAACAGGATCTGGCCGGAACTCGGCGCGAGGAATTTCGTCAGCAGGTTGAAGCAGGTGGTCTTGCCGGCGCCGTTCGGCCCGATCAGTGCATGGATGTGACCGCGCTGCACTTGCAGATCGACCTGGTTCACGGCGACGAAGCCCTTGAACTCCCGTGTCAGCTTGCGGGTCTCGAGAATGATGTCTGCCATCTGGCCCCCCGGTTCAGGAATGACGCGCAGCCGGAGTGCAGCGTCGTGGCAGCCTGCCGCCGTACAAATTGTGCAAATGCGCACCTTGTCCGGCAACAAGCGCCGGAATCACGAATCTCATCTCAGCCATCTCCCTGAATCTTCCTGCTTGTTTGGTGAAAACTGCAGCGGTCGCTCTGACGGTGACCTGCCGCGAAGCAGCACGAAACTTATTCTATTTCTGCAGAAAAACAAAATGAATTATTTCATCGGCAATCGTTCCGCAATGCAGCATCGGGCCGATGGAAAACCGCCCATCATAGGCAGCCTTGAATGGCGTGCGGTTTGTGATTGGCAAAGCCTGCTCTCCACGTCCTTGAAAAATCTCCGGCCGGCCGAAATCGGTGCTGGACGATCGCTGCAAGGACCCTCCGTCCTCACGGACTGCAATCATTCCTCAGAGTAAATGTTGATGAATGACAAATCGATGTTCGATCACCAGCCCAATCTCTGACCAATCAGAAATAATGACGTTCACGCAAGCTTGGCCGGCACGATCCCCGGCCGCCAGTTGATCTATTTTCAGGCAGAAACCAATTGAGTCAATCCGCAGTCGTGTCACGTCTGGAACGCCGGCTATTCGCCACCTTTGCCGCCGGTGCCGCCGCGCTCGTGCTGCTTGCCGCACTGACCTGGAGCTTCTCGCTGAAGGCGGTCGAGGCGACCCGCTTCGTGTTGCATACCCACGAGGTCATCGCGGGCCTGCAGCGCCTGCGCGGCCAGATTGCGCTGGCCGAATCCGAACAGCGCGGCTACCTGATCAGCGGCAATGACAGTCACCTCCGCCGTGCCCGGCTCGCGATGGACGAAATTCATGCGGAGCTCGACCGGCTTGCACTTCAGGTGGCCGACAACCCTGCACAGGCAGGCCGCCTGATCGCGCTGCGCGAATCCTGTGCGCGGCGGATCGAATTATTGGAAACCAACATCGCACTCGACGATGCGAAACCCGGCGTGCGCCCCGGCATCAGCATCGCGGACGGTGCAGAGACCCACCTCAAGATCGAATCGCAACTCAATGAGCTGCAGGAAGAGGAAAAGCGGCTGCTCAGGCAGCGCCAGCAAACCGAGAGCGACCGCGTGTACGCCAGTGCGTTCGGATTTCTTGCGCTGATGCTGGGCCTGATCATCGCGCTGCCGCTGCTGTATTTTCGGATTCGCGACAGCGAGCGTGCGGGCCAGGCCGCCGAGGCCGAAACCGCGCGCCTCGTCGCCGTCATTGACGGCACGCCCGACCTGATCGCCACCGCCACACCGGCTGGCAAGGTTTTCTTCTTCAACCAGGCGGCACGCGATGCGCTGCAACTGGGCGACCGGCCGGCGCACACGATCACGCGCGAGATGGTCTACCCGCGCTGGGCCATGGACATCGTCACCCGGGTCGGCATACCGGCGGCGATCGCAAATGGCAGCTGGACCGGCGAGACGGCGCTCAGGCGCATGGACGGCAGCGAGATCCCGGTCTCCCAGGTCCTGATTTCGCACCGGCAAGCAGACGGCTCCTTCACGCTGTCGACGATCGCGCGCGACATCTCCGATCGCAAGGCCGCCGAGGCGCTGCTGACCGAAAAGAACCGCGAGATCGCCAACGCGTCGCGGATGAAGACGGAATTCCTCGCGACGATGTCGCACGAGTTGCGCACACCGCTGACTGCAATCATCGGCTTTTCCGGCGTGATTGCCGATGGCTTCGCCGGCACGGTCAGCAAGCAGGCGCAGGAATATGCGCGCGACATCCAGAACAGCGGCCGGCATCTGCTGGCACTGATCAACGACATCCTCGACCTGTCGACCATCGAGTCCGGCCACATGAAGCTCGAATCCAGCCTGGTCGATTGCGATGAACTCGTGGCCAGCGCGCTGGCGATCGTGCGCGAGCAGGCGAACGCACGCTCGATACGCCTCTGCAGCCGGCTGTCGCCGGAGCTCGGGCAGCTGTTGCTGGATTCACGCAAGACGCGGCAGATCATCATCAACCTGCTGTCGAATGCGGTGAAATTCAGCAACGACGGTGGCGAAGTCCGGCTGTCGCTGCGGCTGGTGCCGCGCAGCCGCATCGGCGCCCCCGCGTCGGACCGTGCGCAGCGGTTGCTGCCCCTGCCGGACAGCGAATTCCTCGAATTCCTCGAGATCATGGTCAGCGACAAAGGGCCCGGCATCTCGGCCATCGACATGCACCGACTGTTCCAGCCTTTCACGCAGCTCGACGCATCGCGCATCCGCCAGCACGAAGGCACCGGCCTGGGGTTGGTGATGGTGCGGCGGCTGACCGAATTGCAGCAAGGCGCGCTGCTGGTCGAGAGCGCTCCGGAAGCCGGTGCAACCTTCATCGTCTGGCTGCCGCTGCGCGACTCCGACGGCGCCGACAAGCTGCCGATCGCCCTGCCCGACACCGTATTGAACCCCCTCGACAACAAGAAGGCCACATGACAGACACGCCACTCCAAGTGACTGCCGCAGGCCGTCGTCCGGTGCTGATGCTGGTCGACGACCAGCCGCGCAACTCGCGGCTGCTGCAAGCGCAGCTTGGCAATGACCAGTTCGACTTCCTGGTCGCCGAATCCGGCGAGGAAGCGCTGACCATGCTGGAATCGACCCTGCCCGACCTGATCCTGCTCGACTACATGATGCCGGGCATGAGCGGACAGCAAGTCGCGCTCAAACTCAAGGGGAACGAGCGCACGCACAACATCCCGATCATCATGCTGACGGCCCTGTCGGACCAGCATTCCCGCATGCAGGCCTTGTCGGCCGGCGTCGAGGAATTCCTGAACAAGCCGGTCGACCAGACCGAGCTCTGGACCCGCGTGCGCAACCTGCTGCGGCTGAAGCACTACCAGGACAAGCTGGCCCGGCACAACCAGGACCTGGCCGGCCAGGTGGCCGAGCGAACCCACCAGCTGGCCGAAGCGTATCGCGACACGGTCTACACGATGGTGCGGGCGGCGGAATACAAGGACGAAGATACCGGATCGCATGTGCAGCGCATCAGCTTCTTGTGCCTGGACCTGGCGGAACAGCTCGGCATGGATGCGGAATTTCGCGATCGCATCTTCTATGCGTCGCCGATGCACGACATCGGCAAGATCGGCATCCCGGACGCCGTCCTGCTCAAGCGCGGCAGCCTCGATGAAAGCGAATGGGCGATGATGAAGTCGCATACCACGCTGGGCGCGGAAATCCTCCGGCGCGGCAATTCGCCCTATGTGGAGATGGGCGCATCGATCGCGCAGCATCACCACGAGCGCTGGGACGGCACCGGCTATCCGAACGGCATCGCGGGCGAGGCGATACCGCTGGCGGCGCGCATCACCATGCTGTGCGACCAGTATGATGCGCTGCGCTCGGTGCGGCCCTACAAGCCGGCGTTCACGCATGAACGCGCCGTCGAGATCATCACCCGCGGCGACGGCCGGACCACGCCATCGCATTTCGACCCGGCGCTGCTGGCCGCCTTCGTTCGCACCCATGAACGCTTCGACGATATCTATAATGCCAACATCGATTGACGCGTGCAGTCCTTGCGCCCTTTGTGTATTCTGACGGCCAGACCCTTTGAATTGATCCAACGCGAGTCCTGCCATGCGTGCCCTGTTCGGCGACATCAGCAACATCATCAGCCTGTCGATCACGCCGGCCTTCCTGATGCTGGGCGTGATGCTGCTGTTGCGCGTGCTGAACAACCGGCTCGACCGCATCACCGACCGGCGCGCCGTGCTGGAGCAACGCCTTGACGGCGGCAACAGCCCGCGCGCGGTACTGACGCACGAACTGGGCATCCTCGGCCGGCGCGCCGACGTGATCCATAGGGCCGTCGGCATCTCGACCGCCTGCATGCTGCTGGTGTGCTCGGTGGTAGTGGCGCTGTTTGCGGACGACGCGTTTCAGCTGAAGCTCGGCTCGGTGATCGCGTTCCTGTTTGTCGGCGCGATGCTGCTGCTGATCTCCGGCTTCAGCCTGTTCCTGCACGAGATCTTCATTGCCAGCCACTCGATGCCGAGCACGGCCTTGCACCGCGCTCGTCAGTCCGACGGCCCGCGCTGATTCGCCGGCGTCCCGGCCTCCCGGCTCGCGGGCAGCCAGAAGCGCTGTTCCATCTGCTGCAGTCCCAGCGTCGCCAGCACCTCGCGCAGCCGGTTCGCCGCCTTCTGCCGCGGCAAGTCCTTGCGGGTGGCGATGATGAGTTCGTTCTTCATCGAATGCTCCCAGCCGACCAGCTCGGTCACGTTCACCTGGTAACCGTGCGCCTCCAGCTGCAGGCAGCGCAGCACATTCGTCAGGTGGCTGCCGAACTCGCGCGTGTGGATGGGATGGCGCCAGATCTCGGTGATCACGTCGCGCGACAATGACTGGCCCTTCAGCCGGCGCAGCGTCGCCGCGACCTCGGCCTGGCAGCAGGGCACCAGCACGATGAAGCGCGCCTGCTTCTTCAGCGCAAAGCTGATCGCGTCGTCGGTGGCGGTATCGCACGCATGCAGCGCGGTGACGATGTCGACCACCGGCGGCAATTCGCCGGACGTGATCGAGTCCGCCACCGACAGGTGGTGAAACTGCATCCGTGCAAAACCCAGCTGCTGCGCCAGCGCGCGCGTGCGTTCGACCAGTTCCGCGCGTGTCTCGATGCCATGGATGGCCGCGCCGTTGGCGTGGTCCTTGAAAAAAAGGTCATACAGGATGAAGCCCAGGTAGGACTTGCCGGCGCCGTGGTCGACCAGCGTGAAAGGCTTGCCTTCTTCATCCAGTTGCCGCAACAGCGGCTCGATGAACTGAAACAGGTGATAGACCTGCTTCAGCTTGCGGCGGCTGTCCTGGTTCATCTTGCCGTCGCGCGTGAGTATGTGCAGCGCCTTCAGCAATTCAATGGACTGGCCGGCGCGAATCTCGGGTTCTGCCATGGTGTAACGATCTCCTGCTGCAAGGCCGCCATGGTAACCCACGCGCCCGCTGCCTCGGCGCCTGCGCCGGCGCCATCCGACATTTCTCCACGCTTCCGGTAGTTCTTACGCTGACTTCGCCCGGCCATCCTGCGCACGCCGGCCGCCGACGGGCGGGCATGGTCGCTGCTTTGTCCTCCTTCTCGCCAAGCGTTGCGCCTGACATGGCGACACACAGACCGCACCCGAGTGCGGCGCGCTCATGACAGGGAGTATCAATGAACCAGAGGATGACCCATGAAATTCATTCATTCACGACGTTTCGCCCCATGGTGGATCGCGACGCTGTCCATGCTCGCGATCGCGGGCTGCGGCAGCGACGACAATCCGATCAGCCCGAACGCCTCGACGATCAACCAGGTAAATACGGTCAACAGCACGGTGCCGCAGAACGTGTTCTCGGCCACGCTCAATGGCGCGCAGGAAGCGCCGCCGGTCAACAGTGCCGGCGCCGGTACCGGCGTGGTCGTGGTCAATTCGACCACGCGGGCGATGCGCGCATCGATCGTGACCACTGACATCGTCGGCACCGAGGCCCATATCCATGTGGCGCCGCGCGGCGTGGCAGGTCCGATCGTATTCCCGCTGACCGAGACCAGCCAGGGCAGCGGCGTCTGGACCACCAGCGTCACGCTGACGCCGGAACAGCTCACGCAGCTGCAGGCAGGGAATTACTATTTCAACGTTCACACGGCTGCCTTCCCCGAAGGAGAGATCCGCGGCCAGATCACTGCCAGCCTGCCACAGAGCGGCACCTCGGTCAGCACATCGACCACGGTGACCAGCACCGGCGCGACCGGCACCCAGGCGACCACCCCGGGCACGCCCACCGGCACGACCGGGACGAGCACCGGCACGACGGGGACCACCACCGGCACCGCAGGCACTGATGTCGCCGGGACTTCCGCGGGCGCATCGGGTACGGGCAGCGAGGCGGCCGGCGGCACCAGCAGTGGCAG
>CAZTIF010000015.1:0-17466 GCA_964613635.1 uncultured Bifidobacterium sp. | reverse complement strand
CCCACCGGCACGACGGTCACCGGCACCCGCAGCACGGGCACGGGACCGACCACGACTGGCACGGCCATCGCAGCATCCGTCCGTCCGGTGTTCTATACCAATGTGCTGTCCGGCTCGCTGGTCGTGCCGCCGACCTCGAGCACCGCAACGGCAACCGCGATCACCGCATTCCGGCCGGCGACGCGAACGCTGACGGCGGTGATCATCACGAACGGCATCACCGGCACCGGCGCCAACCTGCGGCAGGCTGCATCGAACGCCGTCGGCCCGGTCGTCACCTCGCTGACCGAGACCAGCCCCGGTTCCGGCATCTGGATCGTCCGTACCACGCTCAGCACGACCCAGGCATCGGCACTGACCGCCGGCAATCTTTACTACGAGGTGCTGTCGTCGGCCTTCCCCGATGGTGAATTGCGTGGTCAGATCGTGAAGACTGCGGGCACGACCAAGACTGCGTCGACGCCATCGACCGGTACCGCCACGGGCACCGGTACCGCCACGGGCACCGGTACCGCCACGGGTACCGGCACCGCCACGGGCACCGGCACCACCACGGGCACCGGCACCGCCACGGGTACCGGCACCACCACGGGCACCGGCACCACCACGGGCACCGGTACGGCGCCGACAAGCACGACCGCAACGGTGCCTGTCACCGGGACGGCGACCACGACGACGACCACCACCACAACCGGCGATACCACGCCGACGGGCACGGCCACCGGTGGCACACCGACCTCCGGCACGACCACCGGCCTACCCACCACGACCGGTACGACGGACTCGTCCGGCACCACGACGACCGTGACCCCGAGCACCACGCTGACCGGCGTCGGCACGACGGCACCGGCTTCGACCACGGGAAGCTGATCACGGCGAACGCCCGCGCAGCAACGGCGAAGCCCCGGCAACGGGGCTTCGCTCAGGCGCCGGCCTGTTCGCCGGTCAACAGTTTGCGGTCGATGTATTCGGCGAGCTGCCGCTCGTCGAGCGCGCCGGCGAACAGGTATCCCTGGTACCCATGACAGCCGTGCGACAGGAGAAAGTCGCGCTGCCGTTCGTCCTCGACGCCCTCGGCAATCAGGTCCAGTTTCAGGCTCTGCGCCAGCACCACGATGGTACGCACGATGGCGGCATCGGATTCCTTCGTCAGCACATTGCGGAAGAAAGAATGGTCGATCTTCAATTCGTCCAGCGGCAGCCGTCGCAGGCAGGACAGTGACGAAAAGCCGGTGCCGAAATCGTCCAGCGAGAAACCGAGGCCGGCCGCCTTCAGCATCTTCATCTTCCCGATCGTGCCGTTGATCTCATCGACCAGCAGGCTCTCGGTCAGCTCCATGCGCAAGCGCTGCGGCTTCACGCCGCTGCGGCGCAGGATCTCCAGCGTGTGCTCGACGAACAGCGGATGACGGAACTGGCGCGCGCTGACATTGATCGCCAGCTTCAGTGCCGCCGTCTCGGGCCGGCCGGCCCAGGCCAGCAGCTGCTCGCACGCTTTCTGCAGCACCCACATGCCGATCGGCACGATCAGTCCGGTCTCTTCGGCGACATGGATGAAGTCCGCCGGCGCCACCAGTCCCTGCTCGGGATGCCGCCATCGCAACAGCGCCTCGAACCCGATGACTGCGCCGGAGTCTGCCACCTGCGGCTGGTAGTGCAGCGCGAACTCGCCCTTGCGCAGCGCGCTGCGCAGGTCCGCTTCAAGCTGCGCGCGCCGCGACAGCATCACCTGCATCTCCGGCTCGAAGAAGCGGATGCCGTTGCGACCGGCGGCCTTGCTCTGGTACATCGCCAGGTCGGCGCGCCTGAGCATTTCGCTGACCGTGTCGCAGCGGGCGTCGAACACATAGATGCCGATCGATGCACTGCCGTGATGTTCGTGCGCGGCCAGCGTGTACGGACGGCCGAGCATCGCCAGCACCTTCTCGGCGACCCTCTCGACGTTCTGCCGGAACATCTCGAGCGTCTCGCGTCCGCTCTTGAGCAGCACCACGAATTCGTCTCCGCCGAGGCGGGCGACGAGATCGCTCCGGCGCACCGCCGCCTGCAGCCGCCGCGCGACTTCCTTGAGCAGCAGGTCGCCGGTCTCATGGCCGAGGTTGTCGTTGAGTGTCTTGAAGTGGTCGAGGTCGATGAACACGATCGCGCCATGCTCGACGCTGTGCGGACTGGCGTCGACCAGCTTGTGCAGCCGGTCGAGCAGCAGGCGGCGGTTCGGCAGTCCCGTCAGCGGATCGTAGAAGGCCAGGCGCTGGATCTCGGATTCGGCCGCCTTGCGCTGCGTGATGTCCAGCAGGATGCCGCGCAGCGCCACGTGCGCGCCGTCGCTGTCGTCGACGGCGCTGCCGATCTCCTCGACCCACAGGTAGTCGCCGCTGCTGTTGCAGATGCGGTATTCGCAGCTGTATTCGATGCCGCCGCCGATGGCCTCGTCGCGCGCGCGTTGCACCACGTCGATGTCGTCGGAGTGCACGTGGCTGCGCCAGAAACCGCGCTGGTGCCATTCGGCCGAGCCGAAGCCGAACAGGCGCTCGGCCTGCGGCGACACATAGCTGTAGTCGCCGTCGGGCAGCGTCGCTTCCCACGACATCGCATTGCTGCCCTCGATCAGCATGCGGTAGCGGCCGATCAGCCGGCTGCGCCGCTCGCTCTCGGCGCGCAGCCGTTCGTGCTGCGCATTCAGGCTGTCGAGCATGTGGTTGATCGAACGGGCAAGGCCGGCCACTTCGTCAGACCCGCTGATCGACGCACGTTCGCTGATGAAGCCCTTGTCCACGACCTCGCGCGCGAAGCGCTCCAGCTGCCGCAGTTGCCGTGTCAGCACCAGCGCCACGCGGTGCCCGAGCAGCACCACCGCAAAACCGAACAGCAGCACCAGCGCGACGATCGGCGCCAGCTGGGTCGGGGTGAACAGGTGGGTGGCCGCGCGAGGCGTCACCGATACCCGCATCGTGCCGGCCATCGCCGCCGAATGCTCGGCCTCGCGCAGCGTCAGCAGCCGCTCTGGCTCGAGGTTCTGCACGCTGGCCAGCCACCACAGGCCCAGCGCGCCGATCAGCAGCACGGCGACCGCCATACCGGCGCTGACCAGCGCAAACTGCCTCGACAGGCTGTTCGACGACAGCGCCGCGCACCAGCGCATCAGCCTGCTCCTCATCGCGGCACCGACACGCCGTCGTCGCGGTCGCGCCCCATCAGCAGCCACTGCCAGCCGGCAGCGCGCACGCCGGGCCATGCGGCGCACGCGAGCAAGCCACCCGTGCATCGGATCGCGGGCCTGCGGTACCTGTCTGAGGGTGATCGTGCGTCGGGCATCCCATTCTCACCGGCCTGTATGTGCCTGAGAAATCATTGCCGGAAGGATACAACAATTAAAACAATGCAAGTGTGTATTTATGCTGCCGAACGGCAAATAAGTCGCCAAATATTACGCCTTGGAAATAAAACGCGAAATAAATTTTCTGGCGGAATAATTTATACGGCAGATGCCGCCGCGCTGCTCAGGTGCGTTCGCGCCGGCGGCGCAGCGCGTCGCGGCCTGCGTGCCAGGCGCCGGACACGCACAGCAGGGCCCGGTACAGCGCGCTTGCGCCGGCGTCGCGCTCGCCGAGCAGCCGCGCGCGCAGGCGCGCGCGCAAGCGCAGCCAGGCCATGCCCGCCAGCGCCGACGGCGACAGCGCCATCTGCAGCAGCGACCGGTACACCAGCACCCGGTGCAGCGGTCGCGGCACGCCGAGCAGCTGGGCCTTGTACTGGTAGCGTCCCCACAGCAGGTGGCATTCGCGCGCGCCGTCGCGCAGGCAATCGCAGACGGACCAGTAGCAGCAGAGCATGCCGAGCCGGAAGGAGGCCAGCGCAGGGTCGGCGGCGGCCAGCAGCATCACATAGTTGTCGCCGAAGCGGCAGGCAATCGAACCGGCGCAGACGCGCCCGCCCGCGGTGGCGATGCCGACCAGGCCGCGCTCGGACACCAGTGCCAGCAGGCGTGCGGTGTCGCGCCGGCTCTGCTCGGCGCGCTTGCCGCGTTCGGCCATGCTGTCGCGCTTGAACGCCTGCAGCTGCCTGACCAGGCGGCGCAGCTCATCGGCGCGCAGCGCGGACGCGCGCCGCACTTCCCAGCGCAGGTCGGGCAGTTCGCGCTGCAGGCGGTTGCCATAGCCGCGCAGGGTCTTGCGCGTGGCCTTGCCGAGCGCCGCGAAGTAGGCGTCGACGTCGCCGGGCAGCGAAATCACATAGTTTTCGGAGAAGGCCGCGTGCGCGGCCGGCAGGCGCGACAACGACGCCGGCAGCGTGACCGCATTGAAGCAGGCCGCCTGCGCGAAGGCAAAGCGCGAGAACAGCGCGCGGCAGAACTCTTCCGCGATGTCGGCCGCCAGCGGGATCATCTCGGTCAGCACGATGGCCTGCGTGCCGCGCATGCGGAACAGCAGTACGCCGATGATCTCGCCGCGGCGGTATCCGACCCAGGTGTGCGGCTGCGGCTGCGCGCAGCCGCACAGCTGCAGGTGGCGCATCGACGCATACATGCTGCCGTAGAGTCGTTCGAGCGCAGCCTCGGCGTAGGCGGGGACGGCGAATTCGTGGATCTCGCTGACGATGCCGGCCGTGGCCTCGGCCGGCGCGGCATCGCTGCTTCCCGTCAGGGCCGCGAGCGGATGCGGCAGCGGGGCGTCGGGCAGGTGCGCCATGTCTCTCCCTGGTCAAGCGTTGGCTCATTGTGGAGGGAGCAGCGGCGACGCCGGTTGAGGGCAGCCAAGCGACGCGAGCCGCTGCCTGTGCCGGCGCAAGCAGCCGTCAGGCCGCGGCGCGCATGATCGGCTCACAGGGGAAGGTCCGGTGGGGACTGCCCGGTGTCCAAGCCGGGTCACGTGGTTCGAGCCCATGCTCCCCTGCCCGCCGTCCGCCCCTGACCACTGCACTCCCGGAACCTCGCGATTCAAGTCGGTACCGACGTCCGCTTATCGGAAATTCGATAAACGAATATTTACGCCGATTGTTAAATTGCGAGGTATCCATGTCATACGCTGTTTCAGCTTTTCAACGGAGTTCTGTCGGGGCCAGCGAGCTCTTGCACGACCATTCTGCCGACTTGGGCGGGCCGGCCGACCCAACCGCATCGACGATGGCCATGGACATGGCCGAGGACCGGCGCCCGCTTGAAGTTCAACATCCGCTGTGGCAGCCGCGCGCGCCGCTGATGCGGCAACAGGGTCCGAACATGTCCGTGGAAACGGCGTTCGACCGAAACTATGCTCCCGAGCTTGCCCGTCTGGTCATGCTGCATGGCGAGATCAGCTTCCGGCGCCGGGACGGCAGCCTGCTGGTCCACGACGCGGCACAGCAGGGCAATGCCGCGGCCCTGCGGGTCCTGCTGGGACGGGGAGATTCGACCGAACATGTGAATGCGCTCGGACAGACCGCGCTGCTGATTGCGGCGGCCCATGGCCATACGGACGCTGTCAGTGCGCTCGCAGGATTTTTGCCGAACGTAAACCATCAGGATCATCAGGGCGATACGGCGCTGATGATTGCGTGCCGGCTCGGCAATGCGCCGATGGTGGACATCCTGCTGCAGATGGGCGCGGGCATCGCGCTGCGCAACCGGATGAACCAGAGTGCCGCAGACATTGCGCGCGCCAACCACCAGCCGGCCATCCTGCTCAAACTGCGCAGCTTCGGCATGCAGTGAGGCAGGCAAGGGGCGCGCACCGGCATGGCGTGCGCCGCCCCTTGAAGATCAGTTTCCCAAGATCGGCCTTCAGCCGATTTCCGCAATCATCTCGATCTCGACGCAACTGCCCAGCGGCAGTTGCGCCACGCCGAACGCCGAGCGCGCATGTTTGCCGGCGTCGCCGAACACCTCACCCAGCAGCTCCGAGCAGCCGTTCGTCACCAGGTGATGCTCGGTGAAGTCGGGCGTCGAATTCACCAGGCTGACCAGCTTGACGATGCGCTTCACGCGGCCGAGGTCGCCGTCGCAGGCGGCATTCAGCGTGGCCATCAGGTCGATCGCCACCGCACGCGCGGCCTCGCGCCCCTGCTCGGTCGTCATGTCGCGGCCCAGCTGCCCGACCCAGGGCTTGCCATCCTTTTTCGCAATATGGCCGGACACATACAGCGTGTTGCCGCTGCGGACGAACATCACATAGGCGGCGGCCGGCGTCGCGACGGCTGGCAGGGTGATGTTCAGGGACTGCAATTTCTGCTGGATCGACATGAGGGGCTCCGCAAGGGGTGTTCGGAATCGGGTGGGGAATTTTACCGCGACGCCCCTTGAAAGCCGGCTCCGCGCCCCCACTTGCACGCAAATTCCGCAATTTTTCAGGCACTTACTTTTTCGAGGGACAACATGACCGTCGCAGAAAAACAAACCCTGGGCTTCCAGGCCGAAGTCAAGCAGCTGCTGCAGCTGATGATCCACTCGCTGTATTCGAACAAGGAAATCTTCCTGCGCGAGCTGATCTCGAACGCGTCCGACGCGGCGGACAAGCTGCGCTTCGAGGCGATCAACAATGCCGGCCTGTTCGAGAACGACAGCGAGCTGGCGATCACGGTGGAATTCGACAAGGACGCGCGCACCATCAGCATCACCGACAACGGCATCGGCCTGTCGCAGCAGGAAGCGATCGACCATCTCGGCACAATCGCGAAATCCGGCACGCGCGAGTTCTTTTCGAAACTGTCCGGCGACCAGCAGAAGGATGCGGCACTGATCGGCCAGTTCGGCGTCGGCTTTTATTCCGGCTTCATCGTCGCCGACCGGATCACCGTCGAGTCGCGCCGCGCGGGCCTGCCGGCTGCTGAAGGCGTGCGCTGGGAATCGGCCGGCGAAGGCGACTTCAGCGTCGAGGCGATCGAGCGGGCGCAGCGCGGCACCATGATCACGCTGCACCTGCGCGAAGGCGAGGATGAATTCCTGTCGGCCTGGCAGCTGCGCTCGGTCATCCGCAAGTATTCCGACCACATCTCGCTGCCCATCCGCATGCGTGCGGAAGAGTGGGACGAGGAAAAGAAGGAAACAGTGCTGAAGGACGAGTTCGAGACGATCAACCAGGCCAGCGCGCTGTGGGCGCGCAGCAAGTCCGACATCAGCGACGAGCAGTACAAGGAGTTCTACAAACACGTTTCGCACGACTTCGCCGATCCGCTGAGCTGGACGCACAACCGCGTCGAGGGCCGCAGCGAATACACGCAGCTGCTGTACATCCCGGCGCGTGCGCCGTTCGACCTGTGGGACCGCAACCAGCGCGCCGGCATCAAGCTGTATGTGAAGCGCGTGTTCATCATGGACGATGCCGAGCAGCTGATGCCGGTCTACCTGCGTTTCGTGAAGGGCGTGATCGATTCGAACGACCTGCCGCTGAACGTGTCGCGCGAGATCCTGCAGGAATCGCGCGACGTGAAGGTCATCCGCGAAGGCTCGACCAAGCGCGTGCTCGGCATGCTCGAAGAGCTGGCCAACGCGGACGAGCAGGAGAAGAAGGACAAGTACGCGAGCTTCTGGAAAGAGTTCGGCCAGGTGCTGAAGGAAGGCATCGGTGAAGACGCGACCAACAAGGAGCGCATCGCGAAGCTGCTGCGCTTCGCCAGCACGCAAAATGACAGCGATGCGCAGGACGTGTCCTTCGCTGACTATGTGTCGCGCATGAAGGACGGCCAGGACAAGATTTTCTACGTGACTGCCGACAGCTGGAGCGCCGCGAAGAACAGCCCGCATCTCGAGATCTTCCGCAAGAAGGGCGTCGAAGTGCTGCTGCTGACCGACCGCGTCGACGAATGGATGCTGTCCTTCCTGACCGAGTTCGACGGCAAGGCGCTGGTGTCGGTCGCGAAGGGCGACCTCGACCTCGGCAAGCTTGAGGACGAGGCCGAGAAGCAGCAGAAGGAAGCCACGCAGGCCGAGTACAAGGACCTGCTGGAGAAGATGAAGCAGGCGCTGGAGGCGAAAGCGGCCGACGTGCGCGTGACCTTCCGCCTGACCGACTCGCCCGCCTGCCTGGTGTCCGGCGAACATGAGCTGTCGGGCAACCTGCTGCGCATGCTGAAGGCGGCCGGCCAGAAGGCGCCGGACAGCAAGCCGGTGCTCGAGATCAATCCGCACCATCCGCTGGTGCAGCGGCTGAAGTACGAAGAGGCGAAATTCGACGACTGGAGCAGCCTCCTGTTCGACCAGGCGCTGCTGGCCGAAGGCGGCCAGCTTGCGGACCCGGCCGGCTTCGTGAAGAAGCTGAACGACATGCTGCTGGGGATGGCGCTGAAATGAGCGGCGTGACGATCTGGCACAACCCGAACTGCAGCACCTCGCGCAACGCGCTCGCGCTGTTGCGCGAGCGTGGCATCGAGCCGGAGGTGGTGCTCTACCTGAAGAACCCGCCCGACCGCGACACGCTGCTGGCGACCCTACGCGCGACCGGCCAGCCGGCGCGCGCGCTGCTGCGCGACAAGGAAAAGCTGTGCGGCGAGCTGGGGCTGGATGACGCGTCCAGAAGCGATGATGAACTGGTCGACGCGATGCTCGCGCATCCGGTGCTGATCAACCGGCCGGTGGTGATTACGGCGAAAGGTGCGCGGCTGGGCAGGCCGCTGGAGAAGGTGCTGGAGGTTTTGGGGTGAGTTGAGGTCTCGGGGCTGAACGTCGTCAAAGACGCTGGACCCCGGCCTGCGCCGGGGTGACGATGTGGAAGGTGTCAGGCCTCAAAACGGTCATACCGACACAAACCGGCATGCCCCTGCAAAAGCTGTCGGCCTCGCAAACGTCGTCCCAGCGAAAGCTGGGACCCATCGGCGATCAACCCCCGGCACCGTTCTTGGCGATGCGATCATGGATCCCAGCTTTCGCTGGGATGACGTTATCGAGAAACGACCGCCCTACGCCCTGGCTTGCAAGCGAAGACGCCCCGGCAAGCTCAGCGCCCGCCCGTCACATCCATCAATACGCCGGTCACATACGACGCCTGCTCCGACGCGAGCCAGACGATCGCCTCGGCCACTTCCTCGGCGGTGCCGCCGCGCTGCATCGGCACACCCGCCTTCGCGCGGTCAACCCGACCCGGCTCACCCGCCAGCGAGTGGATATCGGTATAAATCAAACCCGGCCGGATCGCGTTCACGCGAATGCCCTCGGCCGCGACTTCCTTCGACAGCCCCAGCGTCATCGAATCGACCGCGCCCTTCGCCGACGCATAGTCGATGAACTCGTTCGGCGAACCCAGCCGCGCTGCCGCCGACGACACGTTGACGATGCTGCCGCCCTTGCCGCCGTGTTTGGTCGACATCCGCAGCACCGCCTGCTTCGCGCACAGGAAGCTGCCGAACACGTTCGCGCTGAACACGCGCTGCCAGCGATCCAGTTCCATCTGGTCGAGCCGGCTCTGCTGCTCCAGCATGCCGGCGTTGTTGATCAGGACAGACAAGGTACCCAGCTGCTCGTCGACGGCCTTGAACACGCGCAGCACGTCGGCTTCGACGCCAACGTCCGCCTGCATTGCGATCGCCGTGCCACCGGCCGCGCGGATCTGGTTCACGACCTCGTCGGCCGCCGCCGCATTGCTCTGGTAGGTCAGCGCCACGCGCCAGCCGCGCGATGCGGCAATCAATGCCGTCGCAGCGCCGATCCCGCGGCTGCCACCAGTGACGAGCATGATGGGTTGAGTCATTGCCTGTCTCCTCTGGAATGTTGTTTGTGCGAACGATTCTAACCTGCACGCACCGGCCCTCCCCTCTACAATTCCTTAATGGCTTCTTCCGCACCCTCGCTGCTGACCGGCTTCCCGCCGGTGATGCAAGCTGACGCCCGCCTGCTGATCCTCGGCAGCTTTCCCGGCGAGGCCTCGCTCGCCGCGCAGCAGTATTACGCCCACCCGCGCAACCAGTTCTGGCGGCTGCTGTCGGCCGTGCTCGGCGATGACCTCGCATCGCTCGACTACGCCGGCCGGCTGGCCCGGCTCGCGCAGCACCGGATCGGGCTGTGGGACGTGATCATCGCCTGCGAGCGCGAAGGCAGCCTCGACGCATCGATACGGCGGCCGCAGGTCGCGGACTTCTCCCTGCTGCACGGCGGCTTCCCCGAGCTGCGCACCATCGCGTTCAACGGCAAGACCTCGGGCCGCTTCGCGCCGCAATTCGACGCTGCGGGCTACCGCACGCTGGTGCTGCCGTCGTCGTCGCCGGCGAATGCACAGCTGTCATTCGACGAAAAACTAGTAAAGTGGCGGGCTTTGCTGTCCTGAGCCCGATCCCATGAAACGCCCGCCTGCCCCGAAGACCCGCCAGCCGAAATTCGCGCCGATCACGCTGTCCGAGCATGACGGCGTGCGCTACCTGCACTTCGGCACCGAGTGGGTGCAGGGCGCGATGCGCGTCCGGAAACCGGACTGGATCGAGCTGGAATACGCGCAGCAGATGATGGCGTGGACGCTCTTCATCGACCAGCCGCGCCGCATCGCGCAGCTCGGCCTCGGCACCGGCGCGCTGACCAAGTTCTGCCATCGCGAATATCCGCACGCGCAGGTGACGGCGGTCGAGCTGAATCCGAACGTGATCGACGTCTGCCGCTCGATGTTCCGGCTGCCGCCGGATGACGACACGCTGCAGGTGCTGCAGATGGATGCCGACCTGTTCGTCAACGATCCGGCCAACCGCAAGTCGCTCGACGTGCTGCAGATCGACCTGTACGACGCGACCGCACGCGGCCCGGTGCTGGACTCGCCCGAGTTCTACCAGGCCTGCGCGCGCTGCCTGAGCGCCGACGGCATCGCCACCATCAATCTGTTCGGCGACCACCCCAGCTTCAAGCGCAACATGCCGGCCATCTGCAGCGCGTTCGACCATGTGCTGGCGCTGCCCGAGGTACACGACGGCAACGTGGTCGTGGTCGCCTTCAAGTCCGAGCCGGAATTCGACTTTGCCGACCTGTACGAACGCGCCGCCGCCATCAAGGCGATGACGAAGCTGCCGGCGCGCTCGTGGGTCAACGGCATCAAGTCGGCCGTCAGCGGTTCGGACTGAACAGCTGCCCCTGGCGCGGACCGAGGCCGGCCAGCAGGGCGGCCACCGTCGGATAGCGCAGCCGCACGCCGAGCTCGCGTTTCATCCTGTCGTTCTTCAGCCGGCGCGACTCCGACATGAACGACAGCAGCATCGGCGACACCTGCCCGGCCAGCTGCGCACGTGGCAGTCGCGGCGGATGCGGCAGGCCGAACGCATCGGCGACCGCATCGAAGTAGTCGCCCATCTTCATGTCCGAATCATCGACCGTGTGATACACCCGCTGCGGCGCGGCGCGGAAGACGGCCAGCGCGATGATCTGCGCCAGGTCGTCCGCATGAATGTGATTGGTATACGGGTCATCATCCGGTAACAAGGCGGGTGTACCCTGCCGCAGCCGTTCCACCGGCAGGCGGTCGGCCGCATAGATGCCGGGCACCCGCAGGATCGCCAGCCGCGCACCGGCCTGCCGCGCCCAGTGGCGCAACACCTGCTCGGCATCGACGCGGCGCACCGCGCGCGCATTTTTCGGCGCCACCGGCCGCGTTTCATCGAAATGGGCGCCGCCGCAGTCGCCATAGACCCCGGTCGTGCTGACGTAAACCACCGTGCCGTGTCGGGGTAAAATGGCGGCCAGATTGCGCGTGCGGCGTTCCCGCTCGCCTTCCGACGGCGGCGGCGCCAGGTGGACCACGGTCGCTGCCAGCCCCTTCAGGCGGTGCAGGCTGTCCGGCTGGTCCAGATTGGCCAGCACAGGCACCGCGCCGGCCGCGCGCAACTCGGCCATGCGGGCCGGCTGGCTGGTGACGGCGAACACGCGGAAGCGATCACGCAGCAGCGGCAACAGCCGCATGCCGACATCGCCGCAACCAACGACCAGCAGGCGCGGCCTGCCCGGGATTTTCAGACCAGTGTTTTTCATTCGCGAGATTGTATGACGTTCCAGGTAAGCGTTAACCCGAGCGGCCGCCAGTTCAGCTGCGAGGCCGGTGAAACCATTCTGGCGGCGGCCCTTCGTGCCGGCGTCGGCCTGCCGTATGGCTGCAAGAACGGCGCCTGCGGCAGCTGCAAGGGCAAGCTGGTGTCCGGCAGTATCGAACTCGGCCGGCACCAGGAACGCGCGCTGTCCGCCGCCGACCAGACCACCGGCCACACGCTGTTCTGCTGCGCGGTGCCGCAGACGGACGTGGTGATCGAGGCGCGCGAGGTGCTCGGCGTCGGCGATTTCCCGGTCAAGAAAGTGCCGGTGCGCGTCGCGAAGCTCGAGCGCGCAGCCGATGACGTAATGATCGTGTCGCTGCAGATGCCGGCGACCGACCGCATGCAATACAAGGCGGGCCAGTATGTCGAGTTCCTGCTGAAGGACAACAAGCGCCGCGCGTACAGCATTGCCACGCCGCCGCATTCGGACGAGCTGCTGAGCCTGCACATCCGCCACATGCCCGGCGGCGTCTTCACCGACCATGTCTTCGGCGCGATGAAGGAACGCGACATCCTGCGCTTCGAAGGGCCGCTCGGTACCTTCTTCCTGCGCGAGGATTCGACCAAGCCCATCGTGCTGCTCGCGTCCGGCACCGGCTTTGCGCCGATCAAGGCCATCGTCGAGCACTGGGCGCATGCGAAGTCGACCCGCCCGGTCACGCTGTACTGGGGCGGCCGCCGCCCGAAAGACCTGTACATGCATGCGCTGTGCGAGGAATGGGCAAGTACGCTGCCGAACTTCCGCTATGTGCCGGTGGTATCGGACGCGCAGCCGGAAGACGGCTGGCGCGGCCGTACCGGCTTCGTGCACCTTGCGGTGATGCAGGACCTGCCGGACCTGTCCGGCCACCAGGTGTATGCGTGCGGCGCGCCGCTGATGGTCGACGCCGCGCAGAAGGACTTCACCGCACAATGCCAGCTGCCGGAAGATGAGTTTTACGCCGACTCATTCACCTCCGAAGCCGACCTGGCCGCAGCCTGAACGCTGCCGCCAGCCCCCCATTCAAGCCGACCATGAACAAACCCGAAGCCGTGAACAAGTCCTTCGACCAATACAACACCGACGCGCTGCTCTACATCACCAACCGTCCGCCGCTGGTCTTCACCGAAGGCCAGGGCATGTGGCTGACCGACCATGACGGCAAGCGCTATCTCGACTGGCTGCAGGGCTGGGCGGTGAACTGCCTCGGTCACTCGCCGCAATGCATACAGGACGCGCTGACGGCGCAAGCGAAGAAAGTAATCAATCCGTCGCCGGCGTTCTACAACGAGCCGTCGATCCGTCTTGCGTCGCTGCTGACGCAGCACTCGTGCTTCGACCGCGTGTTCTTCGCGAACAGCGGCGCCGAGGCGAATGAAGGCGCGATCAAGCTCGCGCGCAAATGGGGCAAGCTGAACCAGAGCGCGTCCGGCGAGAACCGCTACGAGATCATCACCTTCGACCACAGCTTCCACGGCCGCACGCTGGCGACGATGTCGGCCTCCGGCAAGGCCGGCTGGGACGCGATGTTCGCGCCGCAGGTGCCGGGCTTCCCGAAGGCCACGCTGAACGACCTCGCCAGCGTCGAGGCGCTGATCACCGACAGGACCGTCGCCGTGATGCTCGAGCCGGTGCAGGGCGAAGGCGGCGTGATTCCGGCATCGAAGGAATTCATGCAAGGGCTGCGCGCGCTGACGAAGCAGCACAACATCCTGCTGATCGTCGACGAGGTGCAGGCCGGCATGGGCCGCACCGGCCAGCTGTTTGCGTATCAGCTGGCCGGCATCGAGCCGGACATCATGACGCTGGGCAAAGGCATCGGCGGCGGCGTGCCGCTGGCGGCGCTGCTGTGCCGCGAACCGTTCGCGGTGTTCGAGCCGGGCGACCAGGGCGGCACCTACAACGGCAACCCGCTGATGACGGCAGTCGGCGTCGCGGTGCTGGAAGAGCTGCTGCAGCCGGACTTCCTGCCATCGGTGGTCGACAAGGGCAACTACCTGCGCGACGGGCTGCTGAAGCTGTGCGACAAGCATGGCCTCGAGGGCGAGCGCGGCGAAGGCCTGCTGCGCGCGCTGAAGCTGGGTTCGCCGATCGGCGGCAAGATCGTCGAGATCGCGCGCGACCTCGCGCCGCAGGGCCTGCTGCTGAATTCGCCGCGCCCCGACCTGCTGCGCTTCATGCCGGCGCTGAACGTGACGACCGAAGAGATCGACCTGATGCTGGAGCTGCTGTCGGGCGTGATCGCGTCGGTGAAGCAGTAAGCGCGCGCGAACTCGCGACACACCGGCACCGTCATACCGGCGCCGGTTGTTTCTCTCCCTATTCGATGTCCGAGTCGGTACCCGGCATCGTCAGGTTCGCATGCACGCCCTCGATGCGCTTCAGCAGGGCCATGTCGGGCGACACGAAGGCGATCACGCGATCCAGTCCCTGTTCCTGCGCATTGGCTTTGCGATCCAGCGCGGCCCGGACCTGGCCGGCCAGTCCCTCATCGCTGCAGACGGGCTTGCCGGCACGGATCGTGTCGGGCTGAGGCTCGATCACGATGGTTCCCGTCGCGTCGCCGATCGCGGCGCGGATCAGGTTGAACATCTCCTGCGGCGTACGGTCTTCCGACGTTTCGTTGAAAGGCGGACAGCTGGCGATGGTTTGCGCACGCGACGCAGCCGAGCTGAACTCGTGGACCGGCGAGCCGCCGTTCGCATGGTCGCCGACGCTCCAGACCTGCAGCTTCGACAATTGCTGCTGCTCGCGCCGCATCGATGCCGGCGCAGCCGCGCCCAGCAAATCGCTGGCCGTGCGGTAGCCGACGATACAGCGATCCGACGCGATCTCGGTCGGCCTGCCGCTCAGGATGCGCACCTGCTGCCCGTGCGCAGGCATTGCGAAGGGCTTCAGGTCCTTGTGCATCACGACGCCGCCTTCATGCAGGGCCTTCAGGTTCAGCGCCAGGAATTCGCCGGTCAGCCGGCCCTCCTTGATGATCTGTGCGCGCACATTCTGCAGCAGCATGTCCTTGCCGGGCACCTTGTCGAGTACGGCGTCCAGCCGGCCGCACAACTGGTCGGCACGCTGCTGCCGCTCCTTCGCGCCTGAAAACCACGCGCGCAGCATCTGGAGAATGCCGCCGGGCCGGATGAACAGCGCTTTCTGCCCGCTGCCCGTCTCCTGCTGCGTCGCCGACATTTCGACAATCCCGCGGCCTTTCAGGCTGTCGGCAATGCCGGCATAGTTCGACTTGTTCAGGACTATCGCTGTATCACGTCCCATCCCGCTCTCCGGTAATGATGTCGACCGCGAGCCGTCTGGAATAACGCATCGGCAAGCGGCTGACGGCTACCTACAGCAGAGTCGCGGATACCCCGCCGGAGTTCGGCAGACGCCCGGCCTCTGGTATCGCGAGAATGCAAAAAAAACGGCTGGCCGACGCCCTTGACCGGTGCCGTGGCATCACGCACTTTCCCGAGGCACCGTGCGCGCGCCTGCTTCGGCGCTTCGGCTAGAACACGCCCGCCCCGTCTTCCGGCGGGGACGCTTGCGCTTTGGATTTCGCGTTTGGCGCACCGATGCGCCCGGCTCCGCCGGACTGGCCGGACAGTACCTCCCAGTTATCCCGGATCATTTCCAACCTTTGCTTGTCCTTGCAGGCAAAGGTGATGGCCATGTCCTCGCCGTTGATCAGCTTTTCATTCAGGATCTTGCGGGCCTTGTTCAGCAGGGACAGAACCATCGCATCGCGCCTCTGTTCGGCATCGACGCCGGACACGCCGACATCGAGCATCTCGTCGCTGACGTCAATGACCACCGCGCCCTCGCATTCCCGCAATGCCAGCTCGAGATTCCGCTCGAAGCGCGACTGGTAGCCCGCCCAGTTCGCGTCCGGATCGAAGCCCAGGTCGTCCTGGATAGCGATCAGCGTTTGCGTGGACAGTCCGGGAGGCTTGCCGAGGCTTTCGAAACCAAGGGCATGGGGATCGAGCTGTGCCTCCAGCTCGGGACGTTGGCAGGCCGTCGACAGTTTCACGATGGTGGAATCCGCACTGACCTGCAGCGCATCCATTTCCAGCAGGTGCATGCCCAGCCCCATGCCTTCGGCGCGTGCCTGCCCGCCTTGCAGGGGCAGCACCTTGCCGTGCGGGTTGCGGTTGGCGATGTCCCTGGCGATGTCCTGCCCGCTGAAGCTGCCCTTGTGCTCGATCCGTTGCCGAATGTTGTGCAGCAGCTGGGAGCTTCCTTTCCTGTCCTTCATCATCGATTCGAGCTCGCGGCACACCGCACCGGCGCGCTGCTGCCGATGCGCCATCGAGCCGGAAAAGAAGTCGCGGACGTCATGCTTGAAATCGTCGAAGGCTTCGGACCAGTTCCGCTCCCTCAGGTGGATGGCCACCACGCCGCTGAGGTCGAAGTCCTTGTTCTTGATCCGCATGCGGCTCATGTCGCCGAGTCGCTCCAGCTTGCCTGCAATCTGCTGCGTGTCATCGGACTTGCGAATGACGACTGGTGGTAGCTTGCCCATTCCTGCCTCCGGGAGCGTCGAACCGATGGTGTGCCTTCGCATGTAGGCCGCCTTGTGCTTCATGGTCGCAGCGTCGCGCGATTTCTGCCCAGCCCCGCGCGCCGCTCCTGTCGAGAACATGCCGAATTTTTCCAGCGGCTGCTGTACTGGCGGACTACCACGATAGTCACGACCGCCAACCCCGAGTCCCCGTTGCACAAGGGATTAGTGCATTGCCGACGCAAATGAAAAACGGCCCGCACAGGCGGGCCGTTGTCCTTGCCGGAACCGCTGGGGTTCGGCGCTTACTTCTTCGGCGGGATATACAGGTCGGTGATGCTGCCCAGTCCCATTTCGGCGGCGAACATCGGCGTCTCCGACAGCGTCGGGTGCGCATGCACGGTCAGCGCGAGGTCCTCGAGGTCGGCGCCCATTTCCATCGCCAGCACGGTCTCGGCCAGCAGCTCGCCGGCGTTCACGCCGACGATGCCGGCGCCGATGATGCGCTTGGTGGTCGGATCCCACAGCAGCTTGGTGACGCCGTCGTCGCGGCCCATCGCCAGCGCACGGCCGCTCGCAGCCCACGGGAAGCTGGCCTTCTCGAACGGAATGCCCTTGGCCTTCGCCTCGGCTTCGGTCACGCCCATCCATGCGATCTCCGGGTCGGTGTACGCGACCGACGGAATCGTCATCGCGTCGAACTCGACCTTGTGGCCGGCGATCACTTCGGCCGCGACCTTCGCCTCGTTGGTCGCCTTGTGCGCCAGCATCGGATCGCCGCAGATGTCGCCGATCGCGAAGATGTGCGGCACGTTCGTGCGCTGCTGGCGGTCGACCGGGATGAAGCCACGCTCGTTGACGATCACACCGGCCTTGTCGGCGGCGATTTCCTTGCCGTTCGGGCGACGGCCGACGGCGAGCAGCACCATGTCGTACTTCTGCGGCTCGGCCGGTGCATTGTCGCCTTCGAAGGTGGCGACCAGGCCGTCGGCCTGCGCTTCCAGCTTCGTGACCTTGGTCTTCA
>CAZTIF010000014.1:0-43765 GCA_964613635.1 uncultured Bifidobacterium sp. | reverse complement strand
CCGATGCAGCAGGCCTGGGCGCAACAGCAGCAGCAACAGCAGCCCTACGCCGGCCAGGGCCAGCAGAACTACGCCTCAGGGCAGACCCTGCACTGACGTGCGCAGACGCCCTGCCGCGACGCGGCGGGGCGCGCATCCACACACACGACCACCGATGGCAACCATCCAGGGCGGACCGGGCCGCGGCCGCTATCTCGTCAGCTGTGCCGACGGCGCCAAGCTGGCGCGCTTCGTGTCCGACTCGCACGCCGATCCCGAGCTGCAGCTGATCGAGACCCTCGGTCCGCAAGGCGCGCCGCATACCGCCGTGTTCGACATGGCGCATGCGATCGCCGCGCAGCTCGAGCATCGCTTTGCGTCCAGCGGCGACATGAAGATCGAGCCCGACCAGCCGCTGTCCTTGTTCGGCCCCTCGCCCTGACCCAAACGTTCACCCCGAAAGGATTTCCATGGCCAACAAGCCCGAACATGGCGCTGGCACGCCCGCACCCGCGGCTGCCGACCCGAAGCAGCGCACGCACGACCTGAAGCAGCGCAAGGGCCAGTTCCTGGTCGCGCCGCGCCGCCATCCCGGCATGCAGATGATGGGGCTCGCGCCGCTCAGCATGTCCATGGTCGAGCAGGCGCTGAAGGACTCGCCCGACATCGAGATCATCGACCGCATCGGCCCGAAGCAGGTCGTCGGCGCGCTCGGCGCCGGCATGCAGGAAGGCGCCGTGCTGGTCACGCGAATGGCCGAAGACAAGGCGCAGGCGCTGGCGCTGCAGGCGCAGGGACAGCTGATCGTCGAGCGCGACCAGCCGCTGCAACTGTTCGAGGCCGACTTCGCGCAGCCGGCGATGGTCAGCTACAACCTGCCGCTCGGCGGCGCCGCGTTCAGCGCCGAATTCCAGCTGCTCGGCAAGGGCCAGCCTATCGAGGGCGCGGAGGTCTACCTGTTCGGCAGCATGCTGCCCGCGCGCGGCGTCAGCGACGCCAGTGGCCGCGTGCGGCTCACGCTGTACGGCGACAGTGCGGCCAGCATACGCCGGCTCTACGTCAAGCCGCGCGCCGACTACTGGAGCTTCTACCAGGAGCGCCCCGACGTCAGCGACGACGAACTCAACGTGGTTGCGCTGCGCGCGCTGTCCGACTGGCCCGGCCTGAAGAACTTCCCGCAACAGCAGCAGCTGACCTGGGGACAGCGCGCGATGCGGCTCGACCAGCTGCCGAACACCTATCGCGGCCAGGGCGTGAAGATCGCCGTCGTCGACTCCGGCTGCGCCAACAGCCACCAGGACCTGACCCAGGTCACGCGCGGCATCGACATCGTCAACAAGGCCACCGCCGGCACCAGCTGGAACGTGGACACCATCGCGCACGGCTCGCACTGCACCGGCGTGATTGCCGGCCTCGACTCCGCCGCCGGCATCCGCGGCTTCGCACCCGACGCCGAGATCCATGCGTGCAAACTATTTCCGGGCGGGCAGATCAGCCAGCTGATCGAGGCGCTCGAATACTGCATCGAGCACCAGATCGACGTCGTCAACCTGAGCCTCGGCGGCGCGCAGCCTTCCGAGGCGCTCGAGCAGCAGATCGTGCGCGCGCGCCGCGCCGGCGTGGCCTGCATCGTCGCCGCCGGCAACTCCGGCGGGCCGGTGCAATACCCCGGCTCGTCGCCGAACGTGCTGACCGTGGCCGCGATCGGCCGCATCAACGAATTCCCGCCCGACAGCTACCACACGCAGACGCTGACGCCGCAGGTCGATGCGAACGGCTTCTTCTCCGCGCGCTTCAGCTGCTACGGCCCGGAGATCGCCGTCTGCGCGCCCGGCGTCGCGATCACCTCGTCGGTGCCGGACAATAACTTCGCCGCGTGGGACGGCACCTCGATGGCTGCGCCGCATGTCACGGGGCTGGCGGCGCTGGTGCTGGCGCACCATCCCGACTTCCGCGGCGCCGGCCAGATGCGCAGCGCCGAGCGCGTCGAGCATCTGTTCCAGATCATCAAGCGCTGCTGCCAGCCGCTGATGCTCGGCGATCCGCGCCGCACCGGCTTCGGCCTGCCCGATGTGGTGCGCGCAGTCGGCCTTGGCCAAGCTCAGGCCCAGGCCCAGGCAATGATGAGCGGCGTGCCCGCGATCGGCGCGCTGATGGGATCGCAGGGCGGCAATGCGCTCGGTTCGCTGCTCGGCACCGCGGCGCTGCATGCGATGACGAATGCCTACCGCGAACCGGCCGCGCTGTCGCCGCAGAATGCCGCGCTCGGCATGGCCCTCGGCCTCGGCAGCCTCGATCCCTACGCCGCTTACCGGGGCGGCATCGCGCCGGCCTACCTGCAGGCTTACTGGTAAGACCGCCCGCACCCGCCTGCTTCGGGCGACGAGTGTATCGTCGCCCGTTTTTTCGATCGCCCCGTCCTTGCGCCAGCTCTTGCCGGAGCCATGAAAACATGCAGACAGGCGATGTTGGGGCGGAACTTGTTGCTCGTCGAGCAGTCATGTCGATTACGCAAGCGAAGCTTGCGCCTGACGCCATCCAACCGCTCCAGTCGAGGAACATCATGGAACATCAGCAAACGCATCACACGCAGCCGCATGCGCTGTCTTCCCAGGAAAGCTACAACCCGAACCGCCTGCTCGATACGCTGCGCGAGCGGATGAAGCTGAAAAATGATGCAGCGCTGTCGCGCGCGCTCGAGGTCGCGCCGCCGGTCATCAGCAAGATCCGGCACCGCACGCTGCCGGTCGGCGCATCGCTGCTGATCCGCATGCATGAAGTGACCGAGATGAGCATCCGCGAACTGCGCGATCTGATGGGCGACCGCCGCACGAAATACCGGCTGTCCGATGCGCAGGGCAAGCCCAAGCCGGGGCTCGACCAGCCCGGGCAGGAAACGCAGGAATCGTCCCCCGGCCCGCACCACTGACGCCGGCCGGGCCCGCGCGCACCCATTGCGACTGGTATCCCGGCGATGCAACGCCGCGCCGGCGGGCTTCAGCGCCGCCGGTCCCGCCGGCCACTCAAGCGGGGAGGAACCTGACCTGCGACGGAGGTGCAATGCTCGATCCACTGAACGACCCGCCCAGCTGGCCGGCACTGTTTGCCGACGCCCGGGCCAAGCAAGGCGCGCCGGACACGGCCGATGCGCGGCTGTCCGAACAGCTGGGCGCAAGAACGGGGCAGCGTCGCCGGGCGCGGGCCGCGATCGAATTCAACGCGAAAGTGCCTGAACTCGCGCGGCAGGATGGAATCCGGCCCGTCAGGCAGAAGGCGTCCGGCTCGCCGCCGGACGCGTGGAAGGAGCGAGGCCGCTGACAAAAGCGTCACCGGTCAGGTGCGCCGGCGGTCAGAACACGACCAGGTCGCGCATGCTTTCGCCGGCATCGAGCTTGTCGAAGCCGCGGTTGATGTCGTCAAGCGTCAGCCGCTCGCCGAGCAGCTTGTTGATCGGCAGCTTGCCCGCGAGGTAGAGCCCGATGTAGCGTGGCACGTCGCGCGCCGGCACGCAGGAGCCGATATAGCTGCCCTTCACCGTGCGCTCTTCCGCCACCAGGCTGACCTGCTGCAGCGGCCAGTTGTGCTGCGGATGCGGCAGGCTGGCGGTGACGGTCGTGCCGCCGCGCTTGGTCACGCGATACGACAATTCCATCGCCGGCACCACGCCGGCCATCTCGAACGCGAAGTCGACGCCGCCGCGGGTCGCTTCCTTCACCTTCGCGATGGCATCCGGGTCGCGCGCGTTGATCACGTGCGTGGCGCCGAGCTTCTTCGCCATCTCGAGCTTGCTGTCGTTCAGGTCGATCGCCACCACCTCGGTCGCACCGGACGCCACCGCGCCCAGCAGCGCGCACATGCCGACGCCGCCCAGGCCCACCACGGCCGCGCTCTGGCCCGGCTGCAGCTTCGCGGTGTTCACCACCGCGCCGACGCCGGTCAGCACCGCGCAACCGAACAGCGCCGCCTCGACCGGATCAATGTCCTGCTCGATCTTCACGCACGAGCGGCGCGACACCACCGCATGTTCGGCGAATGCCGACACGCCGACATGATGGTTCACGTACTGCGCACCGAGGTGCAGCCGGCGGTCGCCGGACAGCAGCGTGCCCTTGCCGTTCGCTTCCGCGCCCGGCTCGCACAGTGCCGGCCGGCCTTCCATGCACGGCAGGCAGTGGCCGCAGCTCGGCACGAACACCAGCACCACGCGGTCGCCCGGCTTCAGGTCCGACACGCCGTCGCCGACCTGCATCACCGTGCCCGAGGCCTCATGGCCGAGCGCCATCGGCACCGGCCGCGGACGCACGCCGGTGATCACCGACAGGTCCGAATGGCAGAGGCCGGCGGCGGTCATTTTCACCAGCACCTCGCCGGGGCCGGGCGCGTCGAGATCGATCTCCTCGATCTTCAGCGGCTTGCTGTCGGCAAAGGGGGCTGGCTGGTTCAGTTCATGCAGTACGGCGGCACGCGTCTTCATCGCTGGGCTCCGTGAAAAATCAGATCGTACGACCGCCGTCGACCGGCATCTCGAGGCCGGTCAGGAATTCGGCGCTGTCGGTGCCGAGGAAGACAGCGGCGGCAGCCATGTCCTTCGGCTCGCAGAAGCGGCCCAGCGGAATCGTCGAGACGAACTTCGCGCGGTTTTCCGGCGTATCCGGCACGCCCATGAAGTCGCCCAGCAGGCCGGTCGCGCCCATCACCGGGCACAGCGCATTCACGCGGATATTGTCCGGCGCCAGTTCGACCGCCATCGCGCGCGACAGCAGGTTCACTGCGCCCTTCGAGGCGTTGTACCAGGACAGGCCCGGACGCGGACGGATGCCGGCGGTCGAGCCGACGTTGATGATCACGCCGCCCTTGCCGCGCTGGCGCATCAGCGGCACGACTGCATGGGTCATGAAATAGATCGACTTCACGTTCACGTTGAACACGCGGTCGAAGGTCTTTTCATCGACGTTCAGCATCGGCTGGTTCTTGTGCGTGGTGCCGGCGTTGTTGATCACGATGTCCGGGATGCCGAAGGCATCGATGCAGGCCTGGACCATTTTCACCACCGATTCCTGGTTGGCGACGTCGCAGGCCACCGCCTTTGCATTCGCGCCCAGTTTCGCGGCGACGCGCTCGCCCGCTTCCGCGTTCAGGTCGGCGATGATCACTTTCGCGCCTTCGCGCACATACGCTTCCGCCATGCCCTCGCCAAAGCCGCTGCCGGCGCCGGTGATGATGGCTACTTTGCCTTGAAGTTGTCCCATGATGTCTCCTTGAATTGATGCTTGTGTTCTTGCGAGCATGGGACCCAGCTTTCGCTGGGACGACGGTAAGGAAGGTCGTCGTCCCAGCGAAAGCTGGGTCCCATCGCCGTTCAAATTCCGTTAACCGTGATGCAGCACCACCGTCTTGGTCGTGCTGAATTCCTCCAGTGCGAGGAAGCCCTTCTCGCGGCCGTGGCCGCTGCGCTTCATGCCGCCGAACGGCAGCTCGACGCCGCCGCCCGCGCCATAGCAGTTGATGAACACCTGCCCGGTGTGCAGCCTCGCAGCCATCCTCTGCTGCCGGCCGCCGTTCTCGGTCCAGACGCCGGACACGAGGCCGAACTCGGTATCGTTGGCCAGCCGCACCGCATCCTCTTCATCCTTGAAAGGCATCGCCGCCAGCACCGGGCCGAACACTTCCTTGCACGCGAGCTTGTGGTCGCGCGGCACCGCGCCGAACAGCGCCGGCGCGACGAAGTATCCATCCCTCGAGATGCCGTCGGCCAGCGAGCCGCGCGCCAGCAGCGGCACGCCGGTCGCGATCGCGTCATCGATGAAACCGTTCACGCGCTCGAACTGCTTCCGGTTCACGATCGGGCCGCAGTCGAGGTCCATCTCCGGCGTGCCGACCTTCACCTGCGCGAACGCGTCGGCCACGCGCTTCATGAACGACTCGTAGACATCCTGCTGCACCAGCAGCCGGCTGCCTGCCGAGCAGGTCTGGCCGGCGTTCTGCGTGATCGCCTTGACGATGATCGGAATCGCCTTGTCGAAGTCGGCATCGTTGAACACGATCTGCGGCGACTTGCCGCCGAGCTCCAGCACGCAGGGCACGGCATTCTTCGCGGTCGCCTGCTGCACCATCACGCCCACTTCCGGCGAGCCGGTGAAGGTCGCGAAATTGATGCCCGGATGCGCCGTCAGCGCAGCGCCGGCCTCGTGGCCATAGCCGGTGACGACGTTCAGCGCGCCCGCCGGCAAGCCGGCTTCCATCAGCAGCTGCGCGAGGCGGATGCCCGACAGGCAGGCATCTTCGGACGGCTTCAGCACGCAGGCATTGCCCATCGCCAGCGCCGGCGCCAGCGTGCGGCCGAACATCTGCGCCGGGTAATTCCACGGGATGATGTGCGCAGTCACGCCATGCGGCACGCGCACCACCTGCACGTTGTAGCCGTTCAGGTAGGGAATCTGCTCGCCGTGGATCTTGTCGGCGGCGCTGCCGTAGTATTCGAAGTAGCGGGCGACCGCAACGATGTCGTTGCGCGCCACCGTCATCGGCTTGCCGGTGTCGCGCGCCTCGATCTGCGCAATCTCGTCCGCATGCGCGACGATCAGCTCGGCGAACTTCATCAGGATGCGGCCGCGCTCGGTGGCCGTCATCCTGCCCCATGCGCCGTCGAGCGCCTTCTGCGCCGACTTCACCGCCGCGTCGATGTCGGCGGCGGTGCCGCGGTCAATCGTCGTGAACGACTTCGCGTCGCAGGGATTGATCACATCAATGGTCTGGCCATCGGACGCGGCGCGCCACTGGCCATCGATCAGCAAGGTCGGCATGGGGGGTCTCCTCGATTGTTTTTTTTCGCGCCACCGATAAGTTCAATGCGCCGGTGCGTCGGCCAGCAGCTCGCCGCGCTCCAGCGTCAGCGTCGCATCCGGCAGGTCGCGCAGCAGGCTGCGGTTCGATTCGGTGACGACGATGCACAGCTCCGGCGCCACCTTGTGCAGCTTGCGCAGCGATTCCGCATACTGCACCGCCAGCACCGGCGCGAGGCCCTGGAAAGGCTCGTCGAGCAGCACCAGCCGCGTGCCCACCATCAGCGCGCGGCCGAGTGCGGCCATCTTGCCCTGCCCGCCCGACAGCGCCGCGCCCGAGCGCGGCAGCATTTCCTTCAGCTGCGGCACCACGTCGAGCACGCGCTCGAGCCGGCGGTCGACCTCGGCACCGGCGAGGCCGAGCACCTCGCACGGCAGCCGCAGGTTCTCTTCGACCGACAGCGTCGGGAACATCACGCGGTCTTCCGGCGCATAGCCGATGCCGAGCCCGCTGCGGCGGTGTCCCGGCAGCTTCGTCAGTTGTTCGCCTTCGAGCGAAATCGAACCCGCCGATACCGGCAGCAGGCCCATGATCGCGCGCAGCAGCGTGGTCTTGCCGGCGCCGTTGCGTCCCACCACGGCCAGCAGCTCGCCCGCCTTGAAATCGGTCGTGATACCGCGCAGCACGGTGATGCCTGCAATGCTTGCGCTGAGCTTGTCTATCTTCAGCATGTCATTCCCCGATCACGTTCGTGCGAATCAGCGGATCGGCCAGCACGTCGGCCGGCTTGCCGTCGGCCGCCACCTTGCCGGCGATCCACGCCGCCACGCGCGTCGCATAGGTCGACACGATATCCACGTCATGCTCGACGAAGATCGCGGTCACCTTCTGTTCATCCAGCGCGCGCATGATGGTCGCCATCAGCCCGTGCTTCTCGTCGGACGACACGCCCGAAGTCGGTTCGTCCAGGATCAGCAGGCGCGGCTTCAGCACCAGCGCCATCGCGATGTCGAGCAGCTTGCGCTGGCCTTCCGGCAGCGCACCGGAGATCTCGTTGGCGCGCGGCAGCAGGCCCACCATGTCGAGCACATGGTCGACCTCGTCCGCCGGCACCGCGTCGGCCAGCGGCTTCCACAGCCCGAGCGAGCGGTGCTTGCCGGCCGCGGCGATGCGCACGCAATCGCGCACCGTGTGCTCGGAGAACAGCTGCGGCAGCTGGAACGAGCGCACCATGCCGCGCAGCGCGATCTCGCGCGGCGCCAGCTTCGTGACCTCGCGGCCGTCGAAGAACACCTGTCCTGCGGACGGCCTGATCAGGCCGGTGCAGATGTTGATGAAGGTCGTCTTGCCGGCGCCGTTCTGGCCGATCACGGCCAGTCGTTCGCCTTCGTGCAATTCGAAATCGATATGGTCCGCGACCACCACCGCGCCGAACGCTAGCTGCAGGTCGCGGGTTTGCAGCAGCGCGCTCATGCATCCCTCCGTTTCGTTTCCAGCAGTGCGGACACGCCGCGCGGCGCGAGGAACACCATCGCGATCAGCACGAAGCCCAGCACCATCTGCCATGCGCCCGTCAGGTAGGCGGCGGCGAACAGCTTGACGAACTCGAAGATCGCCGCGCCGATGAAGGCGCCGACCGGATGCGTGACGCCGCCGAGGATCGCGACGAACACGATCTCGCCCGAACGCACCCAGTAGCCCATCTCCGGCGTCACCAGGCCCTGCGCGATCGCGAAGATCGCGCCCGACAGCCCGCACAGCGTCGCCGAGATCACATAGCCGGTCCACAGCGTGCGCCAGGCCGAGATGCCGACGTATTCAAGGCGCGTCTCGTTGGTCTTCAGCGCGGCCAGCGCCTGGCCGGCCGGCGATTTCAGGTAGCGCAGCACGCCCCAGCCGAGCAGCAGCGCGAGGATCACGCCGCTGAACAGCAGCGTGGTTTCGAACGCATCCCGTTCCATCTGCATGCCGAAGAACGGCGAGCGCTCCAGCCGCAGGCCGTCAGACCCGCCGCTGATGTTGAAGAATTTCACCAGCGCCGCATACAGCACCATCGACAGCGCGAGGTTCAGCATGCCGAAGAAGATGCCGCGGTAGCGCACCACGAAGGAGCCGATCACGGCGCCGATGAGCGCGCCGGTGACGGCGCCCAGCGCCAGCAGCAGCGCGCTGTCGAGCTGCGCCCACTGGCGCAGCGCAAACGCGCACGCATAACCGCCGGCGCAGACATACAGCGCATGGCCGAACGAGATCTGCGCGGAGACGATCAGGATAGAGATGCCGAGCGCGGCGATGCCGAAGGCGGTGCCGAGGATCAGCGGCGTCTTCAGCCACGGCGCCACGAAAGGCACCAGCAGCGTGAGCGCTGCGAGCAGCAGCGCGAGAATTTTTGCCCTGCGTTCCATTACACCCTCCTCGCCTGAGCCACCGAAAACAGGCCCTGAGGACGGAACATCAGCACCAGCACCATGATAAGGAACGGCACCAGCACCTCGAGCTCGGGCAGCAGGTAGACCGCAAACGAACGCGCCAGGCCGATCAGGATCGCCGCCACCAGTGCGCCCTCGATCTGGCCGAGGCCGGCGGTCGCCACCACCGCGAACGACAGCACGATCATCTCGCCGCCGATGCCCGGCACCCAGGACACCGTCGGCGACGCCAGCGCGCCGGCCAGCGCGCCCAGCACCGAGCCGACCACGAAGGTCAGCAGCGAGATGCGCTTGACATTGATGCCCAGCGCAGTCGACACCTCGCGATGGTGCGACACCGCGACGATCTGCCGGCCCACCGAACTGAACTTCAGGAAGCTGCGCAGCGCGACGAAGATCACCAGCGCCACGCCCGGCAGCACCATCAGCTGGTAGCGGGTATACGTGATGCCGAGCACCTCGGTCGTGCCGAGATAGTTGACGATCTCGGAGACGAAGTAAGGCTGCACGCCCCAGACCAGGCGCTGCAGGTCTTCGAAGATCATGAAGGCCGAGAACGTGATCAGCAGCTGCAGGATCGGATCCTTCGTGTAGATGCGGCGCATCAGCGAAGTCTCCATCAGCGTGCCGAACACGCAGCCGACGATGACCGCGGCCAGCGGCAGGATCAGCAGCGACCACGCCGGCGACAGCCCCTGCGACGCAGCCAACATGCCGAGGCTGGCCGCCATGTAGCCGCCGAGCGCATAGAAGCTGCCGTGCGCCATGTTAATGATGTTCATCACGCCGAACACGAGGGTCATGCCGAGCGCGACGAGGAAAAGCAATGCGGCGTAGGACAGGCCGTCCATCACCGCGAGTATGTAGAGATCCTGCGGCATCGAGAACTTTGGAAACGTTGGAGGACAAGGTCAGGCGCGGGCGCGCGGCCGGCTGGCCGCGCACCGCGCCATGCCGGGGATCAGTACTGCTTGATGCGCGGGTCGTTGATGGCGGCCGGCTTCAGGGTCTTCACCCATTCCGGCGACTTCTGGCCGACCGGCGTGGTGACCAGCTCGGCCGGATAGATGGCGATCTTTTCCAGCGTCGGGAAGTTGTAGCCGGCGACCTTCTTCGTCACGCCGAGCAGCTGGTCTTCCAGGCCCTGGCCGTCTTCGCGCATCTTGACCGTGTTGGTCAGGCCGCGGAATTCGACCGAATGCATCGCGGCCGCCACCTGCTCGGTCGTCGGCCATGCGCCCTTGTTGGCCTTGATGGCCTTGTCATAGCCGGCCACCAGGCCGTCGAGCGCCTGCACCATGTGGAACACCGGATAGATCGGATAGGTGCCGGTCTTCTCGCGGAATTTCTTCGTGAAGCTGTTCAGCTTCGCATTGTCACCGTGCTGCGGATGCAGGAAATAGTGGTCGCCGCGCGCGCCGACGATCACGCCGTCCGGCAGCGCGCTGCCGAGGCGCTCGAGCGAGCTTTCGGCCAGCGGCAGCACGAACTGCGACTGGCGGAACAGCCCGCGCTGCGATGCCTGGCGCACGAAGGTATCGAGGTCACCGCCCCAGGCGGTCGACAGCACCACTTCCGGGCGCAACGCCTGCAGGCGGCTGATCTCGGTCGAATAGTCGGTCGCGCCGAACTTCGGGAACATCTCGGCGACGATCTTGACGTCCGGCTTCAGCGCCAGCAGCGTGTTGCGGAACAGCTCCCACGAATCGCGGCCCCAGGCGTAGTCCTGGTTGACCACCGCGATCGTCTTGATGTCCGGCTTCTGCTTCAGCATGTACAGCACGGTCGCGACCATCTCGGAGGTTGCGTTCGCCTGCGTGCGCACGGCGTACTTGTAGCGGCGGTCCTCCAGCACTTTCTCGGTGCCGCAGTCCCACATGATGTTGAGTACCTTCAGGTCTTCGGCGACCGGGGCGAGCGTATTGCAGTTGCCGCTGGAGATCGCGGCGATCATCACCTTGGTGTCGCTCTCCTGGACCACGCGGCGGTACTCGGACAGCAGCTTGTCGGCGCCGACGCCTTCGTCGATGAAGGTCGGCACGATCTTCACGCCGTTGATGCCGCCGGCAGCGTTCAGCTGATCGATGTAGAGCTCGGCTGCGGCTTTCGCCGGCACGCCAAACACCGACGCCGGGCCGGACAGGAAGGTGGTAACGCCAACCTTGAGCTGGGCCGGCTTGGATTGCGCGAACGCGCCCGACATCGCCAATGCGGCTACTGAGCCCGCAAAAACCCGGCCGAGTACGGAAAATTTCATTGTCATCTCCAGAAAGACCGGACAGGGTAAGTCCGGCCTGAACCTATTATCACGGCGCCATTTATGAGTGGGTAGCGGCACCTGCCGCGGAGTCTGAATGACATTTCCCGCGGCGGCAACAATGCATTGTTAAAGGGGGCGTTTGGAAAAAGTAAATTCGCACGTCTTGCACCATTTCATCAAGCTGCAGCACCCCGTGCGCAGAATGAAAAATGCGGATGGCGCGACGCAACAAGCCTGCTTCGAGCGCATGCGGAGCGATTCGCATTTTTGATTGACATGACAAAAAGTCACTTGCATCATCATAAAAAAAAGACTGATTCACAGGCTGCAGGTTCCTTTCCGGTTCCGGTGGCCGTCCGAAGCAAGCTGGGGATCCGGCGAAGCAGACCGGCTCCGGTGCCTACAACAACCACAACGGAGGAGCACGCATGAAGAAGACTGGTCTTATCGCATCGCTGCTGGCTGCATTCTGCATCACCACCGCACCGTCAGCTCAATCGCAGGAACTCTACTGGGCAACCAGCGGCTACTTCGGTCCCTTTAACATCCAGGGCCTGATCCCCACCTACCCGGAAGCCAAGCAGATCACCATTCCGGTGTCGATGTGGGTGCTGAAGCATCCGAAGGGCGTCGTCGTGTTCGACAGCGGCAACAACGTCGCGATCTCGGACACCATGGACAACTGCAAGAAGCACTGGGCCGCCGGCAACTGCGATTTCCTGAAGCCGAGCCAGAAGCGTTCCGACGTGATCGACATGCAGCTGAAGAAGCTGGGCATCAGCGTCGATGACGTCAAGGCCGTCGTCCACTCGCACTCGCACCTCGACCACATCGGCAACATCGGCATGTTCCCGAAGGCGATCCATGTGATGCAGAAGAAGGAACTGTATCAGGGCTGGTGGCCGGAGAAGATCCAGGGCCGCGCAGTCAATGGCTCCTTCGTGCTGGCCGACATCGCCGCTGCTCGTGACTTCAACTACCTCGAGCTCGACGGCGAATACGACCTGTTCGGCGACGGTACCGTGAAGATCATCCCGACCCCGGGCCACACCATCGGCCACCAGTCGATGAAGGTCAAGCTGCCGAAGACCGGCTCCGTGATCATCACGCAGGATGCGGTCTGGATGCAGGAAAACCTGGACGGCTATGTCGCCGGCCTGAACTACAGCGTCAAGGACTACACGGACTCGGTGAACCGCATCAAGATGATGCGCGACCTCGAGGGCGCACAGGTGCTGATGTCGCACGACGCGAACCAGTTCGCGAAGTTGGGCGACCGCTGGCACAAGTAATTGCTGCAAACGCCGTACCCGAAGCCCCCCACCCGGGGGGCTTTTTTGTGCCCTCCTGCCACCACCGCCAAATATTCTGATGATAGAACTGGACCGAGTCAGCAAGCGTTACGGCTCCAAGCCCATCCTGCACGACATCTCCTTTGACGTAAAACCCGGCGAGATCGTCGGCTTCCTCGGCCCGAACGGCGCCGGCAAGACCACCACGATGCGCCTGATCGCCGGCTACACCGCCGCGACCACCGGCACCGTGCGCGTCGCCGGTCACGACATGGCGAGGGAAAATCACCAGGCGGCCCCGAAGATCGGCTACCTGCCCGAACAGCCGCCGCTGTACGACGTGATGGACGTCGCCTCTTACCTGAAATTCGTCGCCAAGGCCAAGGGCCTGGCCGGCACGCAGGCGCGCTCGGAACTGGAGCGCGTACTCAACGCCTGTCGGCTGGAAGACGTGACGAAGAAAGATATCTACAAGCTGTCGAAAGGCTATCGCCAGCGCGTCGGCCTGGCGCAGGCACTGCTGGGCGACCCGGATGTGCTGCTGCTGGACGAGCCGACCGCCGGCCTCGATCCGGGACAGATACAGGAAACCCGCGAAGTCATCCGCAATGCGGGAAAACATCACGCGGTGCTGCTGTCGACGCACATCCTGCCGGAAGTGACGCTGATCTGCCATCGCGTCGCCATCATCAATCAGGGCCGGCTGCTGGCGACCGGTTCGCCGGCGGACCTGCAGCAGGCGGCCGACCAGACCAGCGCCGTCACGCTGGAAGCCGGCGGCGATGCCGATGCGCTGAAGCAGGCCTTGCTCGCCACCGATGGCGTGGCCGGCGTGCAGCTGCAGGCCTTCAGCGCCCGCCCCGGCATCTTCGCGATCGACTGCCAGGTCAGCGCAGTCGAGGGCGTCGAAGCCCGCATCGCCCGCGTCGTCACGCAGTGCGGCGAACTGTATCGTCTCGAGCGCCGCCAGCCGACGCTCGAGGACGTCTTCCTCAACTACATCGGACACAAAGGAGGCCGCGCATGAATGCATGGAATGGCGTGGCTGCGGTCTACGGCAAGGAAATGCAGACGTATTTCCGTTCGCCGATCGCGTATTTCGTGATCGCCGTCTTCCTGCTCGGGACCGGCTATTTTTTCACCTACAACGTCTTCCTGACCGGCGTCGGCACGATGGACTCGACCCTGCAGAACATGGGGATCCTGCTGATCACGCTGTCGCCAGTGCTGACGATGCGTCTGTTCTCCGGCGAATACACCGGGCGCACGATGGAATTGCTGATGACGCTGCCGCTGCGTACCTGGCAGGTGGTGCTCGGCAAATACCTCGGCGCGGTCACGATGCTGGTGCTGATGACGGCGGCCTCGGCGATCAACCTGGTGCCGCTGTACCTGTACGGTTCGCCGCACACCAGCAACATCGTGGCCGGCTACATCGGCTTCCTGCTGCTCGGCATGGCCTGCATCGGCATCGGCCAGCTGTTCTCCGCGCTGACCGAGAACCAGATCGTCGCCGCGCTGATCACCATCCCGGCGCTGCTGCTGTTCTGGTTCATCGGCCACCTGCAAGGGCTGCAATCCTCGGTGCTGCTGCGCGACCTGTTCTCGCATCTGTCATTTTCCGAGCACTATGCGGACTTCATCCAGGGGCTGCTGCGCACCGAGGCGATCACCTTCTTCCTGGTCGTGGCCGCAGGCGCGCTGACACTCAACACCACCTGGCTGCAATGGCGGCGCTGAGCGCAGCGCGGCAGGCATCACAAGAACAACCATGAAAGCTTCCGAAAACCATGGATAGCACTTTTCGCTCGGGCCTGATCCTCATTGCCGGCATCGTCCTGCTGATCGCTTCGGCGATCGCCAGCGCGCTGTCGGTCGATTCGTCCGCCGTCACCAACATCCTGCTGGTGGCCGGCCTGCTGCTGTCGGGATGGGCGCTGCTGAAGCTGCGCAACGACATCCGCCTGCTGTTCTCCGCCAGCCGGCGCGAACTGCTGCTGTCGACCGTCGGCGTGCTCGGCGTCTTGATCGCCATCGCCTGGGTCAGTGCGCTGTACCCGAAGCGCATCGACCTGACGGCCACCCAGGAGTACTCGCTGGCGCCCGAAACGGTGGCGATGCTGAAGACCATCGATCGCCCGGTCCGCGTCACCTTCTTCCACGACCGCGGCATGCGCGAGACCGTCGAGCTGTATGAGCTGTTTGCGGCACAGAACAGCAAGATCAGCGTCGAGTTCTTCGACCCGACGCTGAATCCCGCGCAGGCCAAGCTGCGCGGCGTGCAGTATGCCGGCACCGCGCTGCTCGAAAGCGAAGGCCGCAAGCTGACTGTCAACGGCCCGACCGAGACGGATATCGCCAACGGCCTGCTGCGCGTCACGCAAAGCAAGCAGCAGGTCGCCTGCTTCCTCGACGGCCATGGCGAGCCGAATCCGTTCAGCCTCGAGTCGCACGACCACACCGAAGGCGGCGCCGGCCATTCGCACGGACTGGAAACCAAGGTCGTGCAGCATGAGCAGCACGGCATGGCCAAGGCGCGCGGCGCACTCGAGGCGCTGAACTACCTGGTCGAGAAGGTGTCGCTGATGCAGGCCGGCACCGACCTGTCGCGCTGCTCGGTGCTGATCGTCGCCGGCCCGCAGGCGCCGCTGCTCGAGCCCGAGGTGAAGGCGATCGATGCCTACCTTGACAATGGCGGCAAGGCGATGTTCCTGATCGACCCTTTCATCAAGAGCGGACTGGACCGCGTGATCGCCAAATTCGGCATCGTGCTGGAAGACGACATGGTGATCGATCCGGCCAGCCATTTCTGGGCCGATCCATCGACGCCGGCCGTCAGCGACTACAACCCGCACGAGATCACCTCGAAGCTGCCGCAGACCTTCTTCCCGGGCGCGCGCACGCTCTCGCCGACTGCCCAGCCGGTGCCCGGCGTGACCGTGCGCCAGCTGGTGAACACGTCGAAGAAAAGCTTCTCGAATGGCGACCGCTCGAAGGTCGAATTCGTCGAGGGGAAAAATCGCGGCGGCCCGCTGACCATCATGGCCACCGCGCGCGTCAATCCGCAGGTGGTGGAATCGGCCGAGACGCTGATGCGCCGGCTGCGTGGCGAAGAGGTCGAAGCGGCCAAACCGGTGGTCGAGCGCAAGGAGTCGCGCATCGTCGTCGTCGGCGATTCCGACTTCGCGACCAACTCGTTCTACCACCTGGTCGGCAACGGCACGCTGTTCATGAATGCGGTGAACTTCCTGTCCGCGCGCGACAACCTGATCGGCCTGAAGCCGCGCACCTATGACCTGCCGCTGGTGATCATGACGAACACGCAGATGAAAGGCACCTTCGTGCTGTCGATCATCCTGATCCCCTTGCTGATGGCGGCGCTCGGCGTGGCGGTCTGGTGGAGGAGGAAGTAATGCGCGGGCGCAGACTGTGGCTGATCTGGGGCGTGCTGATCGCGCTGGCGGTCGTCATCTGGCGCGGCGAAGTCCGCCGCAGCAACGAGATCTCGGCGATGTCGGTACGCGAGACCAAGCAGCTGCTGCCGGCGCCGATCGAGGACATCGGCGTGGTCGAAGTGATGGTCAAGGGGACGATGCATCGTTTCGAGCGTGCCGCAAACGGCAAGTGGTTCTACCACGGCATCCATGATGCGTCGCAGGCCGGCCATGAGCACGGCATCGATCCGGCGCAATCGGAAACCATTGCCACGGCAATGACCGGCTTCGGCCGCATACAGCGCGAGCAGAAGATTCCGCTGAAGGCCGGCGACGACGAATATGGCGTCACCCGCCCCGACATCTTCATCATCGTCTACCGCGGCAGTGCCGACGCGCCGCTGGCGCGCTACGCCGCCGGCGGCGTGACGCCGGATGGCTACGGCCGCTACCTGCTGCCGGTCGGCGGCGCCGAGATCGTGACGGTGCCGGAGTTCCACATCACGAACCTGCTCGACCTGATCGCGGCAATGAAGGCGATGGCGCCTGCCGCCCCGACGCCGGCGGCGGCGTCGCGCTGAGCCCGATGCGGCGCCTGCGTCTGGTTGCCCTGCTGCTCGCGCTTGCCGCGTGGCTCGTCGCCGGCGGCGCGCTGGCGCACTCCGGCGACGCCACCGGCTTCGCCAGCCTGTCGGTGCGCGATGCGATCGTCAGCTATGCGTACACGCCGACGGAGAAGTCTGCCGTCGACCGCGCGGCGCTGCCTGCGCAGCTGCGCGAGCATTTGCAGTTCGAGGCCGACGGGCAGCGCTGCCGGCCGCTGCCGGGCGATGACCTCAGCCCGCAGTTCGACTGCGGCCACCCGGTCGGTCGACTGGTGCTGCATGACCGGCTGCCGGCGGTGCTGGGCGACAGCCATCATGTGATCGCGCTGCTGACCTGGGACGGCGGCAGCCTGTCGCATGCGTTCTCGTCGTCGCAGCCGACGCTGGAGGCGAACCTGCGGCAGCAGGCCACGCCGAACGGTGCGGCCAGCTTCTTCCTGCTCGGCGTCGAGCATATCGCGACCGGCTATGACCACCTGCTGTTCGTGCTGGCGCTGGTGCTGTGCGGCGGCAGCCTGCTGCAGCTGCTGAAGATCATCACCGCATTCACGCTCGCGCACAGCGTCACGCTGGGTGCGGCCGCTTTCGATTTGGTGACGCTGCCCTCGACGCTGGTCGAGGCCGTGATCGCGCTGTCAATCGCCTACGTCGCCTTCGAGAACCTGTATCCCCGCTATGCGATCTCGCGCCGCTGGACCATCAGCTTCGCGTTCGGGCTGGTGCATGGCTTCGGGTTTTCATCGGTGCTGAAGGAGATCGGCCTGCCGAAAGGCAGCGAATTGCTGGCACTGCTGAACTTCAACCTCGGGGTCGAAGCCGGCCAGCTGGTGGCCGTCATCATCGTGGTGCCGCTGCTGGCCTGGCTGCGCAGCACGCCGTTCGAGGCACGCGTTGTGCGGCTGGTGTCGCTGGCGGTGCTCGCCGTTGGCCTCGGGCTGTTCGTCGAACGGGTTGCGTTCAGCGCATAAACCCGCCACACAGCGCGCGGATCAAGCCCCGCTCGCTCCCATGCTTCCCCGCAAACGAAGTACCGCGTTCCCCGATAATCACAACGCTCGTTGCGTTGTGCCGTTCATTCCAGAACCACATATCAACGCAACATTTTGCGATCCCGAATGCAATAGCGGCGTCTTGCATTGCGTCGCCAGAACCCGATCTGGCCCTACCTCGCTCGTTTGAGCCCACTCTCGCGGTCGATGCAAATCAAGTCTGGCTGGCTCATTTGCGCCTTGCCAAATATACCCATTTGGATATAGTATTCCCATGTCACGACCAATCAAGCCACTTTACTGGGTTGGATCCTCAAGGCGCGACCTGCTGGCCATGCCTGCGGATGTCATAGACACGTTCGGCTATGCGCTACACCTCGCGCAAGAAGGGGGAAAGCACGCTCAGGCCAAGCCCCTGAAAGGCTTTGGCGGCGCGAGCGTGCTGGAAGTGGCTGAAGACCATGCGGGCGATACGTACCGAGCGGTCTACACAGTCAAGATTGCGAATGGCATTTACGTGCTGCATTGCTTCCAGAAGAAGTCACGGCACGGCATCGCGACACCGAAACAAGAGCTGGACCTGGTGACGGAAAGATTGAAAATGGTATTGGCCCGAATCGAAGGAGTATCCAATGACTGATATCCGACGCGGTAGCGACAATGTCTACGAAGCGCTTGGCTACGCCGATGCCGAAGCCATGCAGGTCAAGGCCGGCCTCGCCTCGAAGATCACCGAACTCATCAAGCAAAGGCAACTGACCCAGATTCAGGCAGCTGCCATCCTCGGCATGCCCCAGCCAAAACTGTCAGGCATGCTGCGTGGCCAGTTTCGCGGCATCAGCGAAGCGCGGATGATGGATTGCCTGAACCGGCTGGGCGCTGACGTGGACATCATCATTCGGGAACCGGCCGATCATGAGGTGCCGGGACACACGCGAGTGCTTTCGACCTGAGGGCTGCTGACTTGAAATCCGCGGACTGATCGTTCACTGCTTTCCGGGACAGTGCACGTCTTCTTGTTGGGTTCTTGCCGATTTGGCCACTGCCCTTTGCCGCGAGTTCCGCGACTTGGATATACTCAAACCATGCGACCGTCCATTGCCCTCGAATCGAATCGAGCCGCCGTCCTTGAAACGACGCGTCGCTTCCGTACGGCCAACCCTCGGGTATTTGGCTCGGTCTTGCATGGAACAGACGCGGATGGCAGTGACCTTGACCTGCTGGTGGATCCCCTGCCTGGCACCACGCTCTTTGATTTAGGGGGGCTGCAGGTCGAGCTGGAATCCCTGCTGGGCGTGCATGTGGATGTGCTGACGCCCGGCGACCTGCCTCCGAAGATTCGCGCCCAAGTCATCGGCGAAGCGCAACCCTTATGAGCGCAAGCCGCCTGACCGACTATGTCGATCACATGCGGCAGGCTGCCCGTGAGGCTTGCGGTTTCGTCGAAGGTCTGTCGAAAGCGGAATTCATCAATGACAAGCGTACGCAACTCGCTGTGATCATGGATTTGATCATCATCGGCGAAGCCGCGACGAAGATCATGGACCACCATGAAAGCTTTGCTGGCGCCAATCCCGATATCCCATGGCGAAGCATGCGTGGCATGCGCAACCGGATCGCGCATGGCTATTTCGACATGAACCTCGATGTCGTATGGGATACCGTCCGCAGCGCCCTGCCCGAGCTGCTGGTTCTGTTACCTGCACTGACCCAGCGCGAAGCGGAGCGGGACGACCGACCCGCTTCCTGAACGCTTCAGTTCGCCAGTAGCACCGGCAACTTCTCGCAGCCGGCCATCCCCCACAGCACGCCAAACGCCCGCTTCATCTCAGCCTCATCCGCCGCGCCGCCAAACGCTGCCAGCCGCATCGCCTTGTCTTCCAGCTCCGGCCGCGTCAGCGTATTGCCCGGGTCGCCCTTCGGCTCATCGACGCGCGCCTGCAGCGTGCGGCCGTCGCGCGTGTGCACGGTGACCTTGCCGATCCAGCGCGCCGGATACGCGCCGTCGACCTCTTCGTCCAGCGCCATCTTCACGCGCACGCGGAAGTCCGCCACGTCCGGATCGCGATAGCGCTGCTCGAACTCCATCACGCCGGCTGCACCCTCGATCGCGATCAGCCCGAGCACGGTGCCCATCGAGAATTTCCCCTGATGTACCGTCTGCGGATCGACCACCGGGCCGAGCACGTCGATCGCGCCCTGGTGCACATGCGTGATCACCTCGACGATGTCGTCCGGCTTCAGGCCGTGCTCCTTCATCGCCTTCTGCAGCGCATCGGCCGCCGGATGCGTATGCCGGCAGCTTGCGTGGAACTTGAACGAGGTCTCGATGGTGGCCCAGCGCTCGCCGAGCCGGTCGGTCAGCGCGGCCGGGTTCGTGCCCTGCGACATGCCCGCACCCATGCCCTGCCTGCCTTCGAGGATCTGCTTCGCGCCGGTGAAGCCCTTCTCGGCCAGCAGCGCGGCCAGCAGGCCATCGGAGGCCGCCTTCGCAGTATGCAGCTGCTTCGAGTCGGCTGCGTCGCGCAGGAATTCCCACAGGCCGGCCGCCTGCGTGCCGGCCGAACCGATCGCGTCCAGCATCCGGCGCGCGTCCAGCCCGATCAGCCGGCCGACAGCGACCGCCGCAGCGACCGTACCGACCGTGCCGGTGGTATGAAAGATCTTGTAATGCGAACGACCGAGGAACTCGCCGATGCGGATGCCGGCCTCGTAGCCCGCCACCGATGCCGTCAGCAGCGCCTTGCCGGACAGCCCGCGATCCTGCGCCACCGCCAGCACCGCCGGGAAGATCACCGTGGCCGGATGGAACACCGAGCCATTGTGCACGTCATCCTGCTCCGCATAGTGCGAAGAAGCCGCATTCACCATCGCCGCAAACAGCGGCGTGGTCTTGCGGCGCGAGATCAGCACTTCGGCGCCGCCGTCACGCGGCCCCTGCTCGAGCGCGAGCGCCTCGATCGCCTGCACCGGGCGACCGACCTTGCCCGCCAGCGCAGAGCCGAACCAGTCGAGCAGCAGGTCTTCGGTGCGCCTCAGCACCGGCTCGGGAATGTCTTCGTAGCGGAGGTTGGCGGCGAATGCCGCGAGCTGCGCACCAGGTGCTATCGTGTCTTTCATCAGGGCCTCCATTAGCCGGTGGTCGCGTCAGAACGAACGCGGCATCCCGAGCACATGCTCGGCGACGTACGACAGGATCAGGTTGGTCGAGATCGGCGCGACCTGGTAGAGCCGGGTCTCGCGGAACTTGCGCTCGACGTCATACTCGGCCGCGAAGCCGAAGCCGCCGTGATACTGCAGGCAGGCATTCGCCGCTTCCCACGACGCATCGGCCGCCAGCATCTTCGCCATGTTCGCCTCGGCGCCGCAGGGCAGGCCGGCATCGAACAGCTCGCAGGCCTTGTAGCGCATCAGGCTCGCTGCCTCGATGTTCACGAAGGCCTTCGCGATCGGGAACTGCACGCCCTGGTTCTGGCCAATCGGACGGCCGAACACGATGCGTTCGTTGACGTATTTGGTCACCTTGTCGATGAACCAGTAACCGTCGCCGATGCACTCGGCCGCGATCAGCGCGCGCTCGGCATTCAGGCCGTCGAGGATGTACTTGAAGCCCTTGCCCTCTTCGCCGATCAGGTTCTCGGCCGGGATCTCGAGGTCCTCGAAGAACAGCTCGTTGGTCTCGTGGTTCACCATGTTGCGGATCGGGCGCACTTCCATGCCCCTGCCGATCGCCTCGCGCAGGTCGACGATGAAGATCGACATGCCTTCGGACTTCTTCGTCACCTCGGCCAGCGGCGTGGTGCGCGCCAGCAGGATCATCAGGTCGGAGTGCTGTACCCGCGAGATCCAGACCTTCTGGCCGTTCACCACGTAGCGGTCGCCCTTCTTCACCGCGGTGGTCTTGATCTTCGTGGTGTCGGTGCCGGTGGTCGGCTCGGTCACGCCCATCGACTGCAAGCGCAGTTCGCCGGCCGCGATCTTCGGCAGGTAGAAATCCTTCTGCGCCTTCGAGCCGTGGCGCAGCAGCGTGCCCATGTTGTACATCTGGCCATGGCAGGCGCCCGAATTGCCGCCGGCGCGATTGATCTCTTCCATGATCACCGAGGCCTCGACCAGCCCGAGCCCGGAGCCGCCGTATTCCTGCGGAATCAGCGCAGCCAGCCAGCCGGCTTCGGTCAGCGCATTGACGAAGGCCTCGGGGTAGCCGCGCTGCTCGTCGACCTCGCGGAAATAATCCGCCGGAAATTGCGCGCAAAGAGCGCGCACGGCATCGCGGATGTCCTGATGGGCATCAGTGTGGTTCATTCGGGTATTCCAGAGACAGAGATGCGCCGCCGGCTGCGGCAACATCGGTGGTTGGCAGAAGTTGGGCCGAGTTTGAAGGAACGCCCGGAAGCGGGCAATTCGCGAGTTTTTAGGCTCGTGTTGAAGGGGGTTTAACCCGCACAGACAGAGGTATTACCACGGCGTCATCAAGCACCGCGGCGGCATGTCGGGTTGCACCGCGGACGCCTTTGGCTCAGGCGCTGACCTTCGTCTCGGCAGTCAGCAGCTCGACCAGTTCGCGCGCAAACAGCGGCAGCGCCTGCAGGTTGCGTACGCAGATCTGCAGCCGCCGCACCGCCCAGTCATCCGAAATCTCGACGCAGCGGATGTTCATGCTCTGCGCATGCCGCGCGGCCGACGAGTACGGCACGACGCCGATGCCGACATTCGCCTCCACCATGCGGCAGGCTGCCTCGAAGTTGCCGACCTGGATGCGAATCTTGATCTGCCGGTTCAGCTCGTTCGCCGCCTGCGCGAGGAAAGCATGGATCGCGCTGGCCTCGACCATGCCGACGAAGTCGTAGGCGAGCGCCTCGCTGAACTCGATCTGCTTGCGCGTGGCCAGCGGATGCGATTCGGAAGTCACCAGCACCAGCCGGTCCTCGCGGAACGGCAGCACCTCCAGCCCTTCGGTGCGCACATTGCCGGCGACGATGCCGACATCGACCTTGCCCTCGCTGACGGCACGGATGATGTCGTTCGACATGCGCTCCTTGAGCTCGATGTTGACGTCGGGATGCGTGGCAAGGAAGGACGGCAGCAGCGCCGGCAGATACTCGGCCATTGCGGTCGTGTTCGCGAAGATCCGCACGTGGCCGCGCGAACCTTGCACGTACTCGGCGAGGTCGCCGCGCAGGTCGGCCAGTTGCTGCAGCACCAGTCGCGCATGGTGCATGAAGGCCTGTCCCGGCGGCGTCAGGGTCACGCCCTGGCTGGTCCGGTACAGCAGCTTCACGCCCAGTCCCTCCTCGAGGTTCTTGATGCGGATCGATGCCGCCGGCAGCGACATGTGCGACCGCTCCGCACCGCGGGTGAGGCTGTTGGCCTCGGCGATGTTCACGAAAAGCTTGATGTCCGGGAGGTCGAAATGTGCTGCCATACGGGTGCCACCTGTCTCTTGTTGCCTTATCCGAAAATCGGGAATTTCTCGAAGTCGCCGTACAGCAGTCCCTTGCTGTCGCCGTACCCGAGCCAGTCCTCGATCAGGGTCGCGTAGACGCGCCTGAAATCGGTCGTAAAGCGAAGGTTACCACCTTCGTCGAGATCGGTAAGCAAAGGCGCGTCGCCGTAATGCCCGCCGGTGACCTGTTTTCCGATCACGTACATGTGGTTTGCGGTGCCGTGGTCGGTGCCGAGGCTGGTGTTTTCGGCGGCGCGGCGGCCGAATTCCGAGAACACCAGGATCGTCACGTCATCGGCGCGGCCGATGCGCTCCATGTCCTTCATGAAGCCGGCAATGCCGTCGGACACATAGGACAAGAGTCGGCCATGCTGCTCGTTCTGCTGCACATGGGTGTCGAAGGCATTGTGGCGATAGGACACATAGAACAGTCGCGACGACAGCCCGGCATGGATCATCGCAGCCACCTTCGGCAGGTCGACCGGGACGATGCCGTAGTCGACCGGCGTACGATAGTTGTCCCAGGCGGCGCGCACCAGCTGCGACGCCTCGCGCGCGCTTTTCGCCACGTCATCGAGGAACTTGCGCGACGGGTTCGGGCCGTCGGCGGCGGCCGGGTTGTCGAGCAGCGCGCGGCTCTGCAGCAGGCCCTTGCGCGTGAAGCGGTCGGGATTGTCGAACACCACCGGCACATGGCGCGCGGCGCGCACGGCGAGCGACTGGCGCTCGTCGATGTTGACGAGGAAGTTCGGCGTCGCATTCGGGTCGATCGCATCGGCGACGCGGCCCAGCCAGCCATAGGGCTCGCCGCCGTTCGGCACGCCGGTATGCCAGTAGGCCGCCGACGTGAAGTGCGAGAACGACGGCTGCTCGTAGCCGCAGCCATGCACGATGGCCATCAGGCCATCCTTGTACAGCTGCTCGAAGCCGGACATCGACGGATTGAAGCCGTACATCTCGTCGATCTTGCGGACCTTGTCGGCGCGGATGCCGATGCGCGGACGCAGCTGGTAATACGCATCGTCCGCATACGGCACCAGCGTGTTCATGCCGTCGTTCGCGCCGGTCAGCTCGACGACGACGAGGATGCGCTTGTCGGCCGACTCGGCGGCGCGCGCAGGCAGCAGCGGCAGGCCGGCCGCCAGCCCGGCGGCGCCGAGCGCCTTCAGCAGCTCGCGGCGTCCCTGGTTCAGGTGTGCGTGTTTCATGGTCATCCCAACTGGTAGGCCGGCAGCGAAAGTATCACGTGCAGCGTGTTGCGCAGCGCGTCTTCCATGTAGCTGTCGGCGCGTTTCAGGTCGGCGGTGCCGAGGTCGGACTCGAGCAGCACCGCGAGTTTGGTGCGGGTGGCGCTGTCGACCGGCGTCGCGAGGAAGCGGCCCAGCAGATGGTCCACCGCCTGCTGCGCGGTCTGGCAGCCGGCATCGCGCACCAGCTTCGCAACGTCAAGCTGCGCAGTCGTGCGCGGGATCGGCCTGACCTTCTCGATCGCCTTGCGCCATGCGTGATAGCTCGCCAGGCGGGTGTTGAAGTCCTCGTCGCGGTCGTTCTGCATCGACATCGACGTCACCTCCTTGCCGTCAGGCTTGGTCGCCGTGGTCACATCCTTGCCCATGGACAGCTTGTCGGCCACCGGCACGATGCCGTAACGATCGTCGGGCACGCGGTCGTTGGGCACGAAATCGATCGGCGGGAACACGGTGTCATAGACGAAGTTGCCGCGCACGAGCAGCAGGCCCGGCGTGATCCAGCTCTTGCCCTGGGCCCAGCCGGCCACGTTCGGCGGGAACAGCAGCTTCTGCCCCATCGCATCGGTCAGGTCGTTGAAGTCGGGGATGCCGGGGATTTCGGCCAGGCCCATCTTCCGGTACGTGGAGACCACCAGCTCGACCGGCGGCTTGATGCGGGTGCCGACCGATGCGTCGCTGTAGAAGTCGCGCGACAGGAAGACGGTTTCGAGGAAAGGCGCGATCTCGTAGCGGCTGTCGCGCAACAGCTTGCCGAGCTTGGCGCGCATCTCCGGCGAGATGTCCTCGCGCACGAAGTAACGATACAGCTTGGACGCGATGTATTCCGCCGTGACCGGCTGCGCGAGGATGATGTCGATCACCTGCACGCCGTTGAAATTGCCGCTGATGCCGAGCACGGTCTTCACGCCGTCGTCATGCTTGTCCGGATTGACGACGAACTTCAGGCCGTTGAAATTCCAGCCGGTGAAGGCGCGCGCAGCCTCGCGGATGTCCTCTTCGCTGTAATTGCCCACGCCCATGGAGAACAGCTCCATGATCTCGCGCGCGAAGTTCTCGTTCGGCGCGCCTTTCACGTTCACCGCCGCATCGAGGTAGGCGAGCATCGCCGGATCCTGCGCGACCGAGATCAGCAGGTCGCGGAAATTGCCGGTGGCCTTCTCGCGCAGCATCTGGTTCTGCTTCAGCATCTTGCGGTAGTCGCGCACCTTCTCGTCGCTGGTCGCGAAATGGCCGTGCCAGAACAGCGTCATCTTTTCTTCCAGCGGGCGCTTCGTCACCAGCATCCGGTTGGCCCACCAGTAGGCGATCCGCTGCGACTCCAGCTTGGTCGCGCGCAGCCAGAACAGGAAGCGGTCAGCCACCTGCTGCAGCCTGCGGTTGCCCTCGGGCTTGGCCTTGACGCCAAGAGCCTCGCCGGTTTGCTTCGCGAGGTCGGTCGCGAACGGACGCGAGGGGACGAAAGGGTCGAGGCCGGGATCGAAGGCGCCGGACTCCTGGAAAGGCGGCAGCGGATTGTCGATGGCGTGGTATCGCACCAGCGCCTGCACCGCCTGCCGCGGCGACATTGCGGCATACTGCGCGACCTCGGTCGGCGTGGCGCCGAATCCGGCGCGCTCGAGCAGGTGGGCGGCGCGCGCGCGGCTCCATTGGGCGGCCGGCAGCGGCTCGAGGCTGTCGGTCCAGCTGGCCGGCGCCGCTTGGACGAGAGCAACCGGGCCTGCGACCAGCAGGGCAAAAAACAGTGTCTTCAGGGGTCTCATGATTCTTCCTCCCGCAATGGCCTTGCAGGAACAGGCAGGCCGGGGTGCGGCCCGATCAAAAGTTGCCATTTCAGGAACGCCGGCCAGTGGCCGGACGTAATGAGCTTGTTAAATTTTTTGGAACCAAAGTCTAGGATGCCAATGGTATCTTCGCAATACAGCAATTCATGAATCCTGCTCTCGCGTGAGCGACAAAATAACAAAAAAGCGGCTACTGGGGACACTTCTCGCCGCGCTGCCGACGGCCGCGCTCAGTGCCAACGTCAAACTCTACGGCCTCCTCGACCAGGGACTCGTCGGCGGGTTCGGCACGCACATTCCCACCGCCGACCATGACATCCGCCACAACTGGGGCAAGGGCAACAGCTTCGGCTCGCGCACGAATTTTACCTCCCGCTTCGGTTATGAATCCTTCGAGCGCGTCTCCGAGGACCTGACGGTCGAGGTCCGGCTCGAAAGCACCATCGATCCGGAGGCGAAGTTCGCGTTCGACCGCCATGCCTACGTCGGCCTGAACACGCGCTACGGCACGCTGCGGCTGGGCCGCACGCGCGACCTCATCAACGGCAGCGCCGGCCGCATCGACCCCTTTACCAACGACGGCCTGGTGGAGGACAAGATCTTTCTCGCGCAGCTCGGGGGCATCGGCCTGTTTCGCATCCCGCGCTCGGTGACCTACATCTCGCCCTCCATGGCCGGCCTGCAGTTCAGCGCACAGTACGGCTTCGGCAAGACCGCTCTCAACGGCAATGCGCTCAAGCTGCTGCTGACCTACGACGTCGCCGACTGGGGCTGGCATGTCGGCATCGACATGCCCTGGCGCGACCAGTATGCCGACACCGACGGCAACGTGGTCTACCACCAGGGGCCGCGCGCGCGCAACATCGTCGCCGGCGCGCAGCGCAAGTTCGGGCAGGTGAAGGTCGGCGCGCAGCTGATGCACTCGACGCGCGACATGAACGGCAACGGCGTCGATCCGGCGCTGCCGCGCACCGACGCCAGCCCCTGGGGCTGGATCGCGACGATGCGCGTGCCCGTGCAGGTCGGCGAACTGAAATTCCTGCTGGTCGAAAGCGAGCAGGTCTTCAACAAGGCCGGCACCTGGCAGCCGGTGCGCGAGATCGGCTTCGGCTACGAGTACTTCCTGTCGAAGGACACCATGCTCTACCTGCAGATCGGCCGCGAGCAGCGCTCGGGCGGCGGCCACTGGCACAGCGGCATCTGGAAGCGCTTCTGAAGCCCCGGCCACGGCAGGCGGCCGCCTGCACGCGCGGCGGAATGCGGGCACAATCCGGAAAAAACTTGAATTATCCGGGGGATACCAGATGACGCTTTCCAGAACCGCACGCCGCGGCCTCGTCGCCGCGCTGATCGTGGCCGCCGGCGCCGCCGGCGCAGGCTTCGTGACCGCCGAAGACACCGACCGCAAGCTGCTTGAACGCGCACTCGAGGTCTTCAAGCCCTTGCCCGACACCGCCCATGTCGACGACTTCCCGCACTCGGCGGCGCGTGTCGAACTCGGCCGCAAGCTGTTCTTCGAGACGCGCGTATCGATCGACGGCCGCACCAGCTGCGCCACCTGCCACAACCCGTCTTTCCACGGCGCCGACTCGCTGCCGCAATCGGTCGGCGTCAATGGCCAGAGGCTGCCGCGCAATGCGCACACCGTGTTCAACACGGCGCTGCTGGTCGCGCAGCACTATGGCGGCAATCGCGTCAGCGTCGAGGAGCAGGCGATGAAGGCGCTGACCAGCCCGCTCGCCTACGGCAACAAGAGTTTCGAGGAAGCCGAGGCCCGGCTGCGCGAGCTCGGCTACGAGCAGCTGTTCGACCAGGCCTTCCCGAACGAGAAGGAGCCCGTGACGGCCGAGCACTGGGGCGTGGCGATCGGCGCATTCGAGCGCACGCTGCTGACGCCGGCGCCGTTCGACCGCTACCTGAAAGGCGACACCCGCGCCATCAGCGCCGAGGCCAGGGCCGGCCTCGACAAATTCATCAGCTACGGCTGTGCCGGCTGCCACAGCGGCTCGACCGTGGGCGGCACCATGTTCCAGAAATTCGGCCTGACCGAGGACTACTGGGAGGCGACCGGCAGCGTCGAGATGCCGCAGCTCAAGGGCCGCGACAAGGGCAAGTTCCACGACACCGGCAAGGAGGCGGACCAGTGGATCTTCAAGGTGCCGCAGCTGCGCAATGTCGCGATGACGCCGCCCTACTTCCACGATGGCTCGGTGGCCAGGCTCGGCGACGCCGTCCGCGTGATGGCGCGCCTGCAGCTCGGCCGCCAGCTCGGCGACCAGGACGTGAACCAGATCGTGGCCTTCCTCGAAACCCTGACCGGCGACGTGCCCGCGAATTTCGCGCAGGCGCCGCAGCTGCCGGTGGCGGCACCGCGCGCACGCTGAGCCCGGCCCCGGGTCCGGTGGCGGCGCGCGGGCCGCTGCCGGGCGCGCGCCGCCCGCACGAAAACCATCGCGGAGGGGTTTTCGCGTGCGAAAGAAAAAGGACTGCACGAAAGCCACTTTCAAGAAGTGGGGCTGCTTGCCTGAATCTCACCCACAGAAGCGATTTCTTTCCAGTAATATCCCAATAAAATAATAAATATCACGCGAGGTAATCGATGAAGGGAATGGTGTTCCGCGAGTTCATCGACATGGTCGAGGAAGCGTTTTCTCCGGAGGTGGCCGACGCGATCATCGTTGCGTCCAAGCTGTCGACCGACGGCGCCTACACGACTGTCGGCACCTATCCTTTCGAGGAAATGGTATCGCTGGTGACGAACCTGTCCAAGGAGACAAACCTGCCGGTGCCGGCGCTGCTGCGCCATTTCGGCAGCCACCTGTTCGGCCGCTTCGCGGTGATGCATCCGGAGTACGTGAACCAGCTGAGCGGCGTGTTCGGCCTGCTGCGCGAGCTCGACAGCCACATCCATCGCGAGGTGCGCAAGCTCTACAGCGACGCCGAGCTGCCGTCGTTCTCGCACGAAGATCTCGGCGACGATCGCCTTGTGCTCACCTATTCGTCACGCCGCAACATGGCCGACTTCGCGCTGGGACTGATCGAAGGCTGCATCGCGCATTTCAGGGAAACCATCGACATTCAGCGCCTCGACCTGCCGGAGGACGAGCATGGCGCGCACACCCGCTTCACGCTGACGCGAACAGCGCATGCCCCCGCCTGACGACATTGTCCAGCGCAAGCTCGCGCGCGAGACCAGCGCGCGCAAACAAGCTGAAGCGCTGCTCGAACAGAAGAGTCTCGAGCTGTTCATCGAGGCCGAAGAGCGGCGTCAGGCACTGTCCCGTCTGAAGGAAAGCGAAGAACGTTATCGCGGCATTGTCGAGATGTCGCCGGATGCGATCCTGATCGAGGTGGAAGGCCGGCTGGTCTTCGCGAACAGCGCAGCGAAGCGGCTGTTCGGCGAAACGGCGTACCGGCAGCTGACCGGCCGCACGCTGGCCCAGCTCGGTCTGAGCGACGAGCACGGCGGATCGACGCCGGAGCCGAGCGAACGCATCGAAGCGCTGGCGACCCGGCTGGACGGCTCGACCTTCGAAGTTGCCGTGCGCTGCATGCCGCTGGTGTATGACGGCCAGCCTGCAATGCAGGTGGTCGCACGCGACATTTCCGACCGCAAGCGCCTGGAAAAACAGCTGGCTTATCAGGCCACGCATGACGCACTGACCGGCGTGAGCAACCGCAACGCGCTGCTCGCGCACCTCGACGAAGCGCTGGCCTCTGCGCGCCGCACGCGCTCCCCGGTCTGGGTCGCCTTCCTCGACCTCGACCGCTTCAAGCAGGTGAATGACCGCCTCGGCCACCGCGCCGGCGACCGCTTGCTGGAGATCGTCACCGCGCGGCTGACCCGGCTGCTGCGCAATGGCGACCTGATCGGCCGCTACGGCGGCGATGAATTCATCCTCGTGATGCGCGGCGCGGAGCATGCCGAGCTGAACCCGCAGATGCTCGACCGGATCATGCAGGTGGTCAGCGACCCGATCGAGATCGACGGGCACATGCTGCGCGTCTCCTGCAGCCTGGGCGTCACCGCCTTCCCCGACGACGGACACACGCCGCAGCTGCTGCTCGACCGCGCCGACGCGGCGATGTACCGCGCGAAGCAGTCCGGCCGCAACATGTACCAGCTGTTCAACCGCGAGATCCATGAGCGCATCATCGAGCGCGCAAAGATCGAGAGCGCGATCGCGCAGGCACTGGAACTGGGGCAGCTTTTCCTGAAGTACCAGGCACAGGTCGACATCCGCAGCGGCGCGATCGTCGGCGTCGAGGCGCTGCTGCGCTGGAACCACCCGGAGCTGGGCGTGGTGCCGCCCAGCAGCTTCATACCGATCGCCGAGGAAGGCCCTGTCATCAACCGGATCGGCGCTTGGGTGCTGGAACAGGCCTGCCGCCAGTGCCGGCAATGGCATGACGAAGGCCTGGGGCCGCTGACGATGTCGGTGAACCTGTCGGTGCGGCAGCTGAACGGCTTCGAGCTGGTGCGGCTGGTCGAACGCACGCTGGCCAGCACCGGCCTGCCGGCGCATTGCCTGAAGCTGGAGCTGACCGAGAGCGTGATGATGAACGACGTCGAACTGACGCTGGACACGCTGCGGGTGCTGGATGCGAAAGGCGTGCAGATCGTGATCGACGATTTCGGCACCGGCTACTCGAGCTTTGCCTACCTGAGCCAGCTGCCGCTGTCGAGCCTGAAGATCGACCGGCAATTCATCACCGACCTCGGCAAGCCCGGCCCGCAGGAAACCGCGATGATCACGCGATCGCTGATCCAGCTCGCGCACAACCTGGGCATGCGCGTGGTCGCCGAAGGCGTGGAGCATCCCGGCCAGCTGGCGTCGCTGCGCGAGCAGGGCTGCGACGAAATCCAGGGCTGGCTGCACAGCCGCGCGATGTCGCCCGGCGCGCTGGCCGAACTGCTGCGCAAGCACGACCCGGGCGCATGGCAGGACGCTGCCGACGCCGCGCGCGCACGCATGGCCTGACGCGGTCGCCGGTCGCAGCCGGCATCCCGCCCGCCCAACCTAGTTCAGCGTGCGCGCCGGCGTGCCGCACACATCCGAACCATCGGCGGGAATGCGCTCGCCGAACAGCTTTTTCAGCGGCACCCAGACGATGGACGTGGCCAGCCGCGCCACGGTCTGCAGCACATCGCCCGGGTTCGGCCCGACGCTGAATTCGCTGAAAGTGCCGCGCACCTCGATCGGCGTGGCCAGGCTCAGGAACTGCGCTGTCTTGGCCTGCGGCTGCAGGCGCAGTTGCACTTTCTCGCTGCCGAAGTCGACGGACGCGCTGCCGGTCACGCGCATGCGGCTGGTATCGATCAGCAACTGCTTCTGCTTCAGCTTGCCGTCGTCCAGCGCAAAGCGGCCGATCGCGCAGTTGATGACCGACTCGTTCTTCGGGTCCAGCGTCGGCAGCAGCGCGACGAACAGGTTGACCGCCCACAGGTCGAAGATGCCGGCACGCAGCCGCTGCGGCCAGGCGGCGACGTCGATGCTGCCGCTGCCATGCGCGAGCAATCCGGACAGCTGCGGCGCGCGCGACTGGATGTCCATCGCCAGGCTGAAGCGGCCGCCGAGGTCGCTGTCGGGCCGGATGCGCCGCGCGATCACGCCGTAATCGAAATTCTCGATGTCGACCTTCAGCGCCGCCAGCACGTCCTGCTCGCGCGGCTCGTAGGACAGGCGCCAGTCGGCGCGGCCGCCCGGCATGCTGACCTGCACCGGGCCGATCTCGGCGCGGCCGCCGGCCAGCCTCGCCTGCAGCTTGCCTTCGCCAAGCAGGTCCGCGCCCGACCTGACCTGCTCGACGCTGACCGACAGCGCGGCATCGGCCCGCGACAGGTTCTCGCGCGACAGCAGCGCCTGCGCCTTGTCGCTGGCCTCGGCGGCCCTGCGGCGCAGCGACTGCGCGTCCGTCGCCTGCGCAGCCGGCGGCTCCCCCAGCGCCGACCAGCCGTCGGTGCGGAAGTCATCGAGCTGCACCAGCGGCGCCGACAGCGCGACATCGATCTTCGGCCTTGCCTGCGCGGTGTCCATCGTGCCGCGGCCTTGCAGCCGGCTGCTGCCGACCTGCAGCTGCAGGTCCTCGACGGCATAGCCGCGCGCGCTCATGCGAAAGCGCCCTGACGCCGACCACGGCCCCCACGGCGGCAGCGACACGCGCGCCAGCCGGTCGAGTGTATCCAGGCGCGGCCCGCGCACTGCCAGCGCCAGTTCGGCGTCGCGCGCATCGATGTCGCGGTCGATGCTGCCCGACAGCTGCAGCCGCGTCTGCGCGGCCTCGACGTCGAGCTCGAACGGCACGCGCCGCGCCATGTCGGCCAGCTCCTTCAGGGTCGCGCTGCGCAAGGCAATCTCGACCGGCTGCTGGTCGATCGCGCCGGACAGCTTCAGCGCCAGCCGCTCGCCCGGTCGCGCCGACAGGCTGCCGCTGGCCAGCGCCATCTGCAGCTGCGTGTTCATGTTCGGCTCGCGCAGCACGAGCCAGCCGCCGCCGACCTCGGCGGCGAGCTGCGCATTGGCCAGCAGCGAGGCCAGCCGCGCCGAGCGGCTGTCGATGTAGACGTTCAGCCGCTCGACGCCGACCTCGATGTTTCTTGCCAGCCGCAGCTGGCGCAGTACGCGGCCGGCATCGACCTGCGCGGCCGACAGCCAGAATTGCGCACGCGGCTCGGCGTCGCGCAGGTCCAGCGCAATCGCACCGGTGTAACGGGTGCCGGCGATGTCGGCGAAGAACGGCGAGCTCTGCATGTAGCCTTCGCGCACATGGCCGTCGAAGCCCATCTCGCCGAGCTCCAGCTGGGTGCCGCGGATATCGCGCGCACGCACGATCACGTCGGCGTCGTCCAGCGCCAGCTTCGCCGGCAGCACCGGAATGTCGAGGCTGGCGCGGCCGCCGCTGCGGGCCGCGGCCGGCGCCGGTGGCGGCAGCAGGCCGTCGAGCTGCGCGAGGTTGACGCTGGCGATCTCCAGCCGCGCGGTCAGCCGCTGGCGGCGCTGTACCGTCGACTGGTCGGCCTCCGTGTACAGGCTGCTGTCGCCGACCTGGAACACCAGGTTCGACAGCGACCAATGCTCGGTCGTGCCGCGCACGCGGCCGGCCAGCGCGATCGGCAGCTCGGAGCGCGGATTCAGCCCGAGCCAGGCGCCGACATCGCCGGCACGCTCGGCGCCGAGGCTGAAGGTCAGGTCGGCACTCTGGTCGGCGCCGTTCAGCGTGCCGACCACTCGCGCGGCGATGCGGCCGGTCTGCACCGTCAGCGCGACCGGCGAGCCGCCCTTGGTCATCATCGCCAGCAGCGAATCGCCCGACAGCGAAGCATCCAGCGGACGTCCCAGCAGGCTGCCCTTCAGCTCGCCCGCCAGCGGCCGCATGCCGCCGACGCCGAGCTGCATGCGCTCCAATGTGAAGGCGACCGGGCGGCTGCCTGCCGCCGCCGCGCCGACCTCGGGATTGCCGTAGCTGAGGCGGCTTTTCGTCAGCCGCATCGTGGCCGACAGCGAGCGCATCAGCGCGTCGCCGCGCGCGCCGCTGGCGCTGACGTCGAGCTGCAGCGCGCCGAGATGGCCGTCGATGCCGGGCACGCCGGCGAGGAAGCGCGCCAGACCGCCGATCGGCGAGTTGGACGCGCCGAAATGCAGCGCCAGCGTTTGCCTGTGCGCGTCGGCTTCGAGCCGGCCTTTCATCGGCACCCGTTCGACGGTAGCCTCGACCGGTATCGCCAGCCGGCCATCCTGCAGCAGGAACTGCAGCGACGCGTCGCGTATGTCGCCCGGCAAGCTGAGCCACTGCGCGACGCCGAGCTGCAGCGCGGCGTCGAATTCACCGAGCACGCCGAGGTCGACCCGGGCGGCGGCGAGGCTGCGGTACAGCGCGGCGAGGTCGGCCGGCGCTTCGTCGTCGCCCTGCCCGAGGAAAGGCCGCAGGTCGAGCGCCTGCACGCCGAGCGCACCGGACAGCTTGGGCCGCACGCCGCGCGCATCGAATTCCAGCCAGCCGGCCATCACCGACTTGCCGAGCGAGCCGGACAGCCCGTTGATGCGCACCACGCCGGGCCCGAACTGCGCGCTGCCGGACAGGCCGGCAGCGCCGGCATCCGGCAGCGGCACGCCGATCACCTTGCCGAATTGCGCAAGGTCGGGCGCGCCCAGTCCGAAGCGCAGCTCCCCGTCCGCGCCGCCGATGCGGCCCTGCGCGTACAGGCGGCCGCCGGCGAAGTCGAGCGACAGCGACAGCGGCCAGCCGGGCTGGCCGGAAAGCAGCGCGCGTAGCTCGCCGCCGTCGATCGCCAGTGCATAGGGCATGGTGCGCTCGACCTTGCCGCTGGCGCGCAGCCTGACGCCGGCGCCGATCGGCAGCGCCGCATCGAGCCGCTCCAGCCGGAACTCGCGCGGCGGTGCGCTGCCGCCGCGGTAGGAGACGGCGATCTCGTCGAGGTCGATGTCGCGGATGTCGATGCCGGCCGCCTCCTGCATGAAGGAGCCGTCGCCGTTGGCGGGCGCCGCCGGCGCGTCGCCGGTGGCAAAGGTCCAGTTGGCGCGGCCGTCGTCAAGCTGGCGCAGGTCGATCTGCACGCCATGCGCGGACAGCCGGTCGGCGCGGAATTGCCGCCGCAGCAGCGGCAGCAGGTCAAGGTGCGCCTCGGCCGTGCCGACGCGCAGGAAGTCGCCGCCGCCGAAGCCTGCGGGCTGCGCAATGCGCAGCCCGCGCACCCGCAGCTGCGGGCGCAGGCCGATGCGCAGCTGCAGCGCGCCGTCGATGTGCACGTCGCGGCCGAGGCGCTCCGACAGCAGGCGCGCAAGCATGCCGCGCTGCGCGCCGAGGTCCAGCGGAATGCCGGCGTACGCTGCCCAGCCGACCACCGCGATGGCAGCCAGCAGGAAGAACAGCAACGCACGGGCCACGCGGTGGCGCAGCGGACGAGATCGCGCTTTCGCTGAAGTGTCCATGTCGCGAGGATAACCGAGCGTGGCGCGTTGCGCGCTGCCGGCAGGCGGGACAGCGGATGAAAGGAATTCGCGGCGCCGGGCAGCAGGCGCACCCCGCGATACGGGGCGGCCGGCCTGTCGGGCCTCTGCAAAGAAAAAATCCAGCCTCCCCCAACGGGGAGACTGGAAAACCCAACGCGAGAGAAAAAATCTCTGACTTGCCAGCTTCCGGCCAGCCGGAGAACCGGCCGGAAGCCTCAGGCTGACGAATCAGCCTTGCTGCTCTGCCGTGTTAGTTCTTCGGCAGCTTGAACACCATCAGCGCGCCGCCTTGCGGAACGATGGTGTTGGTGCCCTTCACGTGGTCGACCGCGGAGGCCAGACGCTGTGCGTCAACACCCCAGCCAGCCTGCACGGCGATGTACTGCTCGCCGTCGACTTCATACGCGCTCGGCACGCCGATCACGCCGGAGGGTGCGGCATACTCCCACAGGATCTTGCCGGTCTTCGCGTCCATCGCGCGGAACTTGCGGTCAGGCAGGCCGCCCGAGAACACCAGGTTGCCGCCGGTGACGAAGGTCGGCGTCCAGATCTGGTCGCTGAACTTGGTCGACCAGGCCAGCTTGCCGGTCTTCGGATCCCATGCCTGGATCTCGCCGATCGACTGCTTCGCGCCCGGGCCAAGGCGGACGTTGGTCAGCACGCCTTCGAGCGGGAAGCCGATGAACAGGTCACCCGCCTTGTACGTGGTCGACTCGCCCTTCGGCAGCTCCGAGCACATGTGGTCGTTGGCCATCGTGTAGATCAGGCCGGTCTTCGGGCTGTATGCCTCAGGCAGCCAGTCCTTGCCACCCCACAGCGACGGGCAGAAGCCTGCGCCCTGCTTCATCGACGGCTTGTGGGCCATGTCGACGTCTGCACGGCCGGTCTTCGGATCCAGCGACTTGAACACGTTGTTGCCAACGTACGGCCAGGCCTTCGCGTACTTCAGTGCGCCGGTGTTGGTGCGCTCGAGCACCCACATGTAGCCGTTACGGCCGGCACGGACAGCTGCCGGGGTCTTCTTGCCGTTGATCTCGGTGTCGATCAGCAGCGGCGGGGTGACTTCATCCCAGTCCCACGAATCGTTCTGAGCGTACTGGTGGTAGCCCTTGATCTCGCCGGTGTCGACGTCCAGCGCCAGCGTGGAGCTTGCGAACAGGTTGTCGCCCTGACGCAGGTCAGGCGTCCACGGGCCCGGGTTGCCGGTGCCCCAGTAAGCGGTGTTGGTCTTCGGATCGTAGGTACCAGTGACCCAGACCGAGCCTCCGCCGGTCTTGTAGGAGCCGTTGTTCGGCCAGGTATCGCCACCCTGCTCGTTCGGTGCCGGGATGGTGTGACGGCGCCATGCCATCTTGCCGGTTTCTGCGTCGATCGCTGCGACGAAGCCGCGGATGCCGTATTCGCCACCCGAGACGCCGATCATGATCTTGCCCTTCGCTGCCAGCGGCGCGAGGGTCATGTAGTAGCCGGTCTTCCAGTTCTCGACTTGCGTGGTCCACAGGACTTTACCGGTCTTGGCGTCGAGCGCGACCAGGTTGCAGTCGGTGGTGGCAACGTAGACCTTGTCACCGTACAGTGCGACACCGCGGTTGGTCGGGTGCAGCTGGAACAGTTCGGAGGGGATCTCTTTCTTGTAGCGCCAGATTTCCTGACCGGTCTTCGCGTTCAGCGCGATCACCTGGTTCTGCGGCGTGGTGACGAACATGAAACCGTCGTTGACGATCGGCGGCGACTGGTGGCCTTCGTTCACACCGGTCGCGTAGGACCATGCGAGCTGCAGCTTGTTGACGTTTTTCTCGTTGATCTTGTCCAGCGCGCTGTAACCCCAGCTGCCGTAGTTGCCGCGCCAGCTGAGCCAGTTGCGTGCTTCAGGGTTCTGCAGGCGTGCGTCCGTGACCGGCTTGTAGGCCGGGACACCCTTGCCCGCTGCCGGGCCTTCCGCCATGACCGACGCTGCCGGCAGCAGCGCGAGGGCGAATGCGAGGTGCTTCATGCGAAATGTCATTCTGATTCTCCTCCATCGTTGAATATGGCTACTTTCGTAGCTCCCCTTTTCGCGTCCGGGATCACCGGCTGCGAATCCTGCTCCGGTCGTCGTCAGACGCCCGGCTTGTTAGAAAAGCCGCCGGCGATCGCCAGCAGCCCGTCCTGCTCGACCAGCGGCACATAGACCAGCGGCTTGGCGGCCGGCCCCTTGGCGACGGTGCCGTCGGCCGGGTTGAATTTCGAGAAGTGGCAGAAGCACATCAGCAGCTTCTCGGCGCCGACGAATTCGGTCACGTCGCAGCCCTGGTGCGTGCAGACCGCCGAATAGGCGACCACGCCGCCGACGGCGCGCGCCTTGATCTCGTCGGTCATCTGCGACGGATCGAGGCGGACCAGCAGCAGCTTGTTGAGGCGCGAACCGTCCTTGGCCTTCTTCTCCTTCAGGTCGAACGGATAGACCAGCACCGGCTTGCTGCCGACCTTGATGTCGTCCGCCTTCAACGGCGCGGTGGATTCGCCCTTGGCCGGCACCAGCAGGTCGCCCTTGGCCGGGCCTTCGGCGCCGTCGTCCGCATGCGCCGCGCCGATCGGCATCGCGCAGCAACCGGCGGCCGCGCCGCCGGCCTTCAGCAGCAGGCGGCGCTGCAGGTCCACGGAATTCATTGCTTTCACTTCCTCGTTCATTTCTGCCTCTTGAAAAACTCTCTGATCAAATCCGTTCGGCACGGCGCAGTGCGTCGGCCGGGTACTCAATGGCTCATCTGCAGCTCGTCGGCAAGGTTGTGCAGCACCGAGATCGCGGAAAAATTGATGTGATGGCGCGCCAGGCGCTCGGCCTCGGCGGCGTCACCGTCGATCACGGCCTGGATGATCGCCTCGTGCTGCGTCCAGATTTCCACCGGCGCGCTGCCGATCATCAGCACCGCCCCCATCACGCAGCGCAGGTAGCTCCAGTGCGATGACGCGGTCTCGGCAATCATCGGGTTGCCCGACAACTCGTAAAGGAAATGATGGAAGGCCATGTCGGCTGCCACCAGCTCCGAGATCGACCTGCTCTTGACCGCCTGCCAGCCGCGCTCGATGAAGGCCGGCCCTTCGGCCGCCGCGCGGGCGCTGGAGCGCTCGGCCGCCTTCGCGCAGGAGAGCGCATCGAGGCTGGCGCGGATTTCGTAGAGATTGCGCACCTTGTCCTGGTCGAACGGCGCGACCATCAGGCCGCGGCCCGGCGCGCTGGTCAGCACGCCCTCGTTGCGCAACAGGAGCAGCGCCTGCTGTACCGGCTGGCGCGACACGCCCAGCGACTCGGCGATCTCTTCCTGGATCAGCCGCGCGTCGGCACCATAGGTGCCGGCCTCGATCCGCGAAAGAATCGCCTCGTAGACCTGGTCGACCAGCGTTAGTTGCGGGCGCGATATCTGCATTGTCTCCCCAGCGGCGGACGGCGTCGGCCCGCCGGTCTTGTCATTTTTCTGTATTCTGAATTCGGAATTCAAAATTCAAGAACGGTTCGAGATTAGAGATGGTGCCGTTCGCTGTCAATCTATGACATTTCGATAATTCGAAAGTCCCCCTTATGAATTTCCGAATTATTGCCGGGCGCGTCAGGCGGCGATCTGTATGCGCTGAGACGCGTGCATCGCCGCCCCTTCGAGCGCCCGCTCGGCGGCTTCCATCAGCGTGCGCGCGTCGGGCTGCCGCTCGCCCAGCGTAGCGAGGCCGATCGGCATTTCAAGCTCGGGCGGCACCGCGCCCAGCAGGTAGGATTCCTTCGCCGCCGTGCCGCGAATGCGCTCGGCAGCCTTCAGCGCCATCTCGCGCCCGGTCGCGCGCAGGGCCAGCGCAAAGATGCCGTTCTCCAGCCGCGACAGCGCATCGGCCTTGCGCGCCACCCGTGCCAGCACGCCGGCCAGGTGCCGGTCGATCTGCTGCAAGGCGGCCGGCGCCGACGACAGCGCGCGGCCCGGCGCCGGCGCCGCGCGCATCAGCGCCAGCGACAGGTCGCGCGAGGAATCGTGGTGCTTTGCGATTTCTTCCGCCAGCACCTGGTCAAGGGCCGCGCGATTGCCCAGCCCGGTCAGCGGGTCGACATGATCGGGATTGAAGTCCTGCACGTAAGCCGAGGTGTTCTGGACGATGTGATGGCGCTGCATGTCCAGCCGGTTGATGATCGCCGCGATGTCCTTGCCTTCGACATTCGCCTCCAGCATCACCTGCCGCAGGATGTTGACGACCGCCTCGAAGGCGCTGGCCGTGATGCCGTGCTTCAGGTGCTGCTCCGGCATCTTCTTCTGGTCGAAAGTCGCGGCCGGACGACCCATCGCGAAAGCGATCAGCTCCGCATGGTGCTGGATCAGCTTCTGCGGATCAGCGCCGTCGAAATAGCGAACCATGGTGGGCTTGGCCACGAATCGGAGATGAAACTCCCGAACCATGTTGCGCACCCCGGGCACGCCACCGTATTTGTCAAACAGCGTCTGCTCGTTGGGATCGGACACGTTGCCTCTTGTTTTATTTTTTTTTCATTATCCCGTGCAGCAACACACTGTGCAATTTTTCTCATACGCAAGTTTTTTTTCATCATCCAAATTGCCGTTGTGCGGCACCCGCCCGGACAATTTTGATTCGGATCATGGGAATTCCCTGCAGAACTTCCTACAGTCAAACCATGGATAAAGTCTGCGAATACCGAACATCAGATCGACCGCCGGAACGCCGCCTGCTCGCAAGACGCATGGCGGCATTCGCTGCGGCCGCCGCATTGCTGCCGGGCAGCCTGGCCGGTGCAGAGCCGCTGCCCCGGGCCATTGAAGCCAATGCGGTCTACATGCAGCCGATGTCCGGGCTGTCCGATGAGGCCGACCGGCAGTTTCGCGCCGGAGAGACCATGTTCCGTACCGTGTGGCTGGTCTTTCCCGCGATGCCGGTGCACAACAACTGGCAGTACATGCGTCCGCGCGGCGGCTATGCGTGGGGGCTCGGTCCGACCTTCATCGCCAATTCCTGCATGGGCTGCCATGTGCAGGCCGGCCGCGGCAAGACAGTCGACCGGCCGAACAGCACCGTATTCCAACAGCTGCTGCGCATCTCGCTGCCGGGTACCGATGCACATGGCGGGCCGCTGCCGCATCCGCATTACGGCCGGCAGCTGCAGGTGTTCGACGCGATTTCGGCCGACCGCCAGCAAGTGCGGCAGGGCGAGGCCGACGTGTTCGTCGACTGGCTGCCGGAAACGGCGACGCTGCCCGACGGCGAACAGGTCGAGCTGCGCCGCCCGCAGCCCAGGGTCGAGAGCCTGTCGTTCGGCCCGCTGGGCGACGATGTGCTGACCTCGCTGCGCAATGCGCCGCCCATCTTCGGCCTGGGCTACCTGGAGTCGGTCAGCGAGGAGGACATCCTGCAGATCGCCGCAGCGCAGAAGGCTGCCGGCCTGAACGGCCGGCCGAATTACGTGCGCGACGACGTGCGCCAGCGCAGCTCGCTCGGCCGCTTTGGCTGGAAGGCCAACCAGCCCGGCGTGCGCCAGCAGGTGGCCGCCGCATTGCTGAACGACATGGGCATCACCTCGTCGCTCTATCCGACGCAGAACTGCCCGCCGGTTCAGAGCTTCTGCAGGAAAGCGCCGCCGGGTGACACGGCCGAACTGTTCGCCGACGAATTCGACGACCTGAGCTTCTGGGCGCAGGCGCTCGACGCGCCGCCGCGACGCGATCCCGACCGGGCCGAGATCCGCCGCGGGGAAAAACTGTTCGAACAGGCGCGCTGCGCGCAGTGCCACCTGCCGAACATGAAGACCGGCGCCGACGCGCCCTTCCCCGCGCTGGCCGGTCGCGTGTTCCATCCGTACACCGACCTGCTGCTGCATGACATGGGCGACGGCCTCGCCGACGGCCGGCCCGACTACCGTGCCGGCCCGCGTGACTGGCGTACCGCGCCGCTGTGGGGCATCGGGCTGTCGCGGCAGGTCAATGGCAGCGGCAACCTGCTGCACGACGGCCGCGCGCGCAACGTCACCGAGGCCATTCTCTGGCACGGCGGCGAGGCGCAGGCATCCCGCGACGCCTTCGCCCGCCTCGGCCGCGACGAGCGGGAGGCGCTGGTCGCCTTTGTGAACTCGCTGTGACGGGGCGGCTCTGACGGGTGAGACTCGCACCGGGATCCTGCCGGCGCGAAGGGTCTTTGCATGGATGAAATGGTCTTGCCCGGCGATTAGGTGTAAAATGTAAGCTTATTGTCAGGCTTGATCCATTCGCCCCGCCACAGTGCCCGCCGCTTCCATCATGTCCCGCCCGTTGAACCAGCTGGGCATCGCGATGTACCGTTTCGTCGGCGCAGCCCTGTCCATCCTCGGCATCTGGGCGATGGTGTTCGTGAACCTGCAGAACGACCGTGCGCTGTTGCATGACCAGGCGCTGGCGAAGGCGCAGGGCTATGCAACCGGCTTCGCCGAAAACCTGCAGAAATCCATCCTCCAGATCGACCAGCTGTCGCTGACGCTGACGCAACTGCACGAAGCCGGCGTGCGGCCGGAGGCGATACAGCAAGTCTACCAGGCCATACTCACCGACCTGCCGCTGCATCCGCTGTTCCTCGACGAGAACGGCATCGCGCGCTACCGCCGCACCGGATCGGGAATCGCCATCGACCTGTCGCAGGCGGAATACTTCCGTTTCCATCGAGATTCGCCGTCGCGCGCGCTGCGCATCAACCCGCGCGAGGCCGGCGTGGCCGCGTTCGAAGGGCAGCCCATCGTGCGCCTGACACGGCGCGTGAACAAGGCCGATGGCAGCTTCGGCGGCGTGGTCGCAATCACGATGCTGCCACGCTACCTGAACGCGTTCGACAGCGACAGCAGCCTCGACCTGCACGACTTCGCGTCGGTCTGGATCATCGACGGACCGATGCTGACCAACAGCACGCGCGGCTTGGGCACGCGCATCGTCACGCATTATCGCGAGCCGCCGAACCTGCCGGGCGACACCGGCGCGCGCCTCGAGGCAGCCGACAAATTCAGGGGCGATGGCCGTCGTTTCGTCGGATGGAGCCGCCTGAAGGGTTATCCGCTGGTCGCGCTGGTGGCGTTCACGGAAAGGAACGTCACCGCGCCGCTGCTCGTGTCCAAGCGAATGAACTACGGCGTCGGCGGCTTCGCAACCCTGCTGGTGCTGCTGCTCGCCTGGTCGAACGCGCGCAGCGCGAAACGGCGCGAGTTGGCGAGCCAGAAGATCGAGCAGGCGCAGGCGCGTTACCGGCACGCGGTGGACAGCGTGCGCGACGCCATCTTCGTGTTCTCGCCCTGCCCGCCCAGCATCCACTCGGGCGAGTTCTGCGTCGAGGACTGCAATGCGCAGGCGGCACGGCTGGTGCGCATGACGCGCGATGCGACGGTCGGGCGCACGCTCGGCGAACTCTTCCCTGACCCGGAGGCGCAGCTGCTGCGCGAATTGCTGCGCACGGCCGCGCGCGACGACGACGCACAGAACGAACTGACCACCGAGCAGGACGGCCGCCCCGCCTGGTATTTCAGCCGCGCGGTACGCGTCGATAGCAGCATCGCGCTGACGCTGCGCGACGTCACCGAACTGAAGGCGCGCGAGCAACAGGTGCAGTCGATGACGCTGTCGGACCCGCTGACCCTGCTGCACAACCGGCTGTGGCTGGACGAATACCTGCCGACGGCGATGCAGCTGGCGCGCGCCGAGTCGCGCATGCTGGCGCTGCTGATCCTCGATTTCGACAATTTCAAGCTGGTCAATGATGCGCTCGGGCACAAGTTCGGCGACGAGCTGCTGGTGGCGGCGGCGGTCGCGCTGCGGCATTCGCTGAGCCCGACATTTCAGGTCGCGCGGGTCGGCGGCGACAGCTTCGCGGTACTGTTCGATCGCATCGAAAAGCTCGGCGAGGTCGATGCGCTGGTCGCCGGCGTGCGTGACGTGCTCGCGTCATCGCCGTGGCCGGAGCAGGCGTCGGAGCTGGTGCGCAAGGTGTCGATCGGTGTCGCCGTCTTCCCGAACGATGCCGACGATGCGATCGGGCTGATGAAAGCCGCCGAAGTGGCGGTACATGCGGCTGGCCAGGACGGGGGCGGCCTGACGCGCTATTACGAGCGCTCGATGACGGAGCGACGCGAGCTGAGGCTGTGGCTGGAATCGGCGCTGCCGCTGGCCATGCAGAACGGTGACATGACGCTGCATTACCAGCCGCGCATCACCGCGCACACCTGCCGGCTGCGCAGCTTCGAGGCGCTGCTGCGCTGGAACGATCCGGAACGCGGATCGCTGGCACCGGCGAAATTCATTCCGGTGGCAGAAGAAAGCGGGCAGATCATCCCGCTGGGCGCCTGGGTGATCACCGAGGCCTGCGCACAACTCGCCCGCTGGCGTGCCGAAGGGCTGCGCATCGTGCCGGTATCGGTGAACGTGTCGGCCCAGCAGCTGAAGGACGCCGGATGCCGGCAGCTGATCGCTGCGTGCCTGGAGCAGCATCGCCTCTCGCCGTCGCTGCTATCGATCGAGCTGACCGAATCGACCATGGTCGGCGACGACCCGGTGATGCTGTCCGA
>CAZTIF010000013.1:0-43839 GCA_964613635.1 uncultured Bifidobacterium sp. | reverse complement strand
GCACTGGTAGGGACAGGCGTCGCATAAAAACTGAATTATTCAGGACGGACTAATAGATTTAAATGGCACAGCTTTAACGTAACCCTGTAGCTCTTTGCGTAGCTTATCGCTAACAAATACCGTTCCTGCCTTGCTACCCTTAGTTTGCTCTGGCGTTAAGCGTATCTCAGCCCTAATCTTTCCCTCTGCGTCTAAAACGTCTTCGTAACGTAGTGCGGCACATTCCTTAACCCTAAGCCCTGCGTAGTACATAGTCAGCAACATAGCCCTGTTGCGTTCGCTGTGCTTGCGTGTTGCTACGTAGTCCAACACTCTACGGATTTCTTGTGCTGTTAGTGTTTTGGCTTGCTTAGACATTTGTGATTTCCTTAATGTAAGATTTTCAATGTCTAAAGTGTATTTTCTTTGTTTATTAATTCCTACCGTTTTCTTGTCTTTATGTGCCAAAGTAAATTCCTCAATGATTACGCCAACTTAGCGTACAAATAGCAAAAAACCAAAGCTTTTACATAAAAGCTTTGGTTTTGTATTTATTGGAATTTTTATGTGATTGCGACTTTTTTCAGCAGACTTACGTACAAGCCCTACAAGCTGTTTTAAGCTGTCTCAGCTACCCAAGCTTAGCTCAGCGTGTTTTGTGCGCTTGTAGCTTGTTTAATTCAGTCTGCTTACTCAGTTTATCTATCTTTATTATCTAAATTTTGCTTTTATACTTTGTCTTTTCTGTTTTGCATTAGACATTCTGTTTGTTTTGTATTGAGTTTTAATGTTTGGGCAAAGCTTCGCCAATTAAAGCTAACAAGCTTTATTGGAAGTAGCAAGAGCCAAACGTGGGCAGTAATGCTATTAAGCTAAAGTCCAAAGCACATTGTCTGTGTCTTTAGTCCCTAACTCTTTTGTGATGTACTCAATCCATCCGCTGTCCGTAACGTCAACCTTGTACTCAGCGTCTACATGCTCGACGTTAAGCTTTGCGTTCGTAACAAGCCTATCAAACTGATTAAACTTAACGTGACTTGGCAAACCGCCAATGGCAAAGTGAAGATGTAAATTCTTATTGCTACGCTCACCTTCAACCACTGGCAGATACTTAAGCGACTTCCCGCCCTTCTCTGCCGCATACTTACCAAACACTTCTCTGTTAAGTTTCTGCGTAAAGCGTTTCGCAATACGTTCACAGTCAATACGTGTCAGCTTACGCTTGTATGTGCCTCTGTCTGTAGTCTCAACAATAGTCTGCTTCAAAGTCAACGTCAAAGCTAACGGGAAATCCTTACTCATTCCGCTTAACCACGTGCGTGTCTGTGCCTTTATCGTAGGCAACGCAAGTGGGTTATAGGCTGTACGATTGCGTATTTCTTGTAGTTTCATATGTTTATTTATACAAAACCAAAGGAAAGAAAAAATTTCTTATCGGCTTGTCCTTAAGCATGTCTGAAGTTACAGTAAAAATTCCACTTAACTAAAAGGAGTTTTTAATGTCAACTTTAGCTAAATTGAAGCTTGTAGCTAGCAAGCGTGAACGTTTCTTAAGCCCAACTGTTGCTCGTCGTCAAAAGCTAGCAGACAAGTTGGAAGAACAACTCGCGCTTTGTACAGCACAGAAGAATGGCGAAATTTACGCACCTAAGCGTATTAAAACAGTGACTAATGCAGACGGTGAACGTGTGCGTGTAGAAGCTATTAAGCGTGTTAAAGAGTGGTTTTGGACTACTAGTAACGGCAAGATTAACTTGGCTGTGCGTTACGGCAGCAAGACTTTGGAACTTAGCAAAGGCAAAAATGCTATTGAACTTAACACTGGAGACGAGCTTATAGCTACCATTAGCTTGCTTAAAGAAGCTGTAATTGCTGGCGAATTAGATGATGCTATTTCTAATGCAAGTGACAAATTACGTGCTGGATTTGGCAAGTAACTGAATTAAGGACTGGCTTTTAATAGCCAGTCTTACTCTCTTTTCATTACTAAATATAAGGATAGGAGACAATATGAAGATATATGAGATTGCTAATGCAGAAGATCAATTAGGTCTTTTACGTGTGATTATAGACAACACATGGATTGCTATTGCACAACAAGCTGAGAGACAAAAACTAGAAAAGATTAAGCAACAAAATTCATCGAAAATTAAACCTAAAAAAATAGCTAATTCAACATCAATGAAGCCTTTTGCAAAACCTCCGCCACCTAAAAATACAACTCAAAACCTAGCTCAAAACCCCATTGATTCAACAAAAATTAATCCATCAATAGCGCCATCCCCGCAACAAAATGGAACTGCATATAGGGGCTATTTTCAACAAGATCAACAATCGGATTTAGCAACCAATCAACACCAAGCTATCACATCGAAACCGCCGAAATGATAGGCTAAATTGTGGTTTTTATTACTTTAATAAATTTATTCTTATTGGCGATCCATACATAGCTAGAATGGGTCAACAGTACTTAAAATTTTGCTATACGGATTTTTAAAATTTCGATTTTTTCTTACCCCACCACTTTCTAACCACCTACCCTAATTTGTAACTACTGGCACTATCAATCCGTCCTTATATTCGTAGTCTGCTAACGCATTACTAATCATTTTTGCTTCAGTAGTGTGATAGTACGTTTTTTCGATTTGTGTAATGCTAGTACCACACATTTCAGCAACACTTGCTATCGGTAATCCACTGTTTACACGCTTAGTTATGAACGTATGTCTAAAACTATACGGAACAATGTTACGTACTTTAACGTTCTTAACTTCTGCTTTTAACAGGACTTTTTCAAAGTGATGTAGTATTGCTCTTGGCGTTATAGCTGTTGTAGTACTACCCTTAAACAATAGTTCATTTAGCACAAACTCTCTTGCTTCAACCTCTTTAGTATTCGCATTTACTCTCCTAGCTTGTAGCATTAACAATCCTAAAAAGTAGCCGTAATCTTTTACTACAAACTTTCTTGTATTACCTACTTTACTAGTCTCTCCACGCACAGTTATCTTAATTAACTCAACAGTTCTTTCCCTGCTTTCCTTAACTTCCATTTCATAAACGTCATTCCAAGTTAACTGTAGCTGTTCGCCACGTCTCAAGCCTGTAATCATTGCTATGCCTAAAAAGTAGCCACACAATGCTTTAATAAGATTTGTTGGCTGACTTATATTTTCTTCAGCTTCTTTTATGTAATCCCATAATGCTTTATCAATAGCCAATATTTCAGCGTCTTCAAACAAGCTACGTCTATTGCTTTCCTTACCCCTATCCAAACTTTTAAGTTTTGGAAATTCAATTTCTCTTATATTTGTTAAATCTTTGCTATGTAGCCACTTAACCATAGCGTTAATAGAACTTTGTTCATTCTCTACAGTTGTTTGGCTAACGCCACCTGTTCTTGACTTAGTGCGTTCGTAGTTGTAATCGTCTCCGTCTGTAACAGTTAATTCTTTTAGCTTTGTATCCTTACCAATAAACTTAAGCCAATGCTCTAAATGCGTAACAATAGTTCCAAATCTACCTTCTTTAATTCTGTTACCAATTTGCTTTTTCTTCCACTCCAAATACAACTCTACGCCTGCTTTTGTTGTTATGGAATAGTAGCTTTTACCCGCTAATTGATTAGACATTAGTTCGTGATAATGTCTCTTAGCCAAGTCTAATGCTGTGCTTTTACTTGTAGTTTTAAGACTAAAACGAGCGTACTTGTGTTCCTTAGTAAGCCACATACGGAACTGCCAATATGCGCCGCGTGTGTATATAACAGCGCCGTCAAATATCGCTTCTTCGTTGTCTTCAAACTTAGTTTTTTTGAGTGCCATTTTGCTTAACGTGACTATAGTTTTGAGTAGCTACATTTTTGTGTAGCTTTCTGTGTAACTATAAATTCAAACGCTAATTAAAACAAGCACTTATTTAGGTTCGTGAAACTTTTGTGTAAGTAAAGAACCTAGCGTTTATGCGGGTTGCGAGAGGAAATCCTACTCCCACTCGATCGTCGCCGGCGGCTTGCCCGAGATGTCGTACACCACGCGGTTGATACCGCGTACTTCATTGATGATGCGGTTCGACACCCGGCCCAGCAGCTCGTGCGGCAGGTGCGCCCAGTGCGCGGTCATGAAGTCCTGCGTCTGCACCGCACGCAGCGCGACCACGTACTCGTAGGTGCGGCCGTCGCCCATCACGCCGACCGATTTCACCGGCAGGAAGACGGCGAAGGCCTGGCTGGTCGCGTCGTACCAGTTCTTGTGGAAATGGCCGACCGGCTCGCCACCGGCCAGCTCCTGCGGCAGCGGGATCGCGGTATTGCGCAGCTCTTCGATGAAGATCGCATCGGCGCGGCGCAGCAGATCCGCGTAGGCCATCTTCACTTCGCCGAGGATGCGCACGCCCAGGCCCGGGCCCGGGAAAGGATGGCGGTACACCATGTCATGCGGCAGGCCGAGAGCGACGCCGAGCTTGCGCACCTCATCCTTGAACAGGTCGCGCAGCGGTTCGAGCAGCTTCAGGTTCAGCGTGTCCGGCAGCCCGCCGACGTTGTGGTGGCTCTTGATCGTATGCGCGCCCTTCTTGCCCTTGCCGGCGCTCTCGATCACGTCGGGATAGATCGTGCCCTGCGCCAGCCACTTCGCATTCTTCAGCTTGCCCGCCTCGGCCTGGAACACCTCGACGAACTCCTTGCCGATGATCTTGCGCTTGGCCTCGGGATCGCTGACGCCGGCCAGCTTGGACATGAACTGCTCGGTGGCGTCGACATGGACGACCTTCACGCCGAGGTTCTTGCCGAACATGTCCATCACCATCTGGCCCTCGTTCAGGCGCAGCAGGCCGTGGTCGACGAACACGCAGGTGAGCTTGTCGCCGATCGCGCGATGGATCAGTGCCGCCGCGACGCTCGAATCGACACCGCCGGAGAGACCAAGGATCACTTCATCATCGCCGACCTGGCGGCGGATGGACTCGACGGCCTCGGACACGTAGTCCGGCATGTTCCAGTCGGCCTTGCAGCCGCAGATCTCGTGCACGAAACGGCCGAGGATGGCCGTACCCTGCACGGTATGCGTGACTTCCGGGTGGAACTGCACCGCATACAGCCGGCGCTCCTCGTCGGCCATGCCAGCCACCGGGCAGCTGTCGGTCGACGCCATCAGCTTGAAGCCCGGCGGCATGTCGATCACCTTGTCGCCGTGGCTCATCCAGACCTTCAGCATGCCGTGGCCTTCGGGGGTCACGAAGTCATTGATGTCCTTCAGCAGCGCGGTATGGCCGCGCGCCCTGACCTCGGCGTAGCCGAACTCGCGTACCAGGCCGTTTTCGACCTTGCCACCGAGCTGGGCCGCCATTGTTTGCATGCCGTAGCAGATGCCGAGCACCGGCACGCCGAGCTCGAACACGGCCTGCGGCGCACGCGGCGTGTCGCCTTCGGTCACCGAGCTGGGGCCGCCGGACAGGATGATGCCGGCCGCGCCGGAGTTGCGGATGAACTCGTCGCTGACATCATACGGATGCACTTCGGAAAACACGCCGGACTCGCGCACGCGACGCGCGATCAGCTGGGTCACTTGCGAGCCGAAATCGAGGATGAGGATCTTGGAGTGCATGAAAGCGTCTTCTGGAAAAAACTCAGGCGGCATCGAGGCCGCCTGTCGTTGCTGGTGAATGGATTATTCAGCGCGGTAGTTCGGCGCTTCCTTCGTGATCTGCACGTCATGCACATGCGACTCGCGCATGCCGGCCGACGTGATCTCGACGAACTCCGCCTTCTGCCGCAGCTCGTCAATGGTGGCGCAACCGCAGTAGCCCATCGACGAACGCACGCCGCCGACCAGCTGGTACAGGATCGCCAGCACGCTGCCCTTGTAGGGCACACGACCCTCGATGCCCTCGGGCACGAGCTTGTCGGCGTTGTTGGCCGAGTCCTGGAAGTAGCGGTCGGCCGAGCCGGCCGACATCGCGCCCAGGCTGCCCATGCCGCGATACGACTTGTAGCTGCGGCCCTGGAACAGGATGACCTCGCCCGGCGCCTCTTCGGTGCCGGCGAACATGCTGCCCATCATGACGGTCGACGCGCCGGCGGCGAGCGCCTTGGCGACGTCGCCGGAGAAGCGGATGCCGCCGTCGGCGATGCAGGGCACGCCGCTGCCTTCGAGCGCCTGCGCGACGTTCGAGATCGCGGTGATCTGCGGGACGCCGACGCCGGCGACGATGCGGGTGGTGCAGATCGAGCCGGGGCCGATGCCGACCTTGACGCCGTCCGCGCCGACATCGCGCAGCGCGCGCGCCGCATCGGCCGTGGCGATATTGCCGCCGATGACATCGACCTGCGGGAAACGGCGCTTGACCCACTTCACGCGGTCCAGCACGCCCTGCGAGTGGCCGTGCGCGGTGTCGACGACGATCACGTCGACGCCGGCGGCGACCAGCAGCTCGACGCGTTCGTCATTGTCCGGGCCGACGCCGACGGCCGCGCCGACGCGCAGCTTGCCCTGATCGTCCTTGGACGCGTTCGGATGTTCGGTGGACTTGAAGATGTCCTTCACGGTGATCAGGCCGCGCAGTTCGAATGCGTCATTCACCACCAGCACGCGCTCGAGGCGATGCTTGTTCATCAGGCGCTTGGCCTCGGCCGGATCCGCGCCTTCCTTCACGAAGACCAGTTTTTCGCGCGGCGTCATCTTCTGGCGCGCTTCCGCCTCCAGTTCCTCTTCGAAGCGCAGGTCGCGGTTGGTGATGATGCCCACCACGGTCTTGCCCTCGACGACCGGGAAGCCGGAGATGCCGTGCTGGTGCGACAGTGCGATCACGTCGCGGATCTTCATCGTCGGCGGGATCGTGATCGGGTCACGCACGACGCCGGCCTCGAAACGCTTGACCTTCGCGACTTCGCGCGCCTGTTCTTTCGCGGTGAGATTCTTGTGGACGATGCCGATGCCGCCTTCCTGCGCGATCGCGATCGCCAGCCTTGCCTCGGTGACGGTGTCCATCGCTGCGGAGACGAGCGGAATGGACAACTTGATGTTGCGGGTCAGGCGGGTCTGCAGCGACGTGTCTTTGGGCAGGATGGCCGAGTAGGCCGGGACGAGCAGCACGTCATCGAAGGTGAGTGCTTTCTGGATCAGACGCATAGGGATTCCTGTAGGCGCAAAAGCGAATTATACAGAAATCACCCTCTTCCGGCGCGATCGCCCATGAAAACCGCGGCGACGCCGCGCTTCAGCGTCCTTCAGCCGCCTTGTGCTTCGCACGCCGGCGGCGCGTCTCCTTCGGGTCGGCCTGCAGGGGACGGTAGACCTCGACGCGGTCACCGTCGCGCAACGGCGCATCGGCAGGCTTCACCTTGCCGAATACGCCAAGCTTCTGCGCATCGAGGTCGATGCCGGGATGGCGCTGCAGCAGCCCCGAGGCATCGACTGCCTGCCGCAGCGTCGCGCCGGCCGGCAGCGTGAGTTCGGCAACGAAGGCGCTGTCGGGCAGCGCATGGCACACCTGCACGCGGATCGTCGACTCAGCCATAGACCGCCTCCGCGCGCCGGCAGAAGGAATCGACGAAGCTGTCGGCGATCTTCGAGAACACCGGCCCGATCAGCTTCTCCAGCAGCTTGCTGGAAAACTCGTAGTGCAGGTCGAACTCGACCTTGCACGCATCCTCGCGCAAGGGCGTGAACTGCCAGGTGCCATCGAGATGCCGGAACGGCCCTTCGACCAGTTTCATCTGCATGCGCGTCGGCGGCGTGTTGCTGTTCTCGGTGGTGAAGCCCTGCTTCACGCCGTGGTAGTTGATCCGGATCGCCGCAACCAGCTTGTCCGCCGTGCGCTCCCGCACGTCGACACCGTCGCACCAGGGCAGGAAGGACGGGTAGTCCTCGACCTTGTCGACCAGCGCAAACATCTGCGCGGCGCTGTAGTGGAGAAGCACGGATTTGTGGACGACTGCCATGAATGCGTTTGATAGAATGACAGGTTCGGATTTTAACCTGAGCGGCATCGCCCGCCTTCCCTGCCCCGCTTCAATGAGCATCATCGACAATAAAAAAGCCTTCCACGACTACTTCATCGAAGAGCGCTTCGAGGCAGGGATGGCGCTCGAGGGCTGGGAAGTGAAATCCATCCGCGCCGGCCGCGCGCAGCTGAAGGAAGCCTACGTCATCGTGCGCAACGGCGAAGTGTTCCTGTTCGGCTCGCACATCAGCCCGCTTGCGACGGCGTCCACCCACGTCCAGCCCGACCCGGTGCGCACGCGCAAGCTGCTGCTGAAGGCCGAGGAAATCAAGCGGCTGATCGGCAAGGTCGAACGCGCCGGCTACACGCTGGTGCCGCTGAACCTGCACTACACGCGCGGCCGCATCAAGTGCGAGATCGGGCTGGCCAAGGGCAAGAAGCAGCATGACAAGCGCGACACCGAGCGCGAACGCGACGCGCAGCGCGAGATCTCGCGCGTGATGAAGCAGAACCAGCGCTGACACGCTTCAGGCGCCTTGGCAGCGCATAGCGCACTGCCCATCCATCGCCGAAACTCCCCTGCCGGCAGTCAAACGCCGATACTGGCTCCGTACCGCACCGACAAATGGCGCAGGCGATGCGCGCTCGCAAGGCGCGGCAGGCAATGGCGGGAGCATGGCAGACCACACGCTGACGATTGTCGTAAACCGCACCATGGAGACCGGAAAATGGGTCGCCGAGGTGGTGGTCGACAAAGCGAGCCGGCACACCACCCTTGTTTTTTCCCAGCGCGAAGAAAAGTTTTCGCCGCTCCGGTGGGTCAAGGACAGATTGCAGCATCGACAAAGCGCAACGACGCTGGCAAAAAAGTATCTGCAGGCGCTGAATTTTTATCCTGACCAGCGCTTCGGCGCCAAGCCCGGCGTCACCCACGTCAGGAAAGCTGTCACCCAGTCAGCCATTGACAGCAAATTTTCACAGGCATCCAGGACGCTTCACGCCAAGCTTTCCGCCAGCGGACCCGCCTCGGCGCCGTTCGCGACCAGCACCTCTGACTTCTCCCGCATCAAGGTCAGCATTCATGACAGTGTCGACTACGCTCGCGCGAGAACAGCGGCGATTTCTGCAATCCTCGACGAGGTGGCGGCCGTGGACAAAGCGATGTCCCGGGGCAGCAGGGAGCACTACTACGAGCCCTTGCTGACACTGGCTTTCGACATCGCGAACGAAGCGGCGGACTCAGCGCCGGAATCGGAATTGCGGAGAGCGCTGGCGCTGCTGAAGGATTTCAGCAATAAACTGACTGCGCCCGACAAGCCAAAATCGACATCCATGCCGCTGATTGAAGACCTGCGCAGTCGGGTGGACAGGCTGCTCTGTCCGGCTGAGGAAAAACCGTTGCAGCCGGCCGACGTGCCGCTGTCGGCTCCTGCGGTCTACGGCAAGCGTCCCGTCAGGCCAGAGGGCCTGGACGTCCGAAAAAACAAAACCCCCGGGCGATGAAGCGCGGGGGCTGAATCAGTACTACTGACTGTTCTTGTTGGTTATTCCAAATCCGGTTGGCCGAAGTGTAGCGGAATATTGCCGGAAGTCAACGACCTCCGGCAAGGTTTTTACTGCTTGCCGGCCAGCTTCATCCAGGTGTCGACCACGGAGTCCGGGTTCAGCGAGATCGAGCTTATCCCTTCGGCCATCAGCCACTCGGCGAAGTCCGGGTGATCCGACGGGCCCTGGCCGCAGATGCCGACGTACTTGCCCTTGGCCAGGCAGGTCTTGATCGCCTTCGACAGCAGCTCGCGCACCGCCGGGTCGCGCTCGTCGAAGTCGGCGGCCAGCAGCTCCATGCCGGAGTCGCGATCCAGCCCGAGCGTCAGCTGGGTCAGGTCGTTCGAGCCGACCGAGAAGCCGTCGAAATGCTCGAGGAACTGCTCGGCGAGGATCGCGTTGGACGGCACTTCGCACATCATGATCAGCTTCAGGCCGTTCTCGCCGCGCTTCAGGCCATACTTCGCCAGCAGGCCGACGACTTTCTCGGCCTGGCCCAGCGTGCGCACGAACGGCACCATGATCTCGACGTTGGTCAGGCCCATCTCGTCACGCACGCGCTTCATCGCGATGCATTCCATCTCGAACGCTTCGGCGAAGTCGGCCGCGAGGTAACGCGCCGCGCCACGGAAGCCCAGCATCGGGTTTTCCTCGTCCGGCTCGTAGCGCGAGCCGCCGATCAGCTTCTTGTACTCGTTCGACTTGAAGTCGGACAGGCGCACGATCACCGGGCGCGGCCAGAACGCGGCGGCAATGGTCGCCACGCCTTCGGCCAGCTTGTCGACATAGAACGCCTTCGGCGATGCATGGCCCCGGGCCACCGACTCGACCGCCTTTTTCAGGTCCTGGTCGATGTTCGGGTACTCGAGAATGGCCTTCGGGTGCACGCCGATGTTGTTGTTGATGATGAACTCGAGGCGCGCGAGACCGACGCCGCCGTTCGGCAGCTGCGCGAAATCGAAGGCGAGCTGCGGATTGCCGACGTTCATCATGATCTTCACCGGGATCTCCGGCAGCTCACCGCGCGCGACTTCGGTCACTTCGGTCTCGAGCAGGCCGTCATAGATCTTGCCCTCGTCGCCTTCGGCGCAGGACACGGTAACCAGCGTGCCATCCTTCAGCACGTCAGTTGCGTCGCCACAGCCGACCACCGCCGGCACGCCCAGCTCACGCGCGATGATCGCTGCGTGGCAGGTACGGCCGCCACGGTTGGTGACGATGGCAGCGGCACGCTTCATCACCGGCTCCCAGTTCGGGTCGGTCATGTCGGCCACCAGCACGTCGCCCGGCTGCACGCGTTCCATCTCTTCCGGATCCTTGATGACGCGCACAGGACCGGCGCCGATCTTCTGGCCGATCGCGCGGCCATGGGCCAGCACGTTGCCGGTACCCTTGAGCTTGAAGCGCTGCTGCGCGTCGCCATGCTTCTGCTGCGACTTCACCGTTTCCGGACGCGCCTGCAGGATGTACAGCTTGCCGTCGCGGCCGTCCTTGCCCCACTCGATGTCCATCGGACGCTCGTAGTGGTTCTCGATGATCACCGCATAGGTCGCCAGCTCGGCGATCTCGGCATCGGTCAGCGAATAGCGGTTACGCTGCTCGATCGGCACATCGACGGTACGCACCGAGCGGCCGGCCTTCGCCTCGCCGGTGAATTCCATCTTGATCAGCTTGGAGCCGATGTTCTTGCGGATGATCGGCAGCTTGCCCTGTGCGAGCATCGGCTTGTGCACATAGAACTCGTCCGGGTTGACCGCGCCCTGCACCACGGTCTCGCCGAGGCCGTAGCTTGACGTGATGAAGACCACGTCCTTGAAGCCGGATTCGGTATCGATGGTGAACATCACGCCGGCGGCGCCGAGGTCGGAACGTACCATGCGCTGCACGCCGGCCGACAGCGCGACTTCCGCGTGGGTAAAGCCCTTGTGCACGCGATACGAGATCGCGCGGTCGTTGTACAGCGACGCGAACACGTGCTTCATCGCGTCCAGCACGTTGTCGATGCCGACCACGTTCAGGAAGGTTTCCTGCTGGCCCGCGAACGACGCATCCGGCAGGTCTTCCGCGGTCGCGCTGGAGCGCACCGCGAACGAGACTTCGCTCGAAGAATCATCCACAAGCTGATGATAAAACTCGGAAATTTCCTGTTGCAGGCGCGGCTGGAAAGGCGTGTCGATGATCCACTGGCGGATCTCGGCGCCGGCGGCGGCGAGCGCGCGCACGTCATCGATGTCCAGCGTGGCCAGACGATCGGCGATGCGGTCAGCCAGCGACTGGCCGCCCGGGATGCTGTAAGACAGGAAATCGCGGAAAGCCTGCGCGGTGGTCGCGAAGCCGCCCGGGACGCGTACGCCCGCATGCGCCAGCTGGCTGATCATTTCGCCAAGCGACGCATTCTTGCCGCCGACGGACTCGACGTCCGTCATGCGCAGGTTTTCGAAGGAAACGACGTACGCCGCCCCTGAATCAGGGGCTTGGTGAACCCCCGCGGTTTGTGGGTTGGACATGACTACCTCTTTGATGGTGGGAAACCGGCACAGTGCGCAGCGCGGCCGTACGGAGAGTGCTGTGCGCGCTGGAACTGACGTGCATGACTCGATCCATGTTGATTGTCCTTGGGACAGGCCGCGTGGGAAAATAGCAATGGGCTGCATTTTACCTGTCGCAACCGCTTTTTGCCGCGTGCCTGGCGGTTTTTTTCATTATCCATTTGCCAATTCCCATGCACAGCCATACCCCGGCCGGGTCGAAAGGTTTCGACCGCACCGTATTCTTTGTCTCCGACGGCACCGGCATCACGGCGGAGACCTTCGGGCACTCCGTGCTGACGCAATTCGACCTGCGCTTCCGGCAGATCCGGCTGCCTTTCATCGATTCGGTCGACAAGGCGCATGACGCCGCCCGCCGGATCAATGAAAGCTTCGACGTCGAGGGCAAGCGCCCCATCGTGTTCTCGACGCTGGTGAAGGCGGAGCTGTCGGACATCATCCGCCGCTCGGCGGGCATGCACATGGACCTGATCCAGACCTTCGTCGATCCGCTCGAGCAGGAGCTGGGCACCAAGTCCACCCACACCATCGGCCGCAGCCACAATATCGCCGACTCGAACGATTACAAGAACCGGATCGAGGCGATCAACTTCTCGCTGGCCCACGACGACGGGCAGTCGCACAAGAACCTGTCGACCGCCGACGTGATCCTGGTCGGCGTGTCGCGCTCCGGCAAGACGCCCACCAGCCTTTACCTCGCGATGCAGTACGGGATCAAGGCCGCGAACTACCCGCTGATCCCCGAGGATTTCGAACGCGGCACGCTGCCCAGCGGGCTGAAGCCGTACCGCAGCAAGATCTTCGGGCTGTCGATTGCGCCGGATCGCCTGTCCGAGGTCCGCAACGAGCGCCGCCCGGGCTCCAAGTACGCGTCGCTGGAAAACTGCCGCTACGAGGTCAACGAAGCGGAGCGGATGATGCAGCGCGAGGGCATCCGCTGGGTGTCGACCACGGTGAAGTCGATCGAGGAAATCGCCACGATGATCCTGCACGAACTGCGGCTGGACAAGCGCGCGTACTGACCGCGATCATGCGGGAGCGTGTACGCCACGCTCCCGCTGAGCAGGATCAAGACCGGTGCCGGAACGATGCGATCACTGTCATGACTCAGCGATTGTCGTCTCCCGTTCCTGCGAGGTGCCGGATGGAACTCCTGATCATTGAAATGCTGCTCTGGATAGGATTCGGCTTCCTGCTGTGGGCAATGCGCGAAAGCCTTTCGCGGATCGAGCAGGAAGTCGAGTCGCGCGGATCGCGCCCGGCCAGCCGTGCCGACGCTGCGCTGCCGCCCTGCGGCCAGCCGGAAACGCGGATAGGCCCGATCGGCCGCTACGACGGCCAGACCATTCATGAATACGTGATCATCGACGGACGCGGCTATCGCTTCGACCATGTCTGCCCGGCCGGTGCCTGTGTGCCGGATGCCGGCGGCCGCCAGTGGGTTGCGCCCGGCCTGGTGTATGTCGAATGTGCGCTGCCGGTCACTGTGCCGTCAGCCGCCTGATCAGCGCCTCGTAGACGGCAGCCGACGCCCGGTCGGGCACGCAATCTTCCGCCGGCAGCGCCGTGCCCGGCACCCTGCCTGCCTGCGCAGGAACGCGCGCCAGCGGCGTCAGTCCGGCGAGCTGCAGCGCCTCATCCGGCGCGCCCACATCCAGATCCAGCAACTTCAGGAAATCTTCCAGGTCCGCCGGTGCAACCGGTCGCAACGCGCGCAGCGCTGCGTGGAATTTCCGGTCGACTTCGGCACTCGCATAGATGGTCGGATTGCGACTCAGCCAGGCGCCTGCCATCTGCCGGCACTTCACGTCGGTGGATGCCGACTGTTTGTAGATGAAGGCGACCACCGCAAGATTGGCCAGGGTCGCGACATGCACCGGGCGGCGGCGGCTGTCGCGCAGGAAGCGCCAGAAAGCGTCCGGCGCATGCTCGCCGGCGCAGCGGCGCAGGATCATCAGCGGGAAATGCAGGTTCCAGTTCTCCACGCTCAGGCCATTGCGCTCGAGGCCCTCGAGGTAGAGCGCACAGAGCTCGTCGATGTTGATGTCCCGGTCGATCCCGGTGACCGGGCTGCCGCGCATGATCCGCTGCAGCGTGCGCAGGTAGGATTTCGCGATATCGAAGCGCAGCTTGTCCACGTCCGACGGCCGCAGTATCCGGAAGATCGGGCTGGCAATGGCGAGCAGCGCCGTGCCGCGCAGGTAATCGGCGGAGGCCGTGGCCGGCATGCCCATGTTGTAGGCCACGCCGGCCGCCCAGTGCGCATAGCCGTAGCCGCGCGCGGCCACCGCCGAATAGAAGGCCTTGGTGCCGCCTGTGATCAGGATCTGGTTCAATGTGAGGAGGTCGGCGGGCTGCAGTGCTTTGGGCATGGAGACGATGGCGGCTGTTTTGCGGCCAACGCAATCTACACCGGTTCGCCCGGCACCTTCCATCAGCGGTGAACAAAAGGCGACACAAATCGCCGTGCCCGACCGGCGCGAATCAGCCGCGTGGTCGTCGCGTTTGACGCAGCCGTTCAGCGACGATTTGAAGCAAGTTGCTGCCGCTGCTGTTCGAACAGGCAGATGGCCACGCTGGCGGCCACATTCAGCGACTCGACCTGCGGATTCTGCGGAATGGTCACCCGCTTGTCGGCGAAATCCAGCAGAGCCGGCGACACGCCCTGCCCTTCATGGCCGAACAGCCACGCGCACGGTGGCCGCAAGTCGCATTCATACAGCGATGTCGCGTCGTGCAGGCTGGTGGCAAGCACCGGCAGCGTGGCCTGCGCGACCAGGGCGGGCAGGTCGGCATCTTCGATGATCTCCAGCACGAAATGCGCACCCATGCCGGCCCGCAGCACCTTCGGCGACCAGGCCGCGACCGTGCCGCTGCCGCAGAAAACGCGCGCCATGCCGGCCGCAGCCGCCGTGCGGAGTATCGAGCCGAGGTTGCCCGGGTCTTGCAGGCCATCGAGCAGCAGCGACGGCACGTCGACGCCGGCAGCAGGGGCAACCGGCGTGTCGATGACGAACAGCAGGTCGATGCCGTTGCCGACCTGGCTGAGCGGCGTGAACAGCGCGTCCGGCAGCACGATGCAATCTGCGCCGCGGCGCTCGCAGCCGGCAACGATCGAGGCCACCTCGGGATGTACGCGCGCGCCCTCGCCGACCACGCACAGCGCCGGCGCGCCCTTGTGCTGCAGCCAGGCCTCGCACAGGTGCACGCCGTCGAGCACGGTCTGCCCCGCCTTGCGCCGCGCCTGCGCGCTGCCTGTCAGCTGCTTGAGCAGCTTGTACTGCGGGTTCTCGCGCGAACTGATCGCCTTGATGCTCATGCGCCGCGTCCCTCCAGTACCGCACGGACCGGCGCGTATGAACGACGATGCTCCGGCGTCGCGCCGTGCAGCCGCAGCCGCTCGAGGTGCAACGCCGTCGGGTAGCCCTTGTGCCGGTCGAACGCATAGTCCGGGTACTGCCGGTGCAGCGTCTGCAGCACGGCGTCGCGGGCGGTCTTGGCGAGGATGGATGCAGCGGAAATTTCGGCGACCTTGTCATCGCCCTTCACGATCGCCTCGCTGCGCACGGCGACCGTCGGACAACGGTTGCCGTCGATCAGCGCCAGTGTCGGCTGCACCGACAGGCCTTCGATCGCGCGGCGCATCGCCAGCATGGTGGCATGCAGGATGTTGAGTTCGTCGATTTCGGCCGCGCTGCAGTGAGCGACCGACCAGGCCAGCGCGTCGCGGCGAATGATCTCGGCCAGCGCATCGCGGCGCGCTTCGCTGAGCTTCTTGGAGTCGCGCAGGCCTGTGATCGGCCGTGCCGGATCGAGGATCACCGCCGCGGCAAAGACCGGCCCGGCCAGCGGCCCGCGACCGGCTTCGTCGACACCGCAGATGAGTTCGCCGGAATGATCGAACAGGCCGGCCTGCAGCAACGGCTCAGAGGTGGCCATGCCTGGACAGCAATTCCATCACCGCATGCGCACTTTGCGACGCGGTGTTGCGCATCAGGTCGTGGTGCATGTCGATGAAGCGGCGGCGCAGTCGCTGCCGGTTCTGTTCATTCGACAGCTGCGCCCACAAGGCGCTGGCCAGGCTCATCGGCGTGGCGCGATCCTGCAGCAGTTCGGGCACAAGGAACTCACGCGCCATGATGTTCGGCAGGCCGACCCAGGGCTGGTAGGCCATCAGCCGCAGCACCTGCCAGCTGGCGGCGTTCATCTTGTAGCTGATGACCATCGGCTTCTTGAACAGCGCCACTTCGAGCGTTGCCGTGCCGCTGGCGACCAGCACCGCATCGGCGGAGGTGATCACCTCGTGCGAGCGACCATCGACGATTTTCAGCGGCAGGTCCTTCAGCGCGGGCCGGTCGATCAGCTGCTCGAACAGCGCGCGCTGCGCCGGACCCGCCATCGGCACGACGATCTGCAGCTTCGGGTCGCGCGTGCGCAGCAAGCGGGCGGCCTCGACGAAGGTGCGCGCGTTGTACTTGATTTCGGACAGGCGGCTGCCGGGCAGGATCGCGAGCACGCGCTGGTTGCGCTCGAGGCCGAGCGCATCGCGGGCGGCGTCCTGGTCCGGATCCATCGGGATCACCTCGGCCAGCGGATGGCCGACGTAGGTCGCCGGTATGCCGGCCTTCTGGTAGATCTCTTCCTCGAACGGGAAGATCACCAGCATGTGCGATACCGCGCGGGCGATCTTCCTGATGCGGCCGCGCCGCCATGCCCAGATCGACGGGCTGATGAAATGCAGCGTCGGTATGCCCGACTGCTTGAGCCGGACCTCGAGATCGAGGTTGAAGTCCGGCGCATCGACACCGATGAACACGCCGGGCTTCTCAGCGATCAGCCGTTCGCACAGTTCGTCACGGATGCCCTTCAGCTCGCGGTAATGCGCGAGCACCTCGAACAGCCCGCGCACGGCGAGCTTGTCCATCGGGTAGTCGGAGACGAAACCGTATTCGGCCATCGCCCTGCCGCCGATGCCGTGCATGTGCGCATCGGGCAGCATCGGCCGCAGGCCGGACAGCAGCCTCGCCGCCAGCAGGTCGCCGGAGGTTTCGCCGGCGACCATCGCCAGCTTCAGTTCAGCGGACGATGCCACGGGTGACGTTCTCGAGGAACGTGCGCATCATCGCAACGTGGCCCGCGACGTCGGGCGCCTTCTGTTCCTCTTCGGCGAGCGCAGTCTTCGCTTCGTCCAGCGTCAGGCCGGACTTGTAGATGATCTTGTAGGCGTTGCGGATCGCTTGAATTTCGTCGCGCGAGAAGCCGCGGCGCTTCAGGCCCTCGATGTTCAGGCCGTGCACCGCTGCCGGATTGCCGTTCAGGATAACGAACGGCGGCACATCCTGCGTCAGGCTGGTGAACATGCCCAGCATCGCATGCGCGCCGATCTTGCAGAACTGATGCACGCCGGAGTGGCCGCCCAGGATCGCCCAGTCGCCAACCTGCACGTGGCCGGCCAGCTGCGCATTGTTCGCAAAGATCGTGTGATTGCCCACCACGCAGTCGTGCGCAAGGTGAACGTAGGCCATGATCCAGTTGTCATTGCCCAGCCGCGTGACGCCCTCGTCCTGCGCGGTGCCACGGTTGAAGGTGACGAACTCGCGGACCATGTTGCGGTCGCCGATCTCGAGCCGGGTAGGCTCGTTCGCATACTTCTTGTCCTGCGGCGCAGCGCCGATCGACGAGAACTGCATGAACGTATTGTCGCGCCCGATCGTGGTGTGGCCCTCGATCACGACATGCGGGCCGACACGCGTGCCCGCGCCGATTTTCACGTGCGGGCCGACGATGCTGTAGGCGCCGATCTCGACCGTGCTGTCCAGCTCCGCCGCCGTATCGACGATCGCGGTGGGATGAATCTTCGCCATGGTCACACGGCCGCCGGCGGCTCGGCGATGCTGCGCATCGTGCACATCAGTTCGCCTTCGACGGCGAGCTGGCCGTCAACCGACGCCTTTGCGCTGAATTTCCAGATGCCGCGCGACTGGCGCAGGATCTCGACTTCCATCTTCAGCTGGTCGCCCGGCTCGACCGGACGCTTGAATCGCGCGCCGTCGATGCCGACGAAATACACGACCGCATTTTCATCCGGCTTCTGTCCGATGGTCAGGAAAGCCAGCAGCGCGGCCGACTGCGCCAGCGCCTCGATCATCAGCACGCCCGGCATCACCGGCTTGTTCGGGAAATGCCCGTTGAAGAATTCTTCGTTGATGGTGACGTTCTTGATCGTGGTGATGCGCTGGCCGGATTCCCAGTCGAGCACACGGTCGACCAGCAGCAGCGGATAGCGATGCGGCAGGTATTCCTTGATCTGGTTGATATCGAGGCTTTTCATTGTCGTATTTGCCTAATCTCTGAAAATTCAATCGTCTTTGACAGGCCGCTGCCGGATGGCCTGCTCGAGCGCACGCACACGGTCGCGCATCGCATCGAGCTGGCGGACGACGGCGGCGGTCTTTTCCCAGTCGGCGTTCTTGGCCAGCGGATAGAAGCCGGTGTACTGGCCCGGCTCGCTGATCGAGCGCGACACCAGGCTGCCCGACGAGACATGCACGTTGTCGGCGATGGTCAGGTGGCCAAGCACCATCGCCGCGCCACCGAAAGTGCAATGCCGGCCGATCTTTGCCGATCCGGCAACGCCCACGCAACCGGCCATCGCGGTATGCGCGCCGATCACGCAGTTGTGCGCAATCTGTATCTGGTTGTCGAGTTTGACGCCATCATCGATCACGGTATGGTCGAGCGCGCCACGGTCAATCGTCGTGTTCGCGCCGATCTCCACATCGTCGCCGATACGTACGCCGCCGGTTTGCGGGATCTTGATCCAGCGTCCCTTGTCGTTCGCGAAGCCGAAGCCGTCACCGCCGATCACCGCGCCCGACTGCACCACGCCGCGCTCGCCTATCCGACAGTCCGACAGGAAGCTCACGTTCGGATGAAACAGCGTATACGCCCCGACACGCGCATCGTGGCCGATGAAGCAACCGGCACCGATCACGCAGTGCTCGCCGATCTCGGCGCCCGCCTCGACCGTCACCATCGGGCCGATCGTTGCGGATGCGGCGATCTTTGCGGCGGGATCGACGCATGCCATCGGGTGGATGCCAGGCACCGGCGGACGTGCGCTGCGCGCAACGAAATACTGGGCCGCGCGCGCAAAATAGGCGTACGGATTGTCGCTGAGGATGCGCGCGCCGGCGTAACCGGCGAGCTTTTCGTGTTCGACCCGCGAGATGATCAGCGCGCCCGCGCCGCTTGCCGCCGCGGCGCTGCGCAGCTTCGGGTTGGACAGGAATGTGATGTGGGACGGCCCGGCAGTGTCCAGCGGCGCGATGCCGCTGACCTGCAGGGCGGGATCGCCGATCAGCTCCCCGCCCAGGCTATCGACCAAGTCGCCCAGTCGAGTGCTCATGCGGTGACCCTGTCTTACTTGCTGTTGAGTGCCTTCAGCACTTTGTCGGTGATGTCGACGCGCGGGCTGAAGTACACCGCTTCCTGAAACACGATGTCGTACTTCTCCGACTCGGCCAGCTGCTTGATCACCTTGTTCGCCTTTTCCAGCACGACCGCCAGCTCTTCATTGCGGCGCTGGTTCAGGTCTTCGCGGAACTCGCGCTGGCGGCGCTGGAAATCCTTGTCCATCTCGGCGAGTTCGCGCTGGCGCTTGGTGCGCTCGGACTCCGACAGCACCGGCCCGTCCTTGTCGAGCTTTTCGGCAGCCTGCTTCAATTTGGCTGCGAGGTCCTGCAGGTCCTTGTCCCGCTTCAAGAACTCCTGCTCGAGTTTGGAGGTCGCGGCCTTGGCCGGCGCTGCCTCGCGGAAGATGCGTTCGGTGCTGACGTAACCGATCTTCAGTTCCTGCGCCATGGCTGACAGCGGCAGGCTGGCCGTCATCAGGACAACCACCAGGCAGGAAATTGCATTTTTAACTACAGCTTTCAAAATCATTCTCCGTGACGGAAATTTGGGGTGATTATGCCACCCGGGAATCAAAAACCGGTGCCCAGCTGGAACTGGAAGCGCTGAGTGTAATCCCCCGGCCTGGCATTCATCGGATAACCGAGCGAAAGTTTCAGCGGGCCGATCGGCGAAATCCAGGAAAGGCCGATACCCGTGCTGTAACGCATGTCCGACAGGTTGATTTTTTCGCCATCCTGCGGGTTCCAGACCTGGCCGGCATCGAAGTAGGTGAACCAGCGCAGGCTGCGATCGACACCGGTGCCCGGGAACGGGAACTGCAACTCCGCATTTACGATGATGCGCGCGGAACCGCCAATCGGCAAACGGTAACCCGTCGTGCTGCCGGAGCGTTCGCCGTTGACGTTCAGCGAGCCCGCCGCGAAGCCGCGCACCGAGCCGATGCCGCCGGCATAGTAGTTCTTGAAGATCGGGTAAGGATCGGTGCCCAGGCCGGCGCCGTAATTGACTTCGCCGTTCAGTGCCAGCGTGATCGAGTTCGTGATCGGCCAGAAGTACTGGTCCTGGTAGGTCGCACGGTAATAGCGCGCGCTGCCTGCCGGAGACAGCTCGAAGTTGGCACGGCGATAACGGCCCTTGGTCGGAACCAGCGCGCTGTCGCGGTTGTCCCGCTGCCATGCAGCCGTCAGCGGCACCGCCACCGTGGTGGCCGTGCCGATGCCGGCGGTCGAGTCGGTGAAGTCGCAGTTGCGCTCGTCATCGGTGAGCGGGTCGCCGTTGGTGCGCGCGACGAACAGGCGGTAGCGGCACGGGCTGTTGGTGAAGGTCTCGACCCGGGTGCGCTCAACGCCGGCGCCAAGGAAGATGCGGTCGAATTCCGTCACGGGCACGCCGAAGTTCACGCTCCCGCCAGTGGTCTGCACGCGGAAGTCGACATTGTTCAGGTAGATCGGCGGGCGCGAGGTGCGCAGGTAGACGTCGATCGTGCGGCTCACGCCGTCTTCGGTGAAGTACGGGTTGGTATGGCTGAGCGCGATCGTGCGGTACACGCGGCTGGTGTTGAGGTTGATGCCGACGTTGTTGCCGCTGCCGAAGGCGTTGGCCTGGTTGATCGAGCCGGTCAGCATCAGCTTTTCCGCGCTGGAGAAACCGGCGCCGACCATGATCGCGCCGGTCGGCTTCTCGACGACGCGCAAATCGAGGTCGACCTGGTCGGGCACGCCGGGCAGCTCGATGGTATCGATGTTGGTATCGGTGAAGTAGCCCAGGCGGCCGAGGCGGTCGCGCGACAGGCGGATCTTGTCACCGTCATACCAGGAGCTTTCGAGCTGGCGGAACTCGCGGCGGATCACCTCGTCGCGGGTGCGCTCGTTGCCGCCGATATTGATCTGGCGGACGTACACGCGCTTGCCCGGATCGACGAAGATCGTGAACGCGACTTCGCCGCGCTCGCGCTTGATGTCCGGCATCGCGTTGACGTTGGCGAACGCATAGCCGAACACGCCCATGCGCTCGGCGATCTTGCGCGTGCTCTCGTTCATCCGCTCGCCCGAGTAGGCGTCGCCCGCCTTCAGCGTGACGAGTTCGGCCAGCTCCTTCTCGCGGCCGAGCATCTCGCCCTCGAGCTTGATGCCGGTGACCGTGTACTTCTTGCCTTCGTTGATGTTGACCGTGATGTAGATGTTCTTCTTGTCCGGCGAGATCGACACCTGGGTCGATTCCACCGTCATCTCGAGGTAGCCGCGGTTCAGGTAGAACGAGCGCAGCGTTTCGATGTCGCCGGCCAGTTTCTGCTTCGAGTACTGGTCAGCCTTGGTGTACCAGCTGAACCAGCCCGGCGTGCTGAGCTTGATCTGGTCGCGCAGCTCGTCGCCGCTGAATGCCTTGTTGCCGATGATGGTGATGTGCTTGATGCGCGCAACTTCGCCCTCTTCCACCACGAAGCTGACGTTCACGCGGTTGCGCTCCAGCGGCGTGACGGTGGTGGTGATCTGCACGCCGTACAGGCCGCGCGACAGGTACTGGCGCTTGAGTTCCTGTTCGGCGCGGTCGACCAGCGACTTGTCGAGGATGCGCGATTCGCCAAGGCCGAGCTCCTTCAGCGACTTGCGCAGCTGTTCCTTGTCGAATTCCTTCACGCCGGTGAAGTCGACGCTGGCGATCGCAGGCCGCTCCTCGACCGCCACCACCAGCACGTCGCCTTCGACTTCGATGCGCACGTCCTTGAAGAAGCCGGTCGCATACAAGGCCTTGATCGCGGCAGCGGCCTTTTCCTCGGTGAAGGTCTCGCCGACGCGCACCGGCAGGTAGCTGAACACGGTACCGGCCTCGGTCCGCTGTATGCCTTCGACGCGGATGTCCTTGACGGTGAACGGATCGAGCGCCAGCGCTTGTGAAGCGAAGGCGGAGAAGACAGCGGCAGCAATCAGGCGAGGAAGGAAAGGCAGCGCTTTGCGCTTGAGGTCTGATTTCATCAAGAATTATTCTGGTTGGTCGGGCCCCGCGCCGGCTAGCCGATCAGGCGCGCGATGTCATTGAACATCGCCACCGCCATCAGGACCAGCAGCACCCCCAGTCCGGCGCGCTGCAAGATCCCGCCGATGCGTTCAGGCACTGGCCGCCCGGAAAAAAGTTCCAGCGCATAATACAACAAATGCCCCCCATCCAGAACGGGAATCGGCAGCAGGTTCATCACGCCGAGGCTGATGCTGATGAACGCCATGAACGACAAAAAACTGATCCAGCCGACGCGCGCGGTCTGACCGGCGTAATCGGCGATCGTGATCGGTCCGGTGATGTTCTTCAGCGATGCCTGTCCGGTCAGCAGCTTGCCCAGCATCCTGACCGTCATTGCGCTGGTGTCCCAGGTGCGGCGCACCGCGCGACTGAGCGCTTCGGCCGGGCCGGACGAGATCATCACGGTCGCGCTCGACAAGTCCACCTGTGCGCGTATGCGTCCCACCGTCCTGTCGCCAACCTGCTCGGCCCGCGGCGTCACCGCCACGGCGAAAGGCTGGCCGCCGCGCACGCCTTCGAGCAGCACTTCGCGCCCGGGCGCGGCCTGCATGCGCTCGACGAAGCTGGCGGCATCCGGGGTCGCCACGCCATCGGCCTTCAGGATCAGGTCGCCGGGCCGCAATCCTGCCAGCGCTGCCGGGCCGCCAGGCGGGATCTCGCCAAGCAGCGCCGGCGGTTTCGCGAGGTCGAGGCCGAGCCGGTCGAACAGTTCATTGTCGAGGTCTTCGGCGGCGATCGCATCCATGCCCAGCCGCGCCTCGACGAGTTGATTCGAACCGGAAGCCTGCGGGCGCTGCAGCATCAGCGTGGCCGCTTGCTGACGCAGCGCGGCCTGCAGCAGCGCCCAGCGCATCTCGCCCCAGGACTCGACCGGCTCGCCGTTCACCGTGGTGACGAGGTCGCCATTTTTCAGGCCGGCGGCGGCGGCGACGCTGCCCTGCGCCACCGCGACCCGGGCCACCGGCTCGGGCAGGCCATGCAGGTAGAGCCCGGCAAAGATCGCGATCGCCAGCAGGAAATTCGCGATTGGGCCGGCAGCGACGATGGCGATGCGCTTGCCCACCGGCTGCGAGGTGAACTCGCGCGGCGCATCCTCGGGCGCGATCGGCCCGGCGTCTTCGTCGCGCTTGTCGAGCATCTTCACGTAGCCGCCCAAGGGCAGCGCCGACAGCGCCCACTCGGTGCGGTCCGGGCCGATGCGGCGCGACCAGATCACCTTGCCCATGCCGACCGAGAAGCGCAGCACCTTCACGCCGCACCAGCGGGCGACCAGGTAGTGACCGAACTCATGGATCGTCACCAGCACGCCGATCACGACGGCGAAGGCGAATATCGTTTGCAGCAAACCCATGATGAGCTCCGAAAATCAGGTGCGGACCCGCTGCCAGGCGAGGTCGCGCGCGATGCGGTCCTGCTCGAGCAGGCTGTCGAGGCCGTCCACGGCCCGCGCCGGAACCTCGTCGAGCACTTGCGCGATCAGTTCGGGAATGCGGCGAAAGCCGATCATGCGGCCGAGGAAGGCTTCCACCGCCACTTCGTTGGCAGCGTTCAGCACGGTCGCCGCGCTGCCGCCGGCGCGCAGCGCATCGAACGCCAGCTTCAGGCAGGGAAAGCGCGCGTAGTCCGGTTCGCGGAAGTTCAGCTGCGCGATGCGCGTGAAATCGACCGGCGCGACGCCGGACTCGATCCGCTCGGGAAAGGCCAGCGCATGGGCGATCGGGGTACGCATGTCGGGGTTGCCCAGCTGCGCCAGTACCGAACCGTCGGCGTAGGCCACCATCGAATGGATCACGCTCTGCGGATGGATCACGACCTCGATCTGGTCGGGCGCGGCGCCGAACAGCCAGTGCGCCTCGATCACTTCGAGGCCCTTGTTCATCATCGTCGCCGAATCGACCGAGATCTTGCGGCCCATGCTCCAGTTCGGATGCGCGACCGCCTGCTCCGGCGTGACCTCGCCCAGCGTCGACAGTTCGCGGTCGAGGAAGGGACCGCCGGACGCCGTCAGCAGTATCTTGCGGATGCCATGCTGCTGCGGCTGGCGCTGGTAGGCCAGCGGCAGGCACTGGAAGATCGCATTGTGCTCGCTGTCGATCGGCAGCAGCGTCGCGCCGCTCGCGGCGATCGCGTCCATGAACAGCTGGCCGGAGATGACCAGCGCCTCCTTGTTCGCCAGCAGCACCTTCTTGCCGGCCTGCGCGGCGGCGAGCGTGGGCTTGAGCCCGGCCGCGCCGACGATGGCCGCCATCACGGTGGTGCATTCGGGGGCGCTGGCGACCGCGCACAGCGCGTCCTCGCCCCAGCCGACTTCGGTGTCGAGGCCCTGCGCGCGCAGCAGCGCCGACAGCCGTGACGCCGCGTCCGCGTCGCCGACAACCGCGACCCGCGGACGGAAGCGCACGCACAGCGCCGCGAGTTCATCGACCCGCGTGTGTCCGGTCAGTGCGTGGATGCGGTAAAGGTCGGGATGGCGCGCGACCACGTCCAGCGTGGAAGCGCCGATCGAGCCGGTGGCGCCGAGAAGGGTAATGAATTGCATGCGGGGAGTTTAACGGAAGGCCGGCGCCATCTGCGAGGACAGCAGGAAGGCCAGCGGCATCGTGGGAATCAGCGCATCGATGCGGTCGAGCACGCCGCCGTGGCCAGGCAGCAGCGTGCTGCTGTCCTTGATGCCGGCGCGGCGCTTCATCATCGATTCGAACAGGTCGCCGACGACGCTGGCAGCCACCAGCACGCCGGTCATCACGACCCACAGCGGCCAGCCGTAGCGGGCCAGCAGCTGCGCCTGGAAGCTGTCGGCCAGCGCCGGCGTCAGCGCAGCGGCAGCGCCCAGCGCCAGCGCCGCGAGCACGCCGCCGACCACGCCCTCCCAGGACTTGCCCGGCGAAATGGAGGGCGCGAGTTTGCGACGGCCGAAGGCGCGACCGGCGAAATATGCGCCGATGTCGGCCACCCAAACGATCGCCATCGCCGACACCATGAACATCACCGAACGCTGCCACAGCGCGGCGATCGAAATGAAGCAGCCGAACAGCGCCAGCAGGTAGATCGCGGTGAACAGCGAACCGCGCGCGCCGCCCGTCGGCGGCAGGCCGACCTTCAGCGCAGGCGCGAATCGCAGCGCCCACAGCAGCACGCACAGCGCGGCCAGCGGCACCCACTCGGCCGGCGCACGATCGGCCAGCCACGGCAGCAGCAAGGCCGCCAACAACGCGAGCGGCACCGCGCGGCGCACGCCGAACAGGCGCAGCGCCTCCCAGCAGGCGGCGCCGAAGAAGACGGCCAGGGTCAGGTGGAACGCCAGCAACGAGCCGGAGCCGAGCACCACGGCCAGCAGCGCCAGCAGGACGACGGCCGTGATCACACGTTGTTTCAGCATCAGGAAGCCTTTCTTACTTCGACCAGCTGCGCGCTGGTGCGGCCGAAGCGGCGCTCGCGCCCCTGGTACGACGCAATCGCATCGTCGAGCGCGGCGGCATTGAAGTCCGGCCAGTAGATATCGGTGAAGTACAGCTCGGTATACGCGAGCTGCCACAACAGGAAATTGGAAATGCGCTGCTCGCCGCCGGTGCGAATGAACAGGTCCGGCTCGGGTGCGTACGCCATCGACAGGTAAGGCGCGAGGTCATCCTCGGTGTAGCCTTCGATGCCGGGACGTTCCGCGAGCATACGGTTGACAGCCTGCAGCAGATCCCAGCGACCGCCGTAATTCGCGCAGATGGTCAGCGTCAGTCGCCGGTTGCCGGCGGTCTTTTCCTCGGCCTCGCGGATCTGTTCGCGCAGCCGCGCATCGAAGCGTGTGAGGTCACCGACGATCTTCACGCGGATGCCGTTCGCATGCATCCTGCCGACCTCGCGCTCGAGCGCATTCGAGAACAGCCTCATCAGCATCGACACCTCGTCCGGCGGACGGCGCCAGTTTTCGGAACTGAAGGCGAACAGCGTCAGGTAGCCAACGCCGCGCTCGGCGCAGGCGCGCACCACCCGCCGCACCGCGTCCAGCCCCCTCGCATGTCCGGCGACGCGCGGCAGGTAGCGCGACGTCGCCCAGCGGCCATTGCCATCCATGATGATCGCCACATGGGCGGGCACCGGCGAGGTATCGGGAATCTGTTGGGTGGAACTCGGTTGGCTCATCATGGACGCCCGCAGGAAGGAAGGACAGGCAGACGGGCCGCAGGCCCGCCGGACCGCTTACACGGTCATCACTTCCTTCTCCTTGTCGACCACCAGCTTGTCGATCTCGGCGACGAACTTGTCGGTCAGCTTCTGCACGTCGTCCTGTGCGCGGCGCTCGTCGTCTTCGGAGATCGCCTTGTCCTTCAGCAGCTTCTTCAGGCCTTCGTTGGCATCGCGACGGATGTTGCGCACGGCGATCTTCGCGTCCTCGCCCTCGGTCTTGACCAGCTTGACCATCTCCTTGCGGCGCTCTTCGGTCAGTGCCGGGGTCGGCACGCGGATCACGTCACCGACGCTCGACGGGTTCAGGCCGAGATCGGATTCGCGAATCGCCTTTTCAATCGCGCCCAGCATCTTCTTTTCCCACGGCTGCACGCCGATCGTGCGCGCGTCGAGCAGCGTCACGTTCGCGACCTGCGCGATCTGCGTCGGGGTGCCATAGTAGTCGACCATCACATGGTCGAGGATGCCGGTGTGCGCGCGACCGGTGCGAACCTTCGACAGGTCGCTCTTCAGCGTGTCGATCGACTTCTGCATCTTCTGCTCGGTGGTTTTCTTGACGTCAGCGACTGTCATGCAGCTCTCCTGTAATTCCTGGATATGTTGTTCTTAAACGTGGACCAGCGTACCTTCGTCCGTGCCGAGCACGACGTTCTTCAGCGCTCCGGGTTTGACGATGGAGAATACGCGGATCGGCAGCTTCTGGTCGCGGCACAGCGCAAACGCCGTCGCGTCCATCACCTGCAGGCGCTTCGAGATCGCCTCGTCGAAGCTGATCGTCGAATAGCGCGTGGCCGACGGATCCTTCTTCGGGTCGGAGCTGTAGATGCCGTCGACCTTGGTCGCCTTCAGCACGACTTCCGCGCCGATCTCGGCGCCGCGCAGCGCCGCCGCGGTGTCGGTGGTGAAGAAGGGATTGCCGGTGCCGGCGGCGAAGATCACGATCTTGCCCTCTTCGAGGTATTGCAGCGCCTTCGGGCGGACGTAGGGTTCGACGACCTGCTCGATCGCGATCGCCGACATCACGCGGGCGGTCATGCCGGCCTGCCGCATCGCGTCGGCCAGCGCGAGCGAGTTCATCACGGTGGCCAGCATGCCCATGTAGTCGGCGGTCGCGCGGTCCATGCCCTGAGCTCCCGGCGCGACGCCGCGGAAGATGTTGCCGCCGCCGATGACGATGGCCACCTCGACGCCCAGTTCGGCGATTTCCGACACATCCGCCACCATGCGCTCGATCGTGGCGCGGTTGATCCCGTAGGCATCGTCGCCCATCAGGGCCTCGCCGGAAAGTTTCAGAAGGACGCGCTTGTATGCGGGTGTCGTCATGCGTTGTGCTCCCTGATGTGCCTGGCCGGCTTTTGCTGTTGATTCTGGTACCTGCGAGTGGCCGTTATTGTAACGGTCGCCCGCATTCGAGTCTTTATCGGCCACACCTGCTTACAGGTGAAATCCGTGTGGCCGCGCCAATGCGCGTGCCTGTCGAAGACTCAAAAAAACGGGCCTTGCGGCCCGTTTCTTGAAAGAAAGCTTGTTCAGGCTTTCTTTGCGGCGGCCACCTGCGCCGCCACTTCCGCAGCAAAGTCGTCCTGCTTCTTCTCGATGCCCTCGCCGACGACGAACATCGTGAACGCCTTCACCGAGGTGTTGGCCGCTTTCAGCATCTGCTCGACGGTCTGCTTGTCGTTCTTCACGAAAGCCTGGTTGAACAGCGACACTTCCTTCAGGTACTTCTGCACCGAACCTTCGACCATCTTGGCGGCGATGTCGGCCGGCTTGCCGGATTCCTGCGCCTTCAGGGTGGCGACCGAGCGCTCTTTCTCGATCAGGTCGGCCGGCACCTGCTCCGACGACAGCGCGACCGGCTTCATCGCGGCGATGTGCATCGCGACGTCCTTGCCGACTTGTTCGTCGGCGCCGTCGTATTCGACCATCACGCCGATACGGGTGCCGTGCAGGTAGGACACCAGCTTGGCCGGGGTGTCGAAGCGCTGGAAGCGGCGGATCGACATGTTCTCGCCGATCTTGCCGACCAGTGCCGAACGGATTTCCTCGACGGTCTTGCCGTCCAGCGGCAGTGCCGACAGCGCAGCGACGTCGGCCGGGTTGTTGTCGGCGACCAGCGCGGCGATGTCCTTCGAGAACTTCAGGAAGTCATCGTTCTTCGACACGAAGTCGGTTTCGCAGTTGATCTCGACCAGCGCGCCCACGCCGCCGGCAATGTGCGCTGCGACCACGCCTTCGGCGGTGATGCGCGAAGCGGCCTTCGAGGCCTTGCTGCCCAGCTTGACGCGCAGGATCTCTTCCGCCTTGACCATGTCGCCGTCGGCTTCGGTCAGCGCCTTCTTGCACTCCATCATCGGCGCGTCGGTCTTCGCGCGCAGTTCACCCACCATTGCTGCAGTAATTGCCGCCATCGTTATCTCCTAATCGTTGCCGCCCGCGGGCGGCCAGAGTCAAAATCCATGCATGCTTTTCCGGGCTGCCGGCACGCGCGTGCGCGCCGAAGGCTCGAAAAAAAGGGGCGAACGCACGTTGCCCCTGATTTTCCGTCCCTTCCCGGGACAGTCGGCTCAGGCAAATCAGGCCTGGTCGCTGACCTCGACGAATTCGTCAGCACCGCCCTTGACGGCCTCGACGATGTCGGCGACCGAGTTCGCACGGCCTTCGAGGATCGCGTCGGCGACGCCGCGAGCGTACAGCGCGATGGCCTTCGACGAGTCGTCGTTACCCGGAATCACGTAGGTGACGCCGTTCGGCGAGTGGTTGGTATCGACCACGCCGACGACCGGGATGCCCAGCTTCGCAGCCTCGGTGATCGCGCCCTTGTGGTAGCCAACGTCGATCACGAAGATCGCGTCCGGCACGCCGTTCATGTCCTTGATGCCGCCGATGGACTTCTGCAGCTTGTCCAGTTCGCGCGAGAACATCAGCGCTTCCTTCTTCGACATCTTTTCGACCGAACCGTCGGCGATCGCGGCTTCCATGTCCTTCAGGCGCTTGATCGAGGTCTTGATGGTCTTGAAGTTGGTCAGCGTGCCGCCCAGCCAGCGCTGGTCGACGCAAGGCACGCCGGCGCGCTGCGCTTCGGCGGCGATGATGTCGCGCGCCTGGCGCTTGGTGCCGACCAGCAGGATCGTGCCGCGGTTGGCCGACAGCTGGCGGATGTACTTCATCGCTTCCTGGAACATGACCATGGTCTTTTCCAGGTTAACGATATGAATCTTGTTGCGGTGGCCGAAAATGTACTGCGACATCTTCGGGTTCCAGAAGCGGGTCTGGTGACCGAAATGGACACCGGCTTCCAGCATTTCGCGCATGGTAACGGACATGATATCTCCAGGGTTGGGTCTGGAGCCCGGCCAGTAACCCGGCCGGATCATCCGGCGGGCACCCTTTGAAGGCGCGGACTCGCGATTTTAAAAATTGCCCGATTCGGGCGGTTTCGTTCAGCTTGCCGGCCTACCCGCAGGCATGCCATCCAAGCTAACCCGCGATTCTACCCGAACACCCCACCCCAAGGCAATCCCGACCAGACGCTGCCCGGCGGGCGGCCGCGATCAGGGCGACCAGCGCCCGCCTCGACTATAATTTTGCAATTCTTCATACAAGTGTCGCAACGGCTTGCCGGCGACGCGCGAACCTACTTCTCCATCATGGGCAACATCACCATCAAGAACGCGGACGACATCGCGGGCATGCGGATCGCCGGCCGCCTGGCATCGGAAGTGCTGGACTTCATCACGCCGCACGTGAAGGCCGGCATCACCACCGGCGAGATCGACCGGCTGTGCCATGAGTACATGGTGAATGTGCAGGGCACGATCCCCGCGCCGCTGAATTATTGCCCGCCCGGCTACACGCCGTATCCGAAGGCGATCTGCACCTCGGTCAACGACGTGGTCTGCCACGGCATCCCGGGCGACAAGCTGCTGAAGAACGGCGACGTGGTGAACATCGACATCACGGTGATCAAGGACGGCTACCACGGCGATACCAGCCGGATGTTCCACGTCGGCGAACCGTCGATCCTGGCCAGGCGCCTCGGCGAGATCACCTATGAATGCATGTGGCTCGGCATTGCGAAGATTCGTCCGGGCGCGCATCTCGGGGATATCGGCCACGTGATACAGCAGCACGCCGAGAAGGCCGGCTTTTCGGTGGTGCGCGAGTTCTGCGGGCACGGCATCGGCAAGGTCTTCCACGAAGAGCCGCAGGTGCTGCACTACGGCCGCCCCGGCACGCTGGAGCAACTGGTGCCGGGCATGATCTTCACGGTCGAGCCGATGATCAATGCCGGCCGCCGCGAGATCCGCGAAATGGGCGACGGCTGGACCATCAAGACGCGCGACCGCAGCCTGTCGGCGCAGTGGGAGCATACCGTTCTGGTCACCGAGACCGGCTACGAGGTGCTGACGGTGTCGGCCGGTTCGCCGCCGCCACCGGCCATCATCCGGACGCCGGCGCCAGCCAACGCAACCGGCGCAGCGTGACATGGAATCGCTGGGTCCATCCCTCAGGGAACAGCTGAAGGAAGGCCGGCGCGAGATCGTCGCCGATTACGAGCGCGACCACCGTGCCGAGCGACTTCTCAGGCGCATCTGCCAGAACGCCGACCAGGTGCTGGAGCGCGCGTGGCGCGGCTTCGCAATGCCGGACGACACGGCGCTGGTCGCCGTCGGCGGCTATGGCCGCGGCGAACTCTTCCCCTGCTCCGATATCGACCTGCTGATCCTGCTGCCGCAGGCGCCGGACAGCGCGCTCGTCGGGAAGCTGGAGGAACTGGTGCAGATGCTGTGGGACCTCGGCCTCGAGATCGGCCACAGCATACGCACCGTCGATGAATGCCTGAGCGAATCCGCCACCGACATCACCGTGCAGACCAGTCTGGTCGAGGCGCGGCTCATCACCGGCAATCGCGGCCTGTTCGAGCAGCTGCAGCAGCGCTTCGCGCAGGCGATGGATCCGCGCGCATTCTTCCAGGACAAGGTGCTCGAGCTGCGCCAGCGCCATGTGAAGTACGAGAATACGCCGTACAGCCTGGAGCCCAACTGCAAGGAAAGCCCGGGCGGGCTGCGCGACCTGCAGGTGATCCTGTGGGTGGCCCGCGCCGCCGGCCTCGGCAATTCCTGGCGCGAACTGGCAGCCAGCAACATGATCACGGCGACCGAAGCGCGCCAGATCGCGCAGAAGGAGCGCGCGTTCAAGGAAATTCGCATCCGCCTGCACCTGCTGGCGCGCCGCCGCGAGGACAGGCTGGTGTTCGACCTGCAGGGACAGATCGCCGAGTCGTTCGGCTTCGAGACCACCGCCGAGCGGCGCGCCAGCGAAGTGCTGATGCAGCGCTACTACTGGGCGGCCAAGGCCGTCACCCAGCTCAACTCCATCCTGCTGCAGAACATCGAGGCCCACCTGTTCCCGCAGGCCGGCGTGTCGCGCCCGCTGAACGAGCGCTTCACCGAGGTGAATGGCCTGATCGACATCGTCTCCGACGACCTGTTCGATCAGGTACCGTCGGCGATGCTGGAGATTTTCCTGCTGCTGCAGCGCCACCGCGAACTCAAGGGCATGACCGCGCGCACGCAGCGCGCGCTCTGGCATGCGCGCTTCCGCATCGATGCGGCGTTCCGCCGCCATCCCGAAAACCGTGCGCTGTTCCTGCAGATCCTGCAGGAGCCCAACGGCGTCACGCGCGCGCTGCGCTCGATGAACCAGCTGTCCATCCTCGGGCGCTACCTGCCGAACTTCCGCCGCATCATCGGGCAGATGCAGCATGACCTGTTCCATGTCTACACGGTCGACCAGCACATCCTGATGGTGGTGCGCAACGTGCGCCGCTTCGCGATCCCCGAGCACTCGCACGAGTACCCGTTCTGCAGCCAGCTGATCGCCAACTTCCCCAAGCCCTGGCTGATCTACATCGCCGCGCTGTTCCACGACATCGCGAAGGGACGCGGCGGTGATCATTCGGTACTTGGCAAGGCCGACGCGCGCCGCTTCTGCCGCGAGCACGGGCTGTCGAAGGAAGACACCGAGTTCATCGTCTTCCTCGTCGAGCAGCACCTGCTGATGTCGCAGGTCGCGCAGAAGCAGGACCTGTCCGACCCGGATGTCGTGCGCGCCTTCGTCGATACCGTGAAGAACGAACGCCGCCTGACCGCGCTCTACCTGCTGACCGTCGCCGACATCCGCGGCACCAGCCCGAAGGTCTGGAACGCGTGGAAGGGCAAGCTGCTGGAAGACCTGTACCGGATGAGTCTGCGCGTGCTCGGCGGCGAGGCGCCGTCGGCCGATCGCGAGCTGAAGAACCGGCAGCAGGAGGCGATGGCGACGCTGCGCCTGTTCGGCCTGCCGGCCAACGTGCACGAGCCGCTGTGGAAGAACCTCGACGTCGGCTATTTCCTGCGCCATGACGCATCCGAGATTGCATGGCAGACGCGCGTGCTGGCCGAGCATGTCGACAGCCAGCGCGTCGTTGTGCGCTGCCGCCTTGGCCCGATCGGCGAAGGCATGCAGGTGGCGGTCTACCTGCGCGATCGCCCTGACCTGTTCGCGCGCATCTGCAGCTACTTCGACCGCAAGAACTTCAGCATCCTCGATGCCAAGGTGCAGACCACGCGGCACGGCTATGCGCTCGACACCTTCCTGGTCAGCGAGCCGACCTTCGCCGACAACTACCGCGAGCTGATCACGCTGATCGAGCATGACCTGGCCCGCTGGCTGGAGACCAACGAAGAGTTGCCGGCGCCGCTGAAGCCGCGGCTGTCGCGCATGTCGCGCAGCTTCCCGATGACGCCGACGGTGCACCTGCAGCCGGACGAGCGCGGCCAGTACCACCTGCTGCAGATCTCTGCCAGCGACCGCACCGGCCTGCTCTACTCGATCGCCAGCGTGCTGGCGCGCTACAAGGTCAACCTGCACACCGCGAAGATCACGACGCTCGGCGAGCGCGTCGAGGACGTGTTCCTGGTCGACGGCCCGACGCTGGCCAACGCGCGCACGCAGATTGCGCTCGAGTCCGAACTGCTCGACGCGCTGCGCATTTGAAGCGCATTTGAAGAACGACAGGGCAGCCGCCGCGCTGCCGCCTTTTTTATTCGGAACAAAAAACCATGACTGAACCCGTACGCCTGTCCAAACGCATGTCCGAACTCGGCCTGTGCTCGCGCCGCGAGGCGGACGAATGGATAGCCAAAGGCTGGGTGAAAGTCGACGGCAAGGTAATCGCCGAGCTCGGCAGCAAGGTGCTGCCGCACCAGAAGATCAGTATCGAGCGACAGGCGCAGGCCGAGCAGGCGCGCCGCGTGACCGTGCTGCTGAACAAGCCGATGGGCTTCGTCAGCGGCCAGGCCGAGGACGGCTACAAGCCCGCATCGACGCTGGTGCGTCCGGAAAACCGCTGGCCCGAAGACGATACGCCGATCCAGTTCTCCGCCGCGCAGCTGAAGAGCCTGGTGCCGGCCGGACGGCTCGACATCGACTCGGTCGGCCTGCTGGTGCTGACGCAGGATGGCCGGATCGCCAAGCAGCTGATCGGCGAGGACAGCCGCATCGAAAAGGAATACCTGGTGCGGGTGAAATACCTGAAGCCCGGCCGCCTGCCGGAGGCCGACCTGAAGCGGTTGAATCACGGGCTGTCGCTCGATGGCCAGCCGCTGAAGCCGGCGAAGGTCAGCTGGCAGAACGACGATCAGCTGCGCTTCGTGCTGCGAGAAGGAAAGAAGCGCCAGATCCGGCGCATGTGCGAACTGGTCGGGCTGACGGTGATCGGCTTGAAGCGAGTGCGCATCGGCCAGCTGAAGCTCGGCAACCTGCCGGTGGGACAGTGGCGCTACCTGCGCGAGGACGAGCGCTTCTGACGCACAGGCGGGATCGCGCCGGTCAGGCCGCTTCCCAGTGAACCACCGAGAAGGTCATGGACTCCGCCTCGCGCCGCCAGGTGACTGCGCGCCGCGATACCGCAAGGTACCAGGTCTGCATGCCGGCGCCCGGGCGGGCCTGCGCGAAGCCGGCCGGATCCAGCAGCGCGACGCACCAGCCGGGCTCGGGATCGCGCACCGACTGGTAGACGATGCCGCCGACGCCCGCATCGCGCGCCACCCGCGCGAAGGCCTGCGTGGCCGCGTAGTCGCTGCGGTGCCGCCAGACGGCGCGATCACGGTCGAACGGGGCCAGCCGCAGGTCGATTGCATTCGTGCCCATCTCCGCGCTGAAGACGGTATGCGCCACCGGATCGATCCGTTCGAGCTCGGGCGCATCCATCAGGAAGCGCCAGCGCCAGTATCCGAGTTCGGCGCCGGCGGTCTGTATCGAACCGGCGCCATAGAACACCCCGGGATCGGTGACATCGCGAAAGCGTGATCCGCGGCGCAGGGGGCTGTAGCGGAAAGGCGTCGCCAGCAGGTAATCCAGCCCGGTCAGACGGGAGCCCAGCGGCGGCTTGCTGGACTCGAGCAGCGATTCCAGCACGTCCTGTTCGTCGCGCGAGTCGACCAGCTTCATCGTCGCGGCGATATGCTGCGACTCGACGATCCGCCAGGCGACCGCCCGCCACGGGCGCGCCTCAGACGAGACCGCGGGAGGCGTCCAGGTAGTGAACGACACGGACCAGACCTTCAGCCTGAGGAAGCAGATCGAGCGGGCGGGTACCCAGCGCGCGGTTGTCGCTGCCCAGCCAGCGGCGCGCAGCCTGTTCGTCGCCGACGATCGAGTCGAGCGAGCGGAACACGCGGACGAACAGCAAGGCCAGCTCCCATTCCTTGCGGCGCTGGTCGAGGCGGTAGTCGCCACTGTAAAGACGGGTGATGGTTGGCGGGCTGACGCCGAGGATGCGCGCCAGCAGCGCGTGCGAGATGGCCAGCCGGTCGGCCGCGCGAATGACCGCCTTGCCCAGCACGGTCGATGCCTCCGCGTGGCCTGCACGATTTTGCTCATATGCAATCATGCCACCCCCTTTCTCCAGAAAGGCTAACACAGCGTTCTTTCCGAAGAAAGCGATAAGCGCAAAAGGTTGCAGTTTTGCCTAATCGTCCGCCGGGGCGCTCATGCCCGGAAAAAGCACGTCGGTAAAGCCGAAGCGGCTGAAATCCCGGACGCGCATCGGATACAGCACGCCGATCAGGTGATCGCACTCATGCTGGACCACGCGCGCATGGAAGCCGTCCACTTCGCGCACCAGCGGCTGGCCGAGCGCATCGACGCCGCTGTAGCGCAGGCGGGTATGGCGCGGCACCGAACCCCGCAGGCCGGGCACGGACAGGCAGCCTTCCCAGCCCTCTTCCATATCATCGGACAGCGGCTCCAGCACCGGGTTGAGCAAAACGGTCTCCGGCACCGCAGGCGCATCAGGATAGCGGGCGTTCTGGCCGAAGCCGAAGATCACCAGCTGCAGGTTGACGCCGATCTGCGGCGCGGCGAGTCCGGCGCCATTGGCCGCATGCATGGTGTCGAACATGTCGGCGATCAGGGCATGCAGCGCCGGCGTATCGAATTCACGCACCGGCTCGGCCACGCGCAACAGCCGCGGGTCGCCCATTTTCAGGATTTCGCGCACTGCCATGCTGCCCTCCGCTCAGCCGCGTTGCGCCAGCCAGGCGGCGAACGCCGGCCCGGTCTCGGGATGCTGCAGCCCGATCTCGACCGAGGCCTGCAGATAGCCGAGCTTGGAGCCGCAGTCGAAGCGGCGGCCATGGTAGCGATAGGCCAGCACGGTCTCGTACTGCATCAGCGCCTCGATGCCGTCGGTCAGCTGGATCTCGCCGCCGGCGCCCTTGCCGATCTTCTCGAGGCAGGAAAACACGCGGTTGCTCAGCACATAGCGGCCGACCACGGCCAGCGTCGACGGCGCGACCTCGGGGGCGGGCTTCTCGACGATGCCCTTGACCTTCTCCAGCCGCTCGCCGAAAGGCTCGGTGCTGACGATGCCGTACTGCTTGGTATGCTCGCGCGGCACGTCCTGCACGCCGAGCAGGCTGGACTGCTCGCGCGCGAACTGCTCGCACATCTGGCGCATCACGCCGGGGCCGCCCGGGTCGCCCTGCATGAAATCGTCGGCCAGCAGCACCGCGAAAGGATCGTTGCCGACGATGGGCCGCGCGCACAGCACCGCATGGCCGAGTCCCAGCGCCTGCGGCTGCCGGATGTACATGCAGTTCACGTTCTTCGGGATCACCTCGCGCACCATCTCCAGCAGCCTTTCCTTGCCGGCCGCCTCGAGCTCGGCCTCGAGCTCGTAGGCCTTGTCGAAATGGTCCTCGATCGCGCGCTTGTTGCGGCCGGTGATGAAGATCATCTCGGTGATGCCGGCCTCGACGGCTTCTTCCACCGCATACTGGATCAGCGGCTTGTCGACGATGGGCAGCATTTCCTTCGGCTGCGCCTTGGTCGCCGGCAGGAAGCGACTGCCCAGTCCCGCGACCGGGAACACGGCTTTCTTGATCAGGTGGCTCATTCGGGGGTCTCCAGTAATTTCATCAATGCGGCCTCGTCGATCACCGGGACGCCGAGTTCCTCGGCCTTCGCCAGCTTGCTGCCGGCCTCTTCGCCGGCAACCACGTAACTTGTCTTCTTCGATACCGAGCCCGCCACCTTGCCGCCGGCGGCCTCGATCATTGCTTGCGCCTCGTCACGGCGCAGCGTCGGCAGAGTGCCGGTCAGCACGAACGTCTTGCCGGCCAGGTGCAGCGCGCGGCGCTCGACCACGTGCTCGTCCCAGTGGATGCCGGCGGCGCGCAACTGCTCGATCAGTTCGCGGTTCAGCGGATCGGACAGGAAGTCGAGGATGGATTTCGCGACCACCGGCCCGATGTCGTCCACCTCGAGAATCTGCGCCTCGTTCGCCTGCAGCAGCGCGTCGAGCTGGCCGAAATGCCTTGCCAGCGATTTCGCGGTCGACTCGCCGACGTGGCGGATGCCGAGCGCGTAGATGAAGCGCGCCAGCGTGGTCGATTTCGATTTGTCCAGCGCATCGAGCACGTTCTGCGCGGACTTCTGCGCCATCCGGTCCAGCTCGGCCAGCGCGGTCAGGCCGAGCCGATAGAAGTCGGCCGGCGTCGTCACCAGTCCGCGCTCGACCAGCTGCTCGACCAGCTGCTCGCCGAGGCCTTCGATGTCCATCGCGCGGCGCGACACGAAGTGCAGCAGGCCACCCTTGCGCTGCGCGGCGCACTTGATCCAGCCGCCGGAGCAGCGCGCCACCGCCTCTTCCTCGGGCCGCACGATGGTCGAGCCGCACACCGGGCAGGCGGTCGGCATCAGGAATTCGCGCGCGTCGGCGGGACGGCGTTCGGGCACGTTGGCGACGACCTCGGGAATCACGTCGCCGGCGCGGCGCACGATCACGCTGTCGCCGATGCGGATGTCCTTGCGCCGCACCTCGTCTTCGTTGTGCAGCGTCGCATTCGTCACCGTCACGCCGCCGACCGATACCGGCGCCAGTCGCGCCACCGGCGTCACGGCACCGGTGCGGCCGACCTGCACGTCGATGCCGAGCACCGTGGTGGTGGCCTCTTCGGCAGGGAACTTGTGCGCCAGCGCGAAGCGCGGCGCACGCGACACGAAGCCGAGCGTGCGCTGCTGCGCGACGCGGTTGAGCTTGTAGACCACGCCATCGATGTCATAGGGCAGCGCCGGCCGCCGCGCGCCGATGTCGGCAAAGAACGCAAGCAGGCCGGCGGCGCCGCGCACCACCGCGCGTTCGGCGCAGACCGGAATGCCGAGCGTGCGGTACCAGTCGAGCAGGCCGGCATGCGTGTCCGGCAGTTCGGCGCCGTCCAGATGGCCGATGCCGTACGCAAAGAAGCGCAGGCTGCGCTGCGCGGTCACGCGCGGATCGAGCTGCCGCAGGCTGCCGGCGGCTGCATTGCGCGGATTCGCGAATTCCTTCTGGTCGGCGTCGCGCTGGCGCTGGTTCAGCCGCGCGAAGTCTGCCTTGAACATCAGCACCTCGCCGCGCACGTCGAGCACGGCCGGCGGACGGACGGTGTGCAGCCGCAGCGGTATCGACCGCACCGTGCGGATGTTGGCGGTGACGTCCTCGCCGGTGCTGCCGTCGCCGCGCGTGGCGGCCTGTACCAGCAGGCCGTCCACATAGCGCAGGTTGATCGCCAGCCCGTCGAATTTCAGCTCGCACGCATAATCGACGTCATGCAGCTCGGCCAGGCCTTCGCGCACGCGGCGGTCGAACGCGCGGATGTCTTCTTCGGAAAAGCCGTTGTTAATCGACAGCATCGGCACGTCGTGCCGTACCTGCGCGAATTCGGGCAAGGGCGCGCCGCCAACCCGCTGCGTCGGCGAGTCCGGCGTCACCAGTTCGGGATGCGCCGCTTCCAGCTGCTGCAGTTCGCGGAACAGCTGGTCGTATTCGGCGTCGGGAATGCTCGGGTTGTCGAGCACGTAGTACGCATGCGCGTGCCGGTTCAGTTCGTTGCGCAGCCAGGCGCTGCGCGCACGCCAGTCCTGCGGATCGGGTTCCACGCCGGGTTCGGCGCCGGATGCGCCGAACAGGTCTTGCCGAGCCATCAGGCAAACAGGCGATGCGCGAGCGGCGAACCCGCCGGAATGCCGGCCCGCTCCATCTCACGGTAGAACTCGTCGACCTCCTGCCCGATGGCCGTCAGCACCGACTCCGGCAGGGGCTGCCCCTCGTCATCGACGACCGTGCCGGACAGGCGGGTGGAGATCGTCTTCGCAAATGCCGTCATCGCCCGGAAGCCTTCGCGCTCTGGCGCCACCAGCGCCACCGGTAACAGCAGCGTGATCTGGCGCGTCGTCTCCTCCGCCGGATCGGCCGCGACGCTGACGGAGAACAGCAGCCCACCATCGCCGTCAGGCATGACCAGCCGGCCGTCCGGCCGCAACTCCATGCCCTGGCGCTGCAGCGCCGGCTTCAGCGTCGACACCATCCACGGGGAGGAATTTGCGCGCACATTGATCGACAGGCGCGCGTCGAACTCATGCACGCGCTGGTGCAGCGCACGCGCCGCGGCGATGGCCGCGCCCATTTCCGGCAAGCCCGGACTGGCGCCGAGTTCGTCCGACAGCTGGTCCAGTCGCGACGCCAGCTCGGAGAATTCGAGCTCGGTCAGCGCGCCGCTGCGCGTGGCCATCTGCACGCCGACCTGCAGCGAACGATAGACGCCGCCGACCGAGACGAACTCCCAGTCGCCTGCAGGCGTTTCACCCACCACCCTGACCGGCTTGTTGCCGACCAGGTGAAGCGGCTGGAAGGCCTGCACGACCTTGTCGCCGCGCAGCGGCATGTCCAGCATGAACGGGATGACCAGGTCGATCGCCGGGTCGAGCGGCGAGCCCCTGCCTGGCCGCTGCGCGGCAGCCGGCGCCGGCGCTTGTTCCGCGTCAGGCAAGGCGTCGTCATCCACCGCCTGGTCGGATGCTGCGGTCAGTGCTTCATGCGGCGGCAGGTGCGACGACATCGGCGACGACACATGCGGCGACGCCTGCACAGCGTCGCCTTCGTGGATCAGGTCCGGGCCTTCGAAAGGCGTCAGCACCGGTTCCTGCCGCGGCACCGGCTGCCCGTCACGCATCAGCACGTCGTCCTCCATCGGCGAAAACGCCTGGTCGACCGACTTCTTCGCGCGCCATTCCTGCCATTTGTTGTAGGAAATGACACCCACCACGACCACCGCGCCGATCGCTACCAGGCTGGCATGGAACTCAGTCATTCAATGCTCTTTCTGACTAGAAATGTTCAATAAAGAAAGATTTTAACGAAGCTCAGCCGAGGTTTGCCTTTTTTTCACTGTGCGGGAAGGTGACCGCAACAGGCAAGTGGATTCGACATTGCCAAACTTTAAAGTTGACGATAATCAATCTTCGCAAAATCTTTGTCATTACGATAATAAAAAATTCGATCCATAGACGAGGAGAAAACCATGTCGAATCCATCCGAAATCAAGCTCTCCACGCTGACCATGCTGTCGGTGCGCCCCGTGCTGCGCCGGCTGCGGCACTGGTGGTACCGCCGCGCAGAGGAACATTACATGATCTGCGCGGCCGTCGAACATGCGCGCGCCCGCGAGGCCGAGGACAACGAGGCCTACTACCAGAAGCGCGCCGCACTGGCCCGTTACGCGCTGCGTTACGACTAACGCGGAAACGGATCTCCGGGCCAGCCCGGCGCGTCAGGCAGCCTGCTGCTGCGTCGCCAGGTTGGCCGCCGACTCCATGTCCACCGCGACGATGCGCGACACACCCTGTTCCTGCATCGTCACGCCGATCAGCTGCTGCGCCATTTCCATCGCGATCTTGTTGTGCGAGATGAAAAGGAACTGCGTGTAGGCCGACATCTTCTTCACCATATTGCAGAAGCGCTCGGTGTTGGCGTCGTCCAGCGGCGCATCGACCTCGTCGAGCAGGCAGAACGGCGCCGGGTTCAGCTGGAAGATCGAGAACACCAGCGCAGTCGCGGTCAGCGCCTTCTCGCCACCGGACAGCAGGTGGATCGTCGCATTCTTCTTGCCGGGCGGCTGCGCCATCACCTGCACGCCGGAATCGAGGATCTCCTCGCCCGTCATCACCAGCTTCGCATTGCCGCCGCCGAACAGCACCGGGAACAGCTCGCCGAAATGATGGTTCACCTTGTCGAAGGTGTCCTTCAGCAGGTCGCGGGTTTCCAGGTCGATCTTGTGGATCGCGTCTTCCAGCGTCGTGATCGCCTCGGTCAGGTCGGCGTTCTGCGCATCGAGGAAGTTCTTCCGCTCCGAGGCCTGCGTCAGTTCGTCCAGCGCCGCCAGGTTCACCGGGCCAAGCGCACTGATCGCATTCGTCAGTCGCGTGACCTCGCCCTGCAGGTAGGACGGCCGCAGGTCGTCTGACAGCTTCTCCGCCAGCGCAGCCTCGTCGGCCTGCGTGTTCGCCAGTGCTTCCGCGTACTGTTCCTGATTCAGGCGCGCCGCCTGTTCCTTCAGCTGCAGCTCGACGATGCGGTCACGGATCGGCTGCAGGCCGCGCTCGGCCGCCATCTTCGATTCATCGTGCTGGCGCATCCGCTGTGTCAGCTGGTCTAGCTCGTGGCGCGCATTCGCCAGCACCAGTTCCTGCTCGCTGCGGCGCTCCAGCAGCGACTGCAGGCCGGCCTGCGCCGCCTGGTCGTCCAGCTGCTCAAGCTCCAGCGTGCCCTGCTCCATGCTCGCAAACAGCTGCGCCGACTGCTCCAGCGCCGTCGTAATGCTGCGCTTGAGTTCTTCGATGCGGTTCTCGTGAGAGCGCTGTGCGAATTCGGCCTGCTGCGCGGACAGCTCCAGCTCGCGCAACTGCTCGCGCGCGCGATTCAGCGCGGCTTCGCGTTCGAGGTAGGCGGTCTGGCCGTCCTCGTGCGCCTCCTGCACCTGGCCCAGCTCGATGTCGAGCTGTTCCAGCGCCTGCTCGGCCTCGGCCTGCACCTGCTGCTGCTCGGCTTCCTGTGCGCCGATCTCGCCGAGGTCGTTTTCGATCTGCGTGCTGCGCTGGCTGAATCGCTCGACCGCCTCGGTCAGCTTCAGCAGGTCGATCTGCAGGCTGTGCAGGGTCTGCTGGATGCCTGACACCTGCTGCGTCAGCTGCTCCAACCGCTGCGTGCCCTGCGTCAGCGCGGCGTCGGCGCGCACCGAGCGCTGCCGCGCTTCGTCGGCCAGCATCTGCTGCGCGCGCACCTGCCGCGTGAGGTTGTCGATTTCCTGCTGGCGCGCCAGCATGCCGTCCTGCTCGGAGTCGGACGCATAGAAGCGCACCGACAGCTTGCCGATCAGGTGGCCTTCGCGGGTCACCAGCGTCGCGCCGACCGGCAGCTTGGCGCGGTCGGCCAGCGCCGCGGCCGCATCGTCGGCCACGAACACGCCCTGCAGCCAGTCCTGCATCAGTGCGCGCAGGCCCGGATCGTCGACCTTCATCAACGCCAGCAGCGGCTTCAGGCCGGCCGGCGCTGCTTCGGCCGGCGCGGTCGTGCCGGACAGCGTGTACAGCGACAGCTTGGCCGGCGGCGCATCGCTGAAGAAGGCCTTCGCCCAGTCGAGGTTGGACATCTCGAGCGCGCCGGTGCGCTCGCGCAGCACCGCTTCCAGCGCCGTCTCCCAGCCCTGCTCGATCGACAGCTTCTGCCACAGCCGCGGCAGCTTGCCCAGCTCATGCTTGTTCAGCCACGGCGCGACCTTGCCCTCGGTCTGCACGCTTTCCTGCAGCTGCCGCAGTGCAGCAAGGCGCGCTTCCAGCTGCGCATGGTTCGCGGTCTCGCTGTTGACGGCCTGCTGCGCGTCACGGCGCTCCTGCTCCAGCCGCGGCTGCAGCTCGCGCGCGGCGGCCAGGTCGGCCTGCGCATTCTCGAGCTGCATCGCCTTTTCCTCGACCTGCAGCTTCAGGTTGGTCAGGTGCGCGGTGTCGGGCAGCGCCAGCATGTTCTTTTCCTGCGCCAGCCGTTCGCGCCGCTGCGCAAGGCCGGACAGGATGTTGGACGCATTGCGCTGGTGCGCGGATTCGAGCTCGATGCGCTGCTGCACCTGCATGATGCGCGAGCGCGATTCGGTGGTGGCCAGCTGCGCGGCACGCCAGGCGTCCTCGATCGCCGGCAGCTCTTCCTGCTTCATCTGCAGCGTCTGCTGCGATTCGGCGACACGCATGCCGTGCTCTTCGAGCTCCATCTCGGCCTGCGCGAGTTCGTCCTGGAATTGCGTGCTCTGCCGCTGCCACTGGTCGCGCTGCGCCGTCAGCGAGTTCAGCTGGGTCTGCAGCCGGGTGCGCGACTCGATCACGAACTTGATCTGCGCCTCGAGGCTGCCGATCTCGGAATTCGTCTGGTACAGCGCGCCCTGCGCCTGATGCATGCGGTCGCCGGCGGCATAGTGCTCCTGCCGCAGGTGCTCCAGCTCGGTCTCGACATGGCGCAGCTTGGCGGTCTGCTCTTCCAGCTCGGTCTGCGCGCGCTCGATGTCACGCGCAAATTTCTGCTGCTCGGCCATCGCCTCGTTCTTGCGCAAGAGCCACAGCAGCTTCTGCTTCTCTTCCTGCTCGCCCTGCAGCTGGTGGAATTTCTGCGCGACTTCGGCCTGTCCCTGTAGCTTTTCGACGTTCACGTTCAGTTCGCGCAGGATGTCCTCGACGCGCTGCAGGTTCTCGCGCGTGTCCTGCAGGCGGTTCTCGGTTTCGCGGCGGCGTTCCTTGTACTTCGATACGCCGGCGGCTTCCTCGAGGAAGATGCGCAGCTCTTCGGGACGCGCCTCGATGA
>CAZTIF010000012.1:26059-44557 GCA_964613635.1 uncultured Bifidobacterium sp. | reverse complement strand
GCAAGGACATCACCTATTTCCACACGCTGTTCTGGCCGGCGATGCTGCACTTCGCCGGCATGAAGGTGCCGAACAACATCTACGTGCATGGCTTCATCACGGTCAGCGGCGAAAAGATGTCGAAGTCTCGCGGCACCGGCATTTCGCCGCTGCGCTACCTCGACATCGGCATGAACCCGGAGTGGCTGCGCTATTACATCGCGGCCAAGCTGAATGCGCGCGTCGAGGACGTGGACTTCAATCCGGACGACTTCGTCGCGCGCGTCAACAGCGACCTGGTCGGCAAGTACATCAATATCGCCAGCCGCGCGGCCGGCTTCATCGCGAAGAAGTTCGACGGCAAGCTGGCGATGGGCTGGGCGAGCGCGGATGATGCCTTCCTGTCGGGCCTGCGCGCAGCCGGCACCGAGATCGCCGCGCTGTACGAAGCGCGCGAATACGGCAAGGCGCTGCGGCAGGTGATGGAACAGGCCGACGCGGTGAATGCCTACGTCGACGCGAACAAGCCGTGGGAGCTGGCGAAAGACCCGGCCAACAGCGCGAAGCTGCAGGAAGTCTGCTCGCGCCTGCTGGAAGCTTTCCGCATCCTGACGATCTACCTGAAGCCGGTGCTGCCGGCGCTGGCCACGCAGGTCGAGGCGCTGCTGAACGTCGCGCCGCTGCAGTGGAGCGACGTCGCGGTTGCGCTGCCCGACCAGCACACGATGCAGCCGTATTCGCACCTGATGACGCGCGTCGAGCCGAAGATGCTGGATGCGCTGTTCGAGCCGCCGGCCGAGGCCGCGCCTGCCGCAGCTGCCGTGGCGGCTGCCGACATCGAGGAGATCGACGCCGAGATCAAGATCGACGACTTCATGAAGATCGACCTGCGCGTCGCGCAGATCGTCGACTGCGAGCATGTCGAAGGTTCGGACAAGCTGCTGCGCCTGACGCTGGACGTCGGCGAAGGCCGGCTGCGCAATGTCTTCTCGGGCATCAAGTCCGCGTACAAGCCGGAAGACCTGAAAGGCAAGCTGACGGTGATGGTGGCCAACCTTGCGCCGCGCAAGATGAAATTCGGCGTGTCCGAGGGCATGGTGCTGGCGGCTTCCGCGAAGGACGACAAGGCCGATCCGGGCCTGTACATCCTGGAACCGTGGCCGGGCGCAAAGCCGGGCATGCGCATCCGCTGAGGGTAAAATACGCGCCAACCGAGACAATCCCACACCGGAATCCAGGGTCATGAGCCTTTTCAAGAAACAAAACGCGTACGTGTCCGACTTCACCCGCTTCCTGGCCGACATGAAGCAGCAGAACCCGCAGCTCGAGGCGGAACAGCAGGCCGGCCGCGCGCGGCTGTGGGACAAGGACAGGATCGACCTCGACGACATGCGCCGCACGCAGGAATCGCGCGTGAAGCAGAAGGCCTACGTCTACCAGAACCACTAAGCCGCCCACCGTGGAACTGTCCAACGACATCGCCACCGACAGCACGCCCGACGTCGTCGACGGCGTCGCGTTCGCGAAGCTGTACGGCGAGCCGCTGTTCAAGCTGCCGAACGACCTGTACATCCCGCCGGATGCGCTCGAGGTCTTCCTCGAGGCCTTCCAGGGACCGCTGGACCTGCTGCTGTACCTGATCCGCAAGCAGAATTTCAACATCCTCGACATACCGATGGCGGCGGTCACGCACCAGTACCTCGAGTATGTCGAGCAGATCCGCAAGCGCAACCTCGAACTGGCCGCCGATTACCTGCTGATGGCGGCGATGCTGATCGAGATCAAGTCGCGCATGCTGCTGCCGGCCAGGAAGGTCGAGGGCAGCGACGAGCCGGTCGATCCGCGCGCCGAGCTGGTGCGCCGGCTGCTCGAATACGAGCAGATCAAGCTGGCTGCGTTCGAGCTGGACACGCTGCCGCAGGTCGGCCGCGATTTCGTGCGCACGCAGGTCTACGTCGACCAGACCGTGGTGACCCGCTTCCCGGACGTGAACATCGCCGACCTGCAGGCCGCCTGGAACGACCTGCTGCGGCGCGCGAAGCTGACCGCGAAGCACACGATCACGCGCGAGGAATTGTCGGTGCGCGAGCACATGACGGGCATCCTGCGCCGCCTGCAGAGCGCGAAGTTCGTCGAGTTCCAGGACCTGTTCGACACCTCGCGCGGCGTGCCCGTGGTGGTGGTGAACTTCATCGCCATGCTCGAGCTGGCGAAGGAAACCCTGATCGAGATCACCCAGGCCGAAGCCTACGCACCGATCTACGTGCGGCTGGCCTACTCGCCGAACTGACGCGGCACAGGCTTTTTCCGCCGGCGCGGCAACGGCGCCAGCCCGGCTCATTCAAAGACGAAGAATCCCATCATGAAAATCATCTCCTCGATCGCGGAACTGCGTGACCACCTGCGCGGCCAGCTGCGCACCGCGTTCGTACCCACGATGGGCAACCTGCATGAAGGCCACCTGTCGCTGATGCGGCTGGCACGCAAGCATGGCGATCCGGTGGTGGCGTCCATTTTCGTGAACCGCCTGCAGTTCGGCCCGAACGAAGATTTCGACAAATATCCGCGCACCTTCGCCGGCGACGTTGAAAAGCTGGAAAAGGAAGGCGTCTACGTGCTGTTTGCGCCGACCGAAAAGGATATCTATCCGGAACCGCAGGAATTCCGCATCCAGCCGCCCGGCGGCCTCGGCAACATGCTCGAAGGCGAATTCCGGCCCGGCTTCTTCACCGGCGTGACCACCATCGTGATGAAGCTGTTTTCGTGCGTGCAGCCACGCGTGGCCGTATTCGGCAAGAAGGATTACCAGCAGCTGATGATCATCCGGAACATGGCGCGCCAGTTCGCCCTGCCGACCGAAATCATCGCCGCCGAAACCTGGCGCGCCGAAGACGGCCTCGCGCTGTCTTCGCGCAACGGCTACCTGTCGGAAGCCGAGCGCGCCGAGGCGCCGCTGCTGTACCGCGAACTGAACCAGGTCGCCGACGCAGTCCGCTCGGGCCGGCGCGATGTCGAGCAGCTCGGGCAGGAGGCAATGGCGCGGCTGGCCGCGCGCGGCTGGAAGCCCGACTACGTGGCCGTGCGCAAGCGCGCCGACCTGCAAGCGCCGGCCGGCGCCGACCTCGAGGCCGGCGAACCGCTGGTCGTGCTCGCCGCTGCCAAGCTGGGCAATACGCGCCTGATCGACAACCTCGAAATATGACCGGCGCGCGCCTGCTGCGCCTGTTCCGCGCCGCCATCACGGCGGCGCTGCTGCCTGCTGCAGCCACGGCAGCCATGGCGGCCACGACTTCCACCGTCAGCGCAGTCGATGACAGCGGCCACCGCATCACGCTGGCCGCGCCGGCGATGCGCATCGTCAGCCTTGCGCCGCATGCGACCGAACTGCTGTTTGCCGCCGGCGCCGGTGCGCGCGTGGTCGGCGTTTCGGCCTACAGCAATTTTCCTGCCGAAGCTTCGCGCCTGCCCTCGGTCGGCGATGCGATGCGTGCCGACCTCGAGCGCATCATCGCGCTGAAGCCGGACCTGATCGTCGGCTGGAAAAGCGGCAACAACCCGGCACAACTGGCGCGTCTGCGCGCACTCGGGCTGCCGGTGTTCGACAGCGAGCCGCGCAGGTTCGACGACATCGCCAGTTCGCTCGAGCGGCTCGGCACGCTGGCCGGCAGCGACGAGGGTCGCGTCGCCGCGGCACGGTTTCGCGACGCGCTGCAGAAGCTGCGCGAACGCTATTCGGCGCGTGCGCCGGTCACGGTGTTCTACCAGATCTGGCCATCGCCGCTGATGACGCTGAACGATGCGCACATCGTGTCCGAGGCGATCCGGCTCTGCGGTGGCGTGAACCTGTTCGGCACGCTGGCGCCGCTGGTGCCGACCGTCAGCCGCGAAGCGGTGCTGAAGGCCGATCCGCAGGCGATCTTCGTCAGCGACGAGGATGCGCGCGCATTCGACCGCTGGCGCGGATTCGGCAAGCTGTCCGCCGTGCGCAGCGACAACCTGTTCCGGGTCGATGGCAGCGTGATGAACCGCGCGGGTCCGCGCATGCTGACTGCCACCGCCCGGCTGTGCGAGCAGATTGACGCCGCACGCCAGAAGAACACGACGAACCCACGGAGAACACGATGAGCGAGAAAGAACTCGCCGAATGGCACAAGCTTCAGCAGGGTACCCTGCCCGCGCATCTCGGCTTCGAGCTGCTGTCGTCCGAACCTGGACGACTGCGCTCGGCGCTGCAGGTGCAGCCGCATCACCTCGCGCCGAACGGTTACCTGCACGCGGCGACGGTCGTGATGCTGGCCGATACCACCTGCGGCTTCGGCTGCATGATGCACCTGCCCGAAGGCGCGCAAAGCTTCACGACCATCGAATTGAAGAGCAACCATCTCGGCACCGCGCGCGACGGCCGGCTCGAATGCGAAGCGACGCCGGTGCATCGCGGTCGCACGACGCAGGTCTGGGATGCCACCGTGACCGCCGCCGGCAAGATCATCGCGCTGTTCCGCTGCACGCAGATGATCCTGTGGCCGAAGGCCTGAGGCCGGCCTGCGGGCTCAGCGCGCCGTGAACTGTCCGCCTTCGCGATCGAAGCGGCACTCGTAAGCGCGCTGCAGCGCCGCGGGCGTCAGCACATCCCGCACCGGGCCACCAAGGTGAAAGCCCGGCCCCAGCAGCAGCACATGCGTCGCAAAGCGCGCCGCCAGATTGATGTCATGGCAGCTCGCCACCAGCGCATGGCGTTCCGACAGCCGCTGCATCAGGCGCATCAGCAGCAATTGCTGCGCAACGTCCTGATGCGCAGTCGGCTCGTCGAGCAGCATCAGCGCCGGCTCCTGCGCCAGCAGGGCCGCGAACGCAACGCGCTGGCGCTCGCCGCCGGACAGCGTGGTGACGTCGTCATCGATCCGACCTTCCATGCCGACCTGCGCAAGGGCTGCGCGCACGCAGCCTTCGTCCTGCTGCGACGCCCATGCGCTGCCGATGCGCCACGGCGTGCGCCCGATCGCGACCGCCTCGCGCACTGAAAAGGAAAAGCTGTCGACCGACTGCTGCGGCATCAGCCCGCGCAGCCGCGCCAGCTCGTTCGCAGGGATCGCATCGATGCGCCGGCCATCGACGATCACTGCACCGTCGTCGGGGCGACGCAACCCGGCCAGCACCTGCAGCAGCGTGCTCTTGCCGGCGCCGTTGCGGCCCAGCACGCACCAGAACTCGCCTCGCCCGACCTGCCAGTCGAGTCCCGTGACGAGGATGCGCTGGCCGGCACGCAGGCCCAGCCCGGCAGTCTGCGCCAGCGCCGCCTGCCCCCTCATCGCGACCTCGCCAGCATGGCCAGAAACAACGGCACGCCGATCAGCGCGGTCACCACGCCGACCGGCAGCTGCACCGGCGCCAGCAGCGCGCGCGCCAGCAGGTCGGCCAGCAGCAGCGCCGCGCCGCCGCCCAGCATCGCGGCCGGCAGCAGCACTCGCTGGTCATTGCCCAGCCACAGCCGCAGCGCATGCGGCACGACCAGGCCGACAAAGCCGATCGCGCCGGCTTGCGCGACGGCGGCGGCGGTCGCCACCGACGCCAGAAAAAGAATGGCTGTGCGCAGCCGCGCCACAGGCAGCCCGAGCAACTGCGCGGTGGCATCACCGTGCGCGAGCACGTTCAGGCGCGGCGCCTGGCGGATCGCCCATGCGCCAGCCGCCAGCAATACGGCCCAGGCCGGCAGCCCGAAGCCGTCGGCGTCGAGGTCGCCCATCAGCCAGAACATCGTGCCGCGCAGCTGCGAGTCCGGCGACAGCGACAGCAGCAGGGCCAGCAGCGCACCGAAGCCGGTCGATACCATCACGCCGGTCAGGATCAGGCGCACGCCCGGCACGGCTGCCGGCTGCGGCGGCGCCAGCAGGCTGCGGCCCGCAAGCATGAACAGCAGCGCGATGGCCAGCAAGGCGCCGGCCAGTGCGCCGGCCTGCAGGCTGGCCGGCTGCAAAACCAGCGGCAGCAGCAGGCCCGACGCCACTGCGCCGACCGCAGCACCGCCCGACACGCCGAGTACATAGGGATCGGCCAGCGGATTGCGCAAAAGAAGCTGCAGCAGCGCGCCGGCCAGCGCCAGCAAGGCGCCGACGGCGAAAGCGAGCGACGCGCGCTGCGTGCGCAGCAGCATCAGCGCCGGATCGTCCGCGTCGCCGCCGAACTGGCAGCCGACACTGCCGCAACCGATCGCCAGCACCACCGCCAGCAGCGCGGCGGCGAGCAACAGCAGGATCGGTCGCAGCAGGCTTTGCACGCGAGGCTCCGTCAGAAGCGGTAGCGTGCGGAGAACCACAGCGAGCGGCCCGCATCCGGGAACACCGCCGTGTACTGGTAGCTGCTGCTCGGGTCCCAGCTGCGCGTCGCATACGAGTAGTACGACTTGTCGAACACGTTCAGCGCCTTCAGCGACAGGTCGAACTTGCCCGCCTTGAACAGGTAGTACACGTCGGCGACTGCATAGCCCGGCATGCGGGTCTCGTTGCCGAAGTCCATCGCCACGAACTGGCTCGAGGTCCAGCGCGCCATCGCGCCGACCTTCTGCTTGTCATCGACCGCGTATTCGGCGCGCACCGATACGATTTCGCGCGCACTCATCGGCACGCGCTTGCCTTCGAACTCGCCCGAGCGGAAGCGCGCATCGCGCAGCGACAGCGACGACGCCAGCAGCCACTGGCGCGTCAGCTGGTAGGAAACGTCGAGGTCGATGCCCTGACGCCGGGTCGGCGCGAGATTGACGTTCGAGCCCTGCACGAAGCCCCAGCTGTCGAAGCCGACATAGTTGTTGTACGCAATCTCGTTCTCGAGCTCGCTGCGGTAGGCGCGCACGTCCATGCGACCGCGCGTACCGAACAGATGCTTCCAGCCGATCTCATGGTCGCGCGAGGTCTGCGGGCGCAGCGGCACCACCGCATAGTCGGGCGTGTAGCTGGTGGTGAATTCGTCGATGTTGGCGAAGCGGTAGCTGGTCGCAATGCGCGCATAAACGGTGTTGTCGACGTCGATCTCCTTCGATGCGCCGAGCTCCCAGGCCGAGCGAGTGTACGCATTGTCGATCTTGTCGCCGCTGTTGACGGCCAGCTGCGAGCGCTCGTTGCGCTCGCTGCGATAGCCTGCCGTGATGCGCACGCCGGACTTCGCGAGGTCGAGGTCGTCCTTCACAAAGAAGCTGGTCGAGGTGAAATCCAGCTCGTAGGTGCCCAGCATCGATCCGGGATAACGGCGCTGCTGCGACCAGTCGGCACGCTCGACCCCGAACACCACGCGATTGCGGCCGACCGCGACTTCGTCAACGCGCTGGCCGCTGAGGCCGGCGAACTGGTCTTCGCCGCGATACTGCATGGTCACCGGGTAACCGCCCATCACGGCGACCGCATCGAGGTCGCGCCGGCGCGTGCTGGCGTCGAGGCGCCACTGTATGCCGGCCAGCGCCGTCTCGGCGAACGCCGACAGGCGGGTTGCGTCGATGTTGGCGCGCGCATTGTTGGCCACCGACGAGGGCTGCGCCATGCGGCGGTCGGCCCGGTATTCTTCCATCGTCAGCGAACCGGGCAACTGCGCGAAATTGTCTTCGGAACCGAGGCTCATGCCGAAGCGTGCGAAGCTGGCCGCGTATTTGGCGGTCAGCAGCAGGCCGCGGTCATTGCTGGCCGAATGACGGCGGTAGCCGTCGGAGTCGCGATCGGTCGCGGCGATCGACAGGTCGAGTCCGTCCTTCACATAACGGCCGTTGACACGGTACTCGCGCGTGCCGAACGAGCCGATGCCCGCCACCACGCTGGCCGAGCTCGCCGCCTTCGGGTCGCTGCCGGAAGCGCGGGTGATGATGTTGATCACGCCGGCGGTGGCGCCGCCGCCGTACAGCACGCCGCCGGAACTGCGCTGGATCTCGATGCGCTCGACGCTCTCCACCGGAATGCCGGACAGGCGCACTTCGGTCATGTCGCCTTCGCGCACCGGCATGCCGTCGATCAGGATCAGCGTGTTCGAACCGGCGGTGTCGCCGAAGCCCATCGGGTCGATGGTCAGCTCGTTGCCGCCGTTAAGGCTGGTGCGGGTGGCAATGCCGCCGATCCGGCTGACGGCCTCGTTGATGGTGCTGACATTCGCGGACACCATCTGCTCGCGGGTGATCACGGTGACCTGCGCGGGAATGGACTGCAGTTCCTGCTCGTAGCGGTTGGCGGTGACGACCACTTGCGGCAGCAGCGGAGTCTCATTGGACGGTTCATTCGATTGCGCGCCGGCGAACGCCGAGCACAGCAATGCGGGCAGGACGGCCAGCACGGGCGCGCCGCCACGCGGATAAAGGCGATGGGACATGGGTTTCAGGGTAATGATTCTTCCGCCAGCTTCCCCGCAGGCGAAATTCGAAAAGGAGCGCGAACCGATAAGGACCGGGCGAGCGTGCCCGTGCCGGATGACCGGCGAATCCACCCCGTTCGCCTCTCCCACCTGTCTGGCCGGTATCCGGGCTGACAAGCGTATCCGCCGCGCCTTCCCATGCCGCAGGCACAGTGGCGATTGGGGCGGACAGCATGACCGGAGCCATGCGCTTGCTTACCGTTGCGGGGGCAGCACACGTTGGCCTGCGACCCAAGGGTCGGCGAAGCTTCGTGTTTCCCGTTTAACTGCCCGTCGAGACCGACGGGCGGGCACCAAAACCCCGGCAGTGTAGGCGAAGCGATGACAGGGCGTCAATCGAACGGCGGATGTCCTGCTCCGTCGAACGCGGCTATCGCCATGCGTTGCGAACGGCTACACTGTCGCGCACCGCAAGCCATAACAATCCACAAGCGAGGAACCCGCGCATGCGCAGCCCGAACCGCCAACCGGCCAATGGCCGGCAATCCCCGAGCGACTACTACACGGAGCAGTACAACGCGCGCGCAGGCATTCCCGACCATCCGCAGATCTTCACCCGCTGGCAAAAGGATTCGGCGCTGGTGCGGCGCACGCATGCGGGCCTGCTCGACCTGCCGTTCGGCAGCGCAGCCAAGGAGCGGCTGGATTTCTATCCGGCTCGACGCGCCGGCGCTCCGCTGCTGGTGTTCATCCATGGCGGCTGGTGGCGCTCGCTCGACAAGTCGGATTTCACCTTCATCGTCCCGGCTTACCGGCAGGCCGGCTTCAACGTTGCGCTGACCAACTACACGCTGGCGCCGGAAGCTTCGGTGGAAGAGATCACGCTGCAGCAAATACGCGCATTCGCGTGGCTGTACCGCCATGCCGACGCGCTGGAATTCGACCGTGACCGCATCGTCGTCGCCGGGCACTCGGCCGGCGGCCATCTCGCGGCGATGATGCTGGCCGCGCAATGGCCCGCGCATGCGCCGGACCTGCCGGCCGACCTCGTGAAGGCGGGTGTGCTGATGTCGGGGCTGTATGACCTCGATCCGGTCTGCCATGCCGATTTCGTGAACGTCGACCTGAAGCTCGATGCCGACCGCGCACTGAAGCTGTCGCCGGCGCGCATGCCGCAATCGCATGCTGCGCCTTTCATCACCTCGGTCGGCGACCTCGAGTCGGATGAATTCAAGCGGCAGACCGGGCTGATCGCGTCGGCCTGGAAAGACGGCTTCCGCCACGAGGTGCCGCTGCAGGGCGTGAACCACCTGACGATCTGCGATGCCTTCGGCGACGCCGCGCATCCGCTGTTCCGGGCCAGTTGCGACCTGGTCGCCTCGGCCTGATCCTGTCCCCGCGCCTGATCCTGTCCCTGCCCCTGCCGGCAGCCCGCCGCGTGGCGGCTGCCGCAAGCTGCCCTGTGCCGGCCTGCGGCGTCAGGCCTGCGTATCCCGTTCGTCGCGGTACCGCTGCTGCTGGTCATTCATGAAACTGGTCGCCTGCAGCACTTCCCTGAGCAGGTAAACGAAACTGCCGGTCAGCGCAATCATTGCCAGCACGAACATGCCGGCGATCATCGACGCCATCCGGAGGTTGAGCGCATCCGCCACGAACAGCGCCGCGACTACCATGCAGATCAGCAACGCGCAGCTGGTCGACAGGAAGATCGCGCGGTTGATCTTGCGCGCGCGCCGGAACAGCACATCCAGTTCCGCGCGGAAGACCGCATCGCGTCCGTTCTCGCGGCCGTGGCCGGCATCAAGATTCTCTTCGAGCAGCCGCGTGCGGTCGATGATGCGCGCCAGCCGGTTGGTCAGCACCAGCATGTTGGTGCCCACGCCCGTCAGCAGGAACACCGGCGCAATCGCCAGCTGAATGATGTGCCCTATCTCTCCCGGCTTGATTTCCATGGTCTGCGTCGGCTCGAATGCCCGGCTTGTTTTCAAAACGCACAGTCTAACAGCCGGTTTCGATCATCGATCATTCAGATTGATTTCCGTAAATCTTCCCTGCGGAAATGATTTAGTTAATTACGGGAAATGGTTTTATTAACTCCAAGAAATAAAACCATTTCTGCAAACACAAATTTCGGTGCCGGGCTCCAAATTTGATCCAAATCATATAGGTCACTTGGTGAAAAGCTGATACATTTACCGAAAATGTTGTTATTTTGTTACTAAGGGGAAATCGTGATAATCTCAAGATTGATCTGGTTCATGCAGCCACACGGGAGCGGTCGCGATGTCTGAGCGGTCGGGGGTGATGTTCCGGGCCGCTGGCGTTCCGGGGCAAGGCGAATGATCCGGGTAGTACTGGCAGATGACCATGCGCTGATGCGGGAGGGATTGAAGTACATCCTGAGCAAGGCGGAAGACATCGAGGTGTGCGGCGAGGCGACCGACGGATTTGAAGTTCTGGCCCAGGTGCGCAAGGGCGGATTCGATGTGCTGGTGATGGATCTGTCGATGCCGGGAAGGAGCGGGATGGACCTGATCAAGCAGCTCAAGCAGGAAGCTCCGGAAATTGCATTGCTGGTGCTGACGATGCATGACGAAGACCAGTACGCCGCCCGCGCCATCCGCCTTGGCGCGCACGGCTACATCACGAAGGAGAGCGCGGGCACCGATCTGGTCAATGCGATACGCAAGGTGAAGTCCGGCCGTCCGTACATCAGCATGGAAGTCGCCGAGCAGCTGGCGATGGATGCAATGCCGACACGCGACGACTTGCCGCACAAGTCGCTGACCAATCGCGAGTTTGAAGTCTTCAACATGCTCGTGACCGGCAAGTCCGTCACGGACATCGCCGAAGTGCTGCACCTGTCGGTCAAGACCGTCAGCACGCACAAGGCGCACATATTGGAAAAGCTCGGCACGCCATCGCTCGCCGAGCTGGTGCAGTACGCGGTGGCACAGGGACTGCTGGACAAGTTCAAGCCTTGACTTGAGCGCGCGCAGGCCCGCAGCAAGAGGAGAGAGAAATGCTAGGAAGTGCCTTAAGAATTCTCGGTTCGTGTTCCGGACGCATTCAGGGTGGCCCGATAGCTTTGGAAAACACGTCCCGAGATACTAGCAAGCGCAGTGAGAGTGACATGCAGCAAGCGCCACATGGCGCAATGAAGCACAACTGATCCATCGGCACGAATCCGGCAGCGCGATGTTCCGTCCCCGGCCAGCGAGAGTCCTGGCCACCGCCACTGTCCAATGCGGTGCGGTCCGACGACGAAGGAAAGACATCGCCGGCATTCGACGCCGAATCATTCCAGCCTTTAAAACAGGAGATGACCATGACATCCACCCATACTACCGAGTTGCACAACGAGTCGCCGACGCCCGCGATGCCAGCGGCCGCAGCGGAAGCCGGCTGGCAACGCCAGGGAAAGCTATGGTCGAACCTGAAGGAACTGTGCGACCTGCTGCGCATACCGTCCGCACCTTCGGTGAATGACGAAGAATTCCTTTTCCAGCACGTGCAGTTCAAGACCGGCCAGCGCATCCACACGATAGGCCAGCCTTTCGATACGCTGTTCATCGTTCACTCGGGTTTCCTGAAGACCGTGCTGATCGACGAGTTCGGCAACGAGCAGGTGCTGAGCTTCCCGATGAAGGGCGACCTGTTCGGCGTCGATGGCATCCACACTCGCCGCTATGCGTCCGAAGCCGTCGCGCTGTCCAACTGCGACCTGATCCTGCTGCCCTTCAAGAAGTTCACGCAACTCGGCCGCACCTATGTCGAGCTCGAGCATGCGATGTACAGCGTGATGAGCCGCGAACTCGTGCGCGAGCAGGCCATGGTCAGCATGCTCGGCGCGTTGTCGGCCGAGGCGCGCGTCGCGCGTTTCCTGGTGTCGCTGTCGGAGCGCTTCGCGGAAATGGGCTATTCGAGCAAGCTGTTCAACCTGCGGATGACGCGGCACGAGATCGGCAGCTACCTCGGCCTCACGCTCGAGACGGTCAGCCGCACGCTGTCGGCGTTCAATGAAATCGGCCTGATCAGCGTTGACCAGCGCTCGATCGGCATCAAGGACCTCGAAGCGCTGCGCACGCTGCGCCGGCTGCCGCCATCCAGCTCGCGCTCGAAAGCCGCGAGCCGCCGTTCGCGGGAAGCGGCCGCGGCCGCGGCACAGGCCCAGATCGACAAGGATCTTCCCAGCGTGGCGGCCTGAGCCCGCGGGTCGCACAGATTTGCCGGAAGGGACGGCAGCATCAACCGTTCCGTCCGGAAGTACCGCATAACCGCTGATTCGGTGCCGGCCAGGCAAGGCTTCAGGAAGGGCTCGGAAAGGGCTCGGGAACGGCACCGAAACAGTACCGAAACAGTACCGAAACAGCACCGAAACCGTACCGGAATACTCGCCGGCCACCGCGGCCGGCATACCGAGCTTCACCAGGGCTGTGCCAGGAGTTCTTCCTCCGTTGATGGCCGGGATCGCAGACACGATCCCGGTTTTTTTTCGCTCCCGTCTTGCCCGGGGCTCCTGCCGCTACCGGTGCCGACCGGTGCGTGCCTTGTGTGCCTGCGCTTGACCGTTGGCGGCCATTTCGGCGCTTTCCATTGATTTGCTCACGACCTCGCGCGCCGCGTTGGCCGCGCTCTCGACGCCGGACCGCGCCAGCATCATGTTCTGGTTGGCCATCCGGCTGGCCTCGCGAAACGCCTGCTCCCAGACCGACATCATCCCGGTGAACGGATTGAGCATCGCATCGGGCTGCGCGCCGGCACCGGCCGCGATCTGTTCACCCGCCTCGCCGGCCTGCGCGGCGGCGCTCTGGCTGAGGCGGTCCATGTAATTGCGCACCGACTTGCCGAACTCGGCCTGCATCTCGACCATTGCCGACAGTATCTGCTGATGGCAATGCATGGTCTTCTCGGGGCGGCCGGCGATGGCCACCTGCAAGTCGGCCAGCTTGGCCGGATCGCGCATGTCGGCCACCGCGCGAACCAGCTTCAATTGCCCGTCGACGGCATGATGGGTCACGTCCAGCATCGCGCGGTCGATCTTTTCCGTCCCCGAAAACATGGCATCGGCGAGATGAATGGACGCATCCAGCTGATACTGCATCATGTCCACCACCGGATTGTGCTGCTGGCTTCTTCGCATCATCGACTCCTTGGATCGTTTGGATCGGTCTCAGCTCATTCAAACCAGTTTGTCATCCAAGATCGGGCAAGCCTTGAGCGATCACAAATGCAATCGCCGGGCAATCTGCAGGCGCAAACCACGCGCGCGAACTTGTCGGCGCACGACAAGGCAGGGTCACAAGACCTGCCGGCAACCAGGGGGCAAGAAGCCCAATTTGCCTCTGGGACATGGGTATAATACGGCGCCGCAAGCACTGCCTTGCCCCGGTGCCCCGGACAGGGCGCCGCGCCGTCGTCACCACCCGGGACCGTATGTCAAACAAGCAAGCCAGGAAACCCCTGGAACTCAAGATTTCGACCGTGGTCGCAGTCGCCGCCCTGCTCGGCGACACCGACCAGGCCGCAGTGTCCGCCGCACTCGCGCAAATCACCGGCGGCACCCCGGACTATTTCGAAGACGAATTCACGCTGCTCGACCTCGGCAACCTGCCATCCGTTCCCGAGCCGGGCAGCATCGACTGGCCGAAGCTGATCGCGCTGTTCCGCGCGCACCGGCTCAATCCGGTCGCCGTGCGCAATGCGCCGGCACAGCTGGAAGATGAACTGCGCGCGCACGGCCTCGCGATCGACCGGATGGAGCAGCCGCGCCAGCCCGAAGCCGCGCCGAAGCCGGCTGCTGCGCCAGCGCCCACGCCGGCACCTGCCCCCGCACCTGCCCCCGCACCTGCCCCCGCACCTGCCCCTGCGGCAGCGCCCGCCGCCCCGGCGCCGGCAGCAGCCACCCCGGCCATGATCATCGACATGCCGGTACGCAGCGGACAGCGGATCTATGCACGCGGCAGCGACCTGATCGTGATGGCCACCGTTAACCCGGGCGCCGAAGTGATCGCCGACGGCAGCATCCATGTGTATGCGCCGCTGCGCGGCCGCGCGCTTGCGGGTGCATCGGGCAAAGCCGACGCACGCATCTTCTCGCTGGCGATGTCGGCGGAACTGGTGTCCATCGCCGGCGTATACCGCACCTTCGACGAAGGCTGGCCGAAGGAACTGGGCGGCCAGCCGGCGCAGGTGCTGCTGAAGGACGACAAACTCGAGACACGTGCGATCGCGCTGAAATAGCCCGCCGCCGACCAACCCAACAGACAGACAAGACAGACTCAACCAAGGAGTTCCTCGTGACAAAAATCATCGTCGTTACGTCCGGCAAGGGCGGCGTAGGCAAAACCACCTCGAGCGCGAGCGTCGCGTCGGGCCTCGCGCTGCGCGGCCACAAGACCGCGGTGATCGACTTCGACGTCGGCCTGCGCAACCTCGACCTGATCATGGGCTGCGAACGCCGTGTCGTCTTCGACATGATCAACGTGATTCATCGCGAGGCCAGCCTGACGCAGGCGCTGATCAAGGACAAGCACTGCGACAACCTGTACGTGCTGCCCGCTTCGCAGACGCGCGACAAGGATGCGCTGACCGAGGACGGCGTCGAGCGCATCCTCGAGGAACTCAAGACGATGGGCTTCGAGTACATCGTCTGCGACTCGCCGGCCGGCATCGAGCGCGGCGCGGTGATGGCGCTGACCTTCGCCGACGAGGCGATCATCGTGACCAACCCGGAAGTCTCGTCGGTGCGCGATTCGGACCGCATCCTCGGCATCATCCAGGCCAAGTCGCGCCGCGCGCAGATCGGCAGCGAACCGGTGAAGGAGCACCTGCTGATCACCCGCTACTCTCCGAAGCGCGTCGAGGCCGGCGAGATGCTGTCGTACGAAGACGTGCAGGAAATCCTGCGCATCCCGCTGCTGGGCATCATTCCCGAGTCGGAGTCGGTGCTGCATGCATCGAACCAGGGCTCGCCCGCGATCCACATCGACGGCAGCGACGTGTCCGAGGGCTACAAGGACGTCGTCGCGCGTTTCCTCGGCGAAGAGCGTCCGCTGCGCTTCGCCGAATACGAAAAGCCCGGACTGCTGGCACGCATCTTCGGAGGCAAATGAGATGGACATCTTCTCCTTCCTGTTCAACAACAAGAAGCAGTCGGCCAGCACCGCGAAAGAGCGGCTGCAGATCATCATCGCGCGCGAGCGTCACATCACCAGCGGACCGGACTTCATGCCGGCGCTGCACCGCGAGCTGATCCAGGTGATCTCGAAGTACGTGAATGTCGATCCGGCCGACATCAAGATCTCGCTCGACAAGCAGGGCAACCTCGAGGTGCTGGACGTGAACGTCGTGCTGCCGGATGGCGGCAACTGACGACGCATCGATCACGCTGCACGGCGTCGACTTCACGTCGGCGCCGCGCCGCCGCAAAGGCATCACCATCGCCACCGGCCGGCTGGCCGGCGGCAGCTTCCGCGTCGAGGCGCTGGCCACGCTGCATGACTTCGCCAGCTTCTCCGGCTGGCTGCGCCAGCCCGGCCCGTGGCTGGGCGGCTTCGACTTCCCCTTCTCCTTCCCGCGCGAGCTGATCACGCTGCTCGGCTGGCCGACCGACTGGCCGGCACTGATCCGCCATGTGGCCGGCATCGAACGCGCGCAGCTGCGCGAGACCTTCCGTGCCGTCTGCAATGCGCGCCCGGCCGGACGCAAGTTCATCCATCGCGCCAGCGACCTGCCGGCCGGCTCGTCATCGCCGATGAAATGGGTCAATCCGCCGGTCGCGTGGATGCTGCACGCCGGCGCGCCGCTGCTGCTGGACGCGAACGTGCACATACCGTTCATGCACGAAGGCGACCGCTCACGAATTGCGCTGGAGGCCTATCCGGGGATGGTGGCGCGCAGCATCACGCGCGCATCGTACAAGAACGATGCGCCGGCGCTGCAGACGCCGGAACGGTACGCCGCGCGGCTGGCGTTGGTGAAGGCGCTGGAGGCCGGCGACTATCCGCAACAGGTGAAGCTGGATGCGGGACGCTTTCGCGGGCCACTGCTCGACGACGGCAGCGGCGACCTGCTGGACGCGGTGCTGTGCGCGCTGCTGGCCGCGTGGGCCTGGCAGCGGCGCGAGCAAAACTTCGGCCTGCCGCCGCATGACGGGCTGGAAGGCTGGATCGTCGGCGCCTGAAGCGCATGAAGCGCCGGATGCGCCGGATGCCTGCCGCCGCCAGCTTCAGGCCGCCCTGCGCTTCTCCGCAAACGCCGCGAACCACTGCAGCGACGACGGATTCGCCATCGCGTCCGGATTCGCGACCTTTTCCACCGGCGTGCCGAGCAGGAGCTTCTTGATCGGCAGCTCCATCTTCTTGCCGGTCAGTGTGCGCGGTATCTGTTCGACCGCAATCACGTCATTCGGCACATGCCGCGCCGACAGCTGCGTGCGTATGCGGTCACGGATGCGCTGCTCGAGAGCGGCATCGAGCGCCGCGCCTTCGCGCAGCACGACGAACAGCGGCATCCACGATTCACGCCCGAGGTATTCGAGGTCGACCACGAGGCTGTCGAGCACTTCGTCGAAATCCTCCACCACGCGGTAGATCTCGGCCGTGCCCATGCGTATGCCATGCCGGTTGATGGTCGCATCGGAGCGGCCATAGATCACCGCGCCGCCGCGCGGCGTGATGCGTATCCAGTCGCCGTGCCGCCACACGCCCGGGTAGTGTTCGAAGTAGCTCTCGAGGTAGCGCCGGTCGCCGGGGTCGTTCCAGAAATACAGCGGCATCGACGGCATCGGCTCGGTGACGACCAGTTCGCCGACTTCATCGATCCGGCTCCGGCCATGGTCATCGAACGCATGCACGGCCACACCGAGCGCGCGGCACTGGATCTCGCCCGCATACAGCGGCAGGTTCGGGCTGGCGCCGACGAAGGCGGCAGCAATGTCGGTGCCGCCGCTGATCGAAGCCAGCAGCACGTCCTCCTTCACCTTCGTATAGACCCAGTCGAACGCCTCCTCGGCCAGCGGCGAGCCGGTCGAGCCTATCGTGCGCAGCGCCGACAGGTCGGCGAGCTGCGACGGCACGATGCCGGCCTTCATGCAGTTCGCATAGAAAGCCGCGCCCGCGCCGATGAAGGTCAGCCGGTGCTCGTGCGCGAAGCGCCACAGCCGGCCGAGGTCGGGATAGCCGGGGTTGCCGTCATAGATGCAGATCGTCGCGCCGACCAGCAGCCCCTTGATCTGCGAATTCCACATGATCCAGCCGGTGGTGGAGAACCAGTGGAAGCGATCATCCTCGCCGATGTCGAGCTGCAGCGCATGGCCCTTCAGTCCTTCCAGCAGGCTGCCGCCGTGCCCGTGCACGATCGGCTTGGGCATGCCGGTGGTGCCGGACGAATACAGGATCCACAGCGGATGGTCGAACGGCAGCTGCTCGAAATTGATCGGGTTCGCCTGCGCCGCCGGATGCGACAGCAGTTCGTCCCAGCGCAGCGCGCCCGGCAGCGACGCGGCGCGATCCAGATACGGGAACAGCACGGTGTGCTGCAACGTCTTCAGTTCGTCGCGCATCGCCTGCACGACGTCGAGCCGGTTGAAGTCCTTGCCGCCGTAACGATAGCCATCGACTGCGATCAGCACCTTCGGGTCGATCTGGCGGAAGCGGTCGAGCACGCTGGCGCTGCCCATGTCGGGCGAGCATGACGACCAGATCGCGCCGATGCTGGCGCACGCATAGAAGGCGATCGCCGCCTCGGGCGTGTTCGGCAGGTAGGCGACCACGCGGTCGCCCGGGCCGACGCCGAGCGCGCGCAATGTGTTCGCCACCGCCGTCACCTGCGCGCGCAGCTCGCGCCAGCTGAGCGTGATGGTCGGTCGCAGCTCGGACTCGGCGATGATCGCCGGCTTGCCGGCGCTGCCTTCGTCAAGATTGAAACGGAACAGCTGCTCGGCAAGGTTCAGGCGGGTGCCGGTGAACCATCGGGCTCCCGGCATCGCATGCGTCGACAGCACCTCGTCGAAGGGCTGCGAATGCCGGATGTCGAAATACTCCCACAGCGACAGCCAGAATCCCTCGAGGTCGTCGACCGACCACTGCCAGAGCTGCTGGTAATCGTCGAAGGCATGCCGGTGCTCGCGCGCCAGCCAGTCGAGGTAGTGGGTCAGCCTGCTGTTGCCGATGCGCCCGGCGCTGGGCTTCCACA
>CAZTIF010000012.1:5579-25959 GCA_964613635.1 uncultured Bifidobacterium sp. | reverse complement strand
TCGAGGTAGTGGGTCAGCCTGCTGTTGCCGATGCGCCCGGCGCTGGGCTTCCACAGAAGCCGCGGTTCTGCCGTCATTCCTGTCTCCCGCCATTGATGTTCCCGAGGCGGGAGATGATAAATCAAAGCCGGCACCGGCCGGCACTGCGGACCGGCACCGGTGCGCGCAAACTCAATGCAGCTGGTGCTTCAGCTGCCTCAGTTCGTCATGCGCCTGCATCACGGCCTGCTTGAGTTGCTGGTCCATGCCCTGCTGGTTCTCGCAGGCCGCCTTGGCCTGGTCGCCGAGTTCTTCGAGCTGGTCCACGCAGTCGATGATGGACTGTTCGTCGCTGGTCTGCTGCAGTTGCTCGCGCGCCTGCGAAGATTGCGAGTCCAGTTGCTGTATGCAGTTCTTCAGGTCCATCGGCACGCCGGCGCCGGCGCGCTCGCAGGCCTGGCTGGCCTTGCTGATGGTCTGCTCGATCTGGCTGAAGCGCTGCCGGACTTCGTCTGCTTGCATCATGATGTCGCTCCTGTGATGATGGGACGCCCCGGAAATTCCGGCCATGATTGGATGCAAGGCCGGCAATCAAGTTCCGGCCGGCCGCATGCGCAGTCGGCGGCGATCAGTGCAGCACCGTGCCGCTGCCGGTGCCGCTGCCACCGGCCCGCGCAGGCAGCCCGCGTTCGATGAACTGCTTCATCCTTTGCAGGTCGTCATCGAGCGCCGTGGCCGGATCGGCGCCGGTCAGCACCGCCAGCCCCTGGCCGAGTGCGCCTGCCGGCGGCTGCCACGACATGCGCACCGTCGCGCGCGTGCCGCCGGCCTGCGGCGTCAGCGTCACCGTGCCCTCGCTGTAGACGCTGGCCCCGGGCTCGCTCTGCCACGCCAGCCGGTGCGGACGGTCGGCGGCGGTCAGCACCGAATCGAACTCGACCTCGCTGCCGGCCGGCCCCTGCACCACCCAGTGCGAACGCTGGTTGCCAAGATCACGCACCTCGATCACGTGCGACATGAAATGCGGGAAATTCTCGTAGCGGCTCCAGACGTCGTACACGCTGTCGGGCGACGCCGCGATGTCGATGGTGCGCTCGGCCTCAAAGCCCTCTGACACCTCGGCCCCCGCGATGGACGCACGCCCGCGCGCACCGCCGCGCGCCATCAGGCCCAGCCCGGTCGCGGCGGCCACCAGTCCAAGCGGCTGCCGCCGCGTCAGCCCGTACCACGCCAGCAGCCCGGCCCCGGCGGCGCCGGCCAGCCACCAGGCGCTGCCGGAGAAAAGCGACGCGACCTGCCCGCCTTCGCCCTCCGCTTCCGGCACCGGGATGCCGAAGCGCACTGCCTCGACGCCGGGAATGCCCTCGACCAGTTCAAGCAGCGGTCCCTCGTCCTCCGCCGGCAGCCTGCCGGCCAGCGTGACCATGCCCTCGTCAGCCTCGATGCCAAGCTCGTCGAGCTGCGGCATCGCACGCGCCACCCGCGAGCGTACCCGCGCCTCCAGCACATGATTGTCGATCGGCTTGGCCTGCCGCGGCGTGATCATCCGCATGGCCTCGGCCTGCAGCCCGCCGAGACGGTTGCGCGCATCGCGCACCTTGCCGCCGACCACGCGCTGGGTCCTGAGCGAATAGCTGCTCATCTTGTCCTGCAACAGCGCGCGCCGTCGCCTTCCCTCGGACGGGTCGGCAATGTACATCGCCAGCGCGCCGACCGCCATGCCGGCCAGCCAGTTCATCCACGGGGCTTCGCTGGTTCGCGTCTGATATTCCACGGTGCTCTCCTTTCATTGGGAAGGGAACGGCAAGGCGGCCGCCGCTGCCGGCACACGCAAACGCCATGCCCGGCGACCGGCCGCCCGCCCTCTCGTCCTTTGACTGACGCCCCGCCCTAAAAGCTCAAACTTTCCATGCATTAAAATTCTGTGCATGTTGTTCGATTTAAGGCCGGAACTTCAGATCCAAGCTCTATTCGAATCCGCAAGTTCCGTTCATCGCTCCACCCATGAAAAAAATCGTTGTCGTACTGCTTGGCCTCCTGCTGTCCACCGCTGCGCTTGCGCAGACCACCGGCTGCGACCGGCACTTTTTCCAGAAAGCCCCGCCCGAGTTCACGCGCAAGGCCTTGCAGGCCAGCGCGGTCGGCCTGTGTTTCGAGGCGTTTTCGGTGATGCATTCAGGCGTGTCGAAGACGCCGCTGTGGTCGGCCGAGCACCTGACGCGCGACAGCCTGAAAGCCGCGCGCGAGGTGCCGCGCGACGACAGCTTCCATGCAGAGGAAACGCTGCCGCCGAAACACGGCGCCGAACTGGCAGACTATGCGCGCTCCGGCTACGACCGCGGGCACATGGCGCCGGCGGCCGACATGCCGACGCGGCAGGCGCAGCATGAAAGCTTCTCGCTGGCGAACGTGGTGCCGCAAAACCGTCGCAACAACCAGCAGCTGTGGGCGGCGATCGAAGGCGCGACGCGCCATCTCGTCAACCAGCGCGGCGAACTGTATGTGCTGACCGGCCCGATCTTCGAAGGCGACCGGATCGAGCGCATCAATGGCCGCGTGTTCGTGCCGACCCATGTGTTCAAGGCCGTGGTCGATCCGGCCGCGAACGAAGGCGCCGCGTGGCTGGCACCGAACGATGACAGCGGCGACTATCAGGTCATAGCCATCGCCGAGCTGGAAAGGAAGACAGGCATCAATCTGTTCCCGAAACTTCCCGACGCCGCGAAGCAGAAGGCGATGGCGTTGCCGGAACCGAAGATGCGCCAGCGCGGCAAGCGCGCCGAACGAGGGAGGACACCATGAGCGCACTGAAACCTTTCGAGAACGAGACCGATTCGATGGCCATCGACGAGCTGACCATCGAGAACCGGGTCGACCAGCTGGAACTGTACGGCTCGCTGTCCATCACGCGCGACCGGATCGGGCTCGAACGCGCGCTGCAGCTGAAGACGGTGCTGGAGGCGGCGGTCGCGCACCTGCAGGCGGCGAAAGAGCTGCCGGAGCGCTTGAGCTTCCGCCCGACCGACAACGTCGACAATCCGTTCAAGTAGCTTGTCGTTCTGACAGCGCGGCAGGCGACGGCGGCGGCTTCGTCGCCGTCCTGGCAGCAGGCGCCGGCGCACGCCGGAGCGCCAACACTGGCATACTGTCGCCCTGTTTCAGCCCACCGGCAGTGCCCATGTCCCCCACCCCGAAAAATCTCCGATCCTATCCGCTCTTCCGCCCCGGGCTGAAGCCGGCGCCTTTCCTGCCGATGACGCGCAAGGAAATGGAGAAACTCGGCTGGGACAGCTGCGACATCATCCTCGTCACCGGCGACGCCTACATCGACCATCCGAGCTTCGGCATGGCACTGATCGGGCGGCTGCTGGAATCGCAGGGCTTCCGGGTCGGCATCATCAGCCAGCCCGACTGGCAGTCGGCCGAGCCCTTCCGTGCGCTCGGCAAGCCGAACCTGTATTTCGGCGTAACCGCGGGGAACATGGATTCCATGATCAACCGCTACACCGCCGACCGCAAGCCGCGCTCCGACGATGCGTACACGCCCAACGGCGAGCCGAACAAGCGCCCCGACCGCACCGTGACCGTGTATGCACAGCGCACGCGCGAGGCATTCCCTGGCGTGCCGGTGGTGATCGGCAGCATCGAGGCCAGCCTGCGCCGTATCGCGCATTATGATTACTGGTCCGATACCGTGCGCCGCTCGGTGCTGACGGATTCGAAGGCCGACATCCTGTTGTTCGGCAATGCCGAACGCGCATTGCTGGAACTGTCGCACCGGCTGGCTGCCGGCGAGCCGGTGAAGTCCATCCGCGACCTGCGCGGCACGGCGTTCATGGTGTCGCGCGGCTGGAAGCCGACGGACGACTGGAGCGAAGTCGATTCGACCCGCGTCGATACGCCGGGCCGCATCGACGCGCATGCGAACCCGTACGAGATGAAGGAAAAGGAGCCGGCCGCCTGCGGCACCGAAGGCAAGGCCGAGGCGACCGTCGCGCCGATCCGCCTGATGACGCGCGAGGAAAGGCTCGCGCAGCAGAAGGAGATCCGCAGCCGCAGCGTGGTGCGGCTGCCGTCCTTCGAGGCCGTCAAGGAAGACCCGGTCAGCTATGCGCATGCGTCGCGCGTATTCCATCTCGAATCCAATCCCGGCAATGCGCGCGCGATGGTGCAGGCGCATGGCGAGCGCGATGTCTGGCTGAATCCGCCGCCGCTGCCGCTGGCAATGGAAGAGATGGACTACGTATACGACCTGCCGTATGCGCGCGCGCCGCATCCGGCTTACGGCAATGCGAAGATCCCGGCCTGGGACATGATCCGCTTCTCGGTGAACATCATGCGCGGCTGCTTTGGCGGCTGCACCTTCTGCTCGATCACGGAGCACGAAGGCCGCATCATCCAGAGCCGTTCCGAGCCGTCGATCCTGCGCGAGATTGAGCTGATCCGCGACAAGACCAAGGGCTTCACCGGCACCATCTCCGACCTCGGCGGGCCGACCGCGAACATGTACCGGCTCGCCTGCAAGGACAAGGCGATCGAGGAAAGCTGCCGCCGGCTGTCGTGCGTGTATCCGACCATCTGCAGCAACCTGAACACCGACCACAGCAAGCTGGTGCGGTTGTACCGCAAGGCGCGCGCGATACCGGGCGTGAAGAAGATCCTGATCGGCTCCGGCCTGCGCTACGACCTCGCGGTGCGTTCGCCCGAGTATGTGAAGGAGCTGGTCACCCATCATGTGGGCGGCCTGCTGAAGATCGCGCCCGAGCATTCGGAAGACGGCCCGCTGTCGAAGATGATGAAGCCCGGCATGGGCTCGTACTACAAGTTCAAGGAACTGTTCGACAAGTACTCGAAGGAAGCCGGCAAGGAGCAGTACCTGATTCCCTACTTCATCGCCGCGCACCCGGGCACGACTGAAGAAGACATGCTGAACCTTGCGCTGTGGCTGAAGCAGAACGACTTCCGCCTCGACCAGGTGCAGACCTTCCTGCCGACGCCGATGGCGATGGCGACGACGATGTACCACACGCGCAAGAACCCGCTGCGCAAGATCTCGCAGGACTCGGAAGCCGTCGAGACGCCGCGGCTGGCGAAGGTGCGCAAATTCCACAAGGCGCTGCTGCGCTATCACGATCAGGCCAACTGGGAGATCCTGCGCGAGGGGCTCAAGCGCATGGGCCGCAGCGACCTGATCGGCAACGGGCCGCAGCACCTGGTGCCGCGCTCGGACGCGGCCGTGCCGCAGGCGCGCCGTCCGCGCCGCGACGAGACGCCGCCGCTGAAGACGATCGCAAAGAAGTTCGGGCAGAAGAAGCTGCGCCCGGGCGCGGCGATACAGCGCAAGCGCGCCGGCTGACGCAACACGCAACGGAGGCGGCATGCGCGCACGACAGTTGAAGTTCCTGATTGTGCTGCAGGCTGCCCTGCTGCTTTGCACGGGCGCGCAGGCGGACGACGCGCCGCCGCTGAAGCCCGTGCCCTACCTCGACGTCGGCCGCTACATGGGCCGCTGGTACGAGATCGCGAAATTTCCGAATCGTTTCCAGCGCAAGTGCGTCGCCGACACCAGCGCGGACTATCGTCTGCTGGACGACCAGCGGATCCGTGTCGTCAATCGCTGCCGGCTCACCGATGGAAAAATGGACGAGGCGATCGGCATCGCAAGGCCGGCCGGCGAGTTGCCTTCGCAATTGAAGGTAAGGTTCGCGCCTGCGTGGCTGGGCTTCCTGCCTTTTGTCTGGGGCGACTACTGGGTAATCGACCTCGACCCGGACTACCAGCTGGCCGCCGTCAGCGAGCCGAAGCGTGAATACCTGTGGATACTGTCGCGCACGCCGCGCATCGGCGCGGATGCGTATGCGGCGATGATCCGCAGGCTGGAGGCCATGGGCCTCGATACCGGCAAGCTGCAGATGAGCCTGCAGACGGAGGCGGGCCGCTAGATCGCTACGGACGACGACGCGCGTGCGGGCCGCAAAACAAAAAGCCGACCATCGCTGGTCGGCTTTTTTCATTCGGTGGTGGGAAGTGCTGGCTTCGAACCAGCGACCTATCGCGTGTGAGGCGATCGCTCTACCCCTGAGCTAACCTCCCGAAAGAGGCGAGATTATGGCACAGACTTTTGCGAGAATCAAACTTCTGAATTTTCCGCGAGCTTCCGCCACAGGCACGCGCCCTTCGCCTCCTTGTCCAGCCCCTGCAGCAGCGCCTCGTGCTCGGCCAGCTCCGCATCGGTCGGCGTCAACACGAGGATCTCGGCCATCGCCGCAGCCGCGCCGCCGGCGCCGCCATTCGCGGCATCGACTTGCAGGTCCATCGTCAGGCTGTCCTGCCCGCGCGTCATCGCGAGGTAGACCTCGGCCAGCAGCTCCGAGTCCAGCAATGCGCCGTGCAGCGTGCGGTGCGCGTTCGACACGCCATAGCGCTCGCACAGCGCATCAAGCGAATTGCGCTTGCCCGGATACAGTTCCTTCGCCTGCACCAGCGTGTCGATCACCTTCAGCACATGGCTGTCGAAGCGCGGCTTCCCCAGCCGGTCGAACTCGGCATCGAGGAAGCCGAGGTCGAACGGCGCGTTGTGAATGATGATCTCGGCATCGCGCACGAACTCGCACAGCTCGTCGGCGATCTCGGCGAATTTCGGCTTGTCGCTCAGGAATTCGGTCGTCAGCCCGTGCACCGCCAGCGCGCCCGGATCGGAATCGCGCTCGGGGTTGATGTAGAAATGGAAGTTGTTGCCGGTCAGCCGGCGGTTCACCATTTCCACGCAGCCGACCTCGATGATGCGGTCGCCGCTCTTCGGGTTCAGGCCGGTGGTTTCGGTGTCGAGGACGATCTGTCGCATCGGTCTTTGTTCTGTCAGTCGGGTAATCGGTGGTTCAGGCAGCGCGCGCGGCGCGCAGCGCCATCTCGACGCCGCGGTTGGCCAGTTCGTCGGCCTTCTCGTTGCCTTCGTGGCCCGCATGGCCCTTCACCCAGCGCCATTCGATCTGGTGGCGCAGCCGCGCCTCGTCGAGCGCCTGCCACAGGTCGACGTTCTTCACCGGCGCCTTGCTGGCGGTCTTCCAGCCCTTCGCCTTCCAGCCGGCCAGCCATTCGCTGATGCCCTTCTGCACATACTGGCTGTCGGTGTGCACGATGATCTCGCAGGGCCGCTTCAGCGCATTCAGCGCCTCGATCACGGCCTTCAGCTCCATGCGGTTGTTGGTGGTGTTCATCTCGCCGCCGAACAGCTCCTTGCGGTGCTCGCCGGCGATCAGCCACGCGCCCCAGCCGCCCGGGCCGGGATTGCCCTTGCAGGCGCCATCGGTATAAATCTCAAGCTTTTCCATTCGTGTCCTGTGCGTTCTTCAGTCGATTCGCGACCGGCACGCCGCCGGTCACGTTCGCCGTCTTTTTCTGCCATGCGGGGCCGACCAGGCGCATGCCCTTGACGCGCTTGATCGCCTGCACGATGTACAGCGCGCCGAGGTAAGGCCACCAGCGGTTGCCGGCCTTCTCGAGGAAGGCGAAGCGCTGCAGCCATTTGTCGGTCGCGCAGGGCGGCGCGTAGCAGCCGAAATGGCCGCGGTTGATTTCCATGTTCAGCAGCTTCAGCCAGTCCTTCAGGCGCGGCACGCTGATGAACTCGCCGTGCAGCGGCAGGAAGTGCGCGCCGGTGAGTCGGCCCGCCGCCTGGCGCATGCCCCACATGCTGACCGGGTTGAAGCCGCAGACGATCACCTGCCCTTCGGGTATCAGCACGCGCTCGACCTCGCGCAATACCTGATGCGGCTCGGCGGCGAATTCAAGCACATGCGGCAGCACCACCAGGTCGAGGCTCTGCGAGGCGAACGGCAGCTCGGCGAAGTCATGCGCCACGACGACCTGCCGCGCGCCTTCGCCGGCGCCGGCGGACAGCACGGAATCCGTGATCCAGCGGTTCGGCATGCGGTTTGCGGCCAGCGCATCGATCTGGGGCAAGCCGACCTGCACCGCGTTGTAGCCGAAGATGTCGGCTGTCAGTTCATCGAGCCGCGCCTGCTCCCATGCGCGTGCGTAGGCGCCGGCCGGCGTATCGAACCATGGTGCGAGGGATATAATCGATTTTTCAGAAACGTCTTGTTCCATGCGCATGTCAGCGAAACAGCCTTTGCAAGTCACCGCGATCCCGGCATTCGCCGACAACTACCTGTGGCTGATCCATGACGGGCAGCATGCGGCGGTGGTGGATCCGGGCGATGCCGCCCCTGTCGAGGCGGCGCTGGCGTCATCGAGCCTGAAACTCGACGCTATTCTACTCACTCACCACCACGCTGACCACGCGGGCGGCGTGGCCGCACTGCTTGTCGGGCGCAACATTCCGGTGTATGGCCCCGCGAAGGAGCGCATTGCCGGCGTCAGCGCGCCGTTGTCGGAAGGACAGCAAGTCACGCTGCCGTCGCTGGGTTTGACGCTGTCGGTGCTGGACGTGCCCGGCCATACCGCCGGGCATATCGCCTATGTGGCTGCCGATCAAGGCTGGCTGTTCTGCGGCGACACGCTGTTTTCCGGCGGATGCGGCCGGCTGTTCGAAGGCACGCCGGAACAGATGACGAGCTCGCTGGCGAAGTTCGCCGCGCTGCCGGACGCCACCGCCGTCTACTGCGCGCATGAATACACGGTGTCGAACCTGCGTTTTGCGATCGCCGCCGAGCCGGACAACCGGCAGCTGGCCGAACGGCTCGAACGCGAACAGCAGCGCCGTGTGCGCGGCGAGGCCACCGTGCCATCGACCATCGGCATCGAGAAGCAGACCAACCCCTTCCTGCGCTACCGCGAACCCGGCGTGCTGAAGGCCTTGCAGGCAGAGGGCAGGCTGGAGCGAAATGACCCGGTGGCCGCGTTTGCCGCGCTGCGCGAGTGGAAGAACGCATTTAGATAACAAATTGCTGCCAAGATGCTTCCATCCTGAGCAAACGGCTGCCAATTATCAAAAATCCCGATACAAATTCCCTTGACGGCCTTTCTGCCTGTTACTTAAACTTCCGCGAATTCACTTTGCACGGGCGGCAAGCACGCCGCCCCCTGTGCGTATCCCGAGGCCAATGCAGCAATCCCGACGACTCCCGACGCTGTTATCCATCGCACTCCTGACGGGCACGGCCCTGCCGTCAGCGCAGGCGGTCGATCTCAGCATCTCCCCCGCCTTCACGCAGGCCACCCCGGAGGAGGAAACGGGCGGCTTCACCGGCCCGCACCTCGGGCCGGCGGAATTCGATGCGCAGTTCGAACAGGTGCCGATCGTCGAAGAATTCGACTTGTGGGAGCGCATCCGCAAGGGCTTTGCCATTCCGGACCTGAACAATCCGCTGGTGTCCACGCATGTCACCTGGTACAGCTCGCGGCCGGAGTACATCCAGCGCACCACGCAGCGCGCGTCGCGCTACCTGTACCACGTGGTGCAGGAGCTCGAGAAGCGCAACATGCCGATGGAGCTGGCGCTGCTGCCCTTCATCGAGTCCGCGTTCAATCCGCAGGCCTATTCGACCGCGAAGGCCGCCGGCATGTGGCAGTTCATCCCCAGCACCGGCCGCAATTACAACCTGAAGCAGAACATGTTCCGCGACGAGCGGCGCGACGTGGTCGCATCGACCCATGCGGCGCTGAACTACCTGCAGAAGCTGCATGGCATGTTCGGCGACTGGCAGCTGGCGCTGGCCGCGTACAACTGGGGCGAAGGCTCGGTGTCGCGCGCGATCGCGAAGGCCAACGCCGCCGGCCGCGGCACCGACTTCAACAGCCTGTCGGCCTTCATGCCGAACGAGACGCGCAACTATTACCCGAAGCTGCAGGCGGTGAAGAACATCATCGCCGCGCCCACGCAGTACGGCATCCGCCTGCCCAAGGTGGACAACCAGCCCTACTTCGTGTCGGTCAACAAGACGCGTGACATCGACGTGAAGCTGGCCGCGCAGCTGGCCGAGATACCGCTGGAAGAGTTCAAGGCGCTGAACCCGCAGTTCAACCGCCCGGTGATCACCGGCAGCCCGAACACGCAAATCCTGCTGCCGCAGCTGAATGCGGAGAAGTTCAAGGAGAACCTGTCGAAGTGGACCAAGACGCTGTCGAGCTGGACGGCGCACAAGGTGACGGCGGCGCGCGAACGCATCGAAGTGATCGCCGCGCGCTTCAAGACCACGCCGCAGGTGATCCGCGAAGTCAACGCGATCCCGCCGAACATGCATCCAAAGGCAGGCTCGGTGGTGCTGGTGCCCAAGCCTCTCGATGCCGATCGCGACATCGGCCAGGACATCGCCGACACCGCGATGCTGGCGGTCGAGCCGGACGAGGTGCGCAGGAAAATCTCGGTGAAGGTCGGCAAGCGCGACACGATGGCCAGCATCACGCAGCGCTACAAGGTCAGCGCCGCCGACGTGCGCGAATGGAACGACCTGAAGAACGACAAGCTCAAGCCGGGCCAGCAACTGACGCTGCAGGTGAAGGTCATGAAGAAGGCCAAGGCCGTCGGCAGCAAGAAGGCGTCAGCCGAGAGCCGCGCCGTCAAGGCAGACAAGCGCATCTCGCGCACGCGGGCCGAGCCTGCGCAGCGTCACGAGCGCAAGAAAGTCGCGCCGCGTTCGCACCAGAAGGACTGAGCCGCCGAACGGCTAGGCCGCCGCGAAGTTCGCCGCCGCCAGCAGCCGCTGCGTGTAAGGCTCGGACGGCGACGTCAGCACCGCGGCCGCCGTGCCGCTCTCGACCACTTTCCCGTCCTTCATCACGATCACGCGGTGCGCCATCGCGCGTATCACCGCGAGGTCATGGCTGATGAACAGGTAGGCAATGCCGTGCTTCTGCTGCAGCGATGCGAGCAGCTCCAGTACCTGGTACTGCACCGACACGTCGAGCGACGACGTCGGCTCGTCGAGCAGGATCAGCGCGGGCTTCAGCACCAGCGCGCGCGCGATCGCGATGCGCTGCCGCTGGCCGCCGGAAAACTCATGCGGATAGCGCGACATCATCGCCGGCGACAGTCCCACTTCGGCCAGGCCGGCCGCGACCGCTTCGCGCAACTGCTCGCGCGACAGCTGCGGCTGGTGCAGCGCCAGCCCCTCGCCGACGATCTGCTCGACCGTGCGGCGCGGCGACAGTGACGCAAACGGATCCTGGAACACCACCTGCATTTTTGCGCGCAGCGGCCGCAGCTGCGCCGCATCCATCTCGCTGACCGGCTGGCCGTCGAAACGCAGGCGGCCGTCGGTCTGCGCGACCGACAGCCGCAACAGCGCCATGCCCAGCGTCGACTTGCCGGAACCGGATTCGCCGACGATGCCGAGCGTCTCGCCGCGCGCCAGTGTCAGGTCGAGGCGGTCGACTGCAACGAACTCGCGCTGGCTGAACCAGCCCTGCCGGATGAAGAAGCGGCAGCGCACGCCCTGCGCATCGAGCAGCGGCTGCGGGTTCGCGACTTCGTCATCCACCATCCGCTTCGCATGGCTGGCCAACAGCCGCTTCGTGTAATCCTGCTGCGGCGCCGAGAACAGCGACGCGGTGTCCGCCGTCTCGACCAGCCGGCCGCGCTGCATCACGCCGACGCGGTCGGCGAAGCTCTTCACCAGGTTCAGGTCATGCGTGATCATCAGCACCGCCATCCCGTGCTCGCGCTGCAATTGCTTCAGCAGTTCGAGGATCTGCACCTGTATCGTCACGTCGAGCGCGGTGGTCGGCTCGTCGGCAATCAGCAGCTTGGGCTTGCAGGCCAGCGCCATCGCGATCATTGCGCGCTGCCGCTGGCCGCCCGACAGCTGGTGCGGATAGGACAGCGCGCGCCGCGCCGGCTCCGGTATGCCGGTCTGCGCCAGCAGTTCGACCGCGCGCAATGCGGCAGCGCGTGCATTCAACCCTTCGTGCAGCATCAGCACTTCGGCGATCTGGTTGCCGATCGTGAAGAGCGGGTTCAGCGCCGTCATCGGCTCCTGGAAGATCATCGCGATGTCCTTGCCGCGCAGCGCGCGCAGCTGGCCTTCGTTCATCTTCAGGATCTCGCGTCCTTCGAACAGGATGCGGCCGCTGGCGTTCGCGTCCGGCGTCAGCCCCATCATCTGCAGCGCGCTGACGGTCTTGCCGGAGCCCGACTCGCCGACCAGCGCGAATTTTTCGCCGGCGCGAATCTCGAAACTGACCTGATCGACCACGGTCGCATCGCCGAAGCGCACCGACAGGTCCTGTACCGACAGCAGCGTCATGCCTTCCTCCGCACGTCCAGCGAGTTGCGCAGCGCATCGCCGATATTGGTCAGCAGCAGCAGCGTGACCGTCAGCACCATGAAGGTCGACAGCGCAATCCACCACGCATCAAGGTTGTTCTTGCCCTGCGCGAGCAGCTCGCCGAGGCTGGGCGTCGACGGCGGCACGCCGAGGCCGAGGAAGTCGAGGCTGGTCAGCGCGAGAATGGACGCGCTCATCCGGAACGGCAGGAAAGTGACCACCGGCGTCAGGCTGTTCGGCAGCACATGGCGCCAGATGATCTGCCAGTTCGACAGCCCGAGCGCGCGCGCCGCCTGCACGTAGTCGAGGTTGCGATTGCGCAGGAAGTCGGCGCGCACGTAGTCGGACAAGCCCATCCAGCCGAACAGCGACAGCAGCAACAGCAGCAGCATGATGCTGGGCTCGAAGATGGACGCGAAAATGATCAGCAGGTAAAGCTCCGGCATCGAGCCCCAGATCTCCATGAAGCGCTGGAACAGCAGGTCGGTGCGCCCGGCGAAATAACCCTGGATCGCGCCGGCCAGCACACCGAGCAGCACGCCGGTGATGGTCAGCGCGAGGCCGCACAGGATCGACACGCGAAAGCCGTACAGCAGCCGCGCGACCACGTCGCGCCCGCGGTCGTCGGTGCCGAGCCAGTTGTCGCCCGACGGCGACGCCGGGTTCGGCGACTTCGCGAAATAGTTCAGCGTGTCATAGCGATAATGGTTGATCGGGTAGATCGCCCAGTTGCCGTCCTTGCTGAACTGCTGCCGGATGAACGGGTCGAGATAGTCGGCCGGCGAATCGAAGTCGCCGCCGAAGTCCTTTTCCGAATAGTCGCGCACGATCGGGAACACCAGCTGGCCGTCGTAGCGCGCCATCAGCGGCCGGTCGTTCGACAGCATTTCGGCAAACAGGCTCAGCACGAACAGCACGGCGAAGATGACCAGGCTCCAGTAGCCGCGCCGGCTCTGGCGGAAGCGTTGCCAGACACGGCGGCCGGGCGACACCGACGGTGCGAGTTGCAGGGCAGTCTCGGTCTTCATCGTGCGAGGCTTTCGAATTGCACGCGCGGATCGGCCCACACGTAGCAGAGGTCGCCGATCAGCTTCACCACCAGCCCGATCAGCGTGAACAGGTACAGGGTGCCGAGCACCACCGGATAGTCGCGCCGCACCACCGACTCGTACGACAGCAGGCCGAGGCCGTCGAGCGAGAACAGCGTCTCGATCAGCAGGCTGCCGGCGAAGAAGGCGCCGATGAAAGCGGCCGGGAAGCCGGTCACCAGCGGTATCAGCGCGTTGCGAAACACATGCTTGTACAGCACCGTGCGCTCGGACAGGCCTTTGGCGCGCGCGGTCATCACGTACTGCTTGCGGATCTCTTCGAGGAAGGTGTTCTTGGTCAGCATCGTCATCACCGCGAACGAGCCGGCAACGGACGCGGTGACCGGCAGCGTGATGTGCCACAGGTAGTCCTTCAGCTTGCCGAACCAGGACAGGGTCTCCCAGTCATCCGAGGTCAGCCCGCGCAGCGGGAACCATTGCACGAAGCCGGAGCCGGCGAACAGCACCAGCAGCGCGACGCCGAGCACGAAGCCGGGGATCGAATAGCCGACCAGCACCAGCATGCTGGTGACGTTGTCGAAGCGGCTGCCTTCGCGCACCGCCTTCGCAATGCCGAGCGGGACGGAGATGAAATAGGTGAGGAAGAAGGTCCACAGGCCAATCGAGATCGACACCGGCAGCTTGGACTTCACCAGCTCCCACACATCCATGTGGTGATAGAAGCTCTGGCCGAGGTCGAATTTCGCGAAGCCCTTCAGCATCAGCCAGAAACGCTCCAGCGGCGGCTTGTCGAAGCCGTACAGCGCCTTGATCTCGGCGACGCGCTCGGCATCGACGCCCTGCCGGCCGCGATATTCCGAGCGGCCGCCACCGGACGCCTCGCCGGCGCCGACCTGGCCCTTCTTCAGTTCGATCAGGGCCTGTTCGACCGGGCCGCCGGGCACGAACTGGATCACCGCGAAGGTGATCGCGATGACGCCCAGCAGCGTGGGGATCATCAGCAGCGTGCGTTTGAGTATGTAGGACCAGAGGTTCATGAGTCGTCGGTTGTTTTGAGTCCCGTGGATCCCAGCTTGCGCTGGGATGACGGTTTTTATGCTGATGCACTCAACGTCGTCATCCCAGCGCAAGCTGGGATCCATGGTAGTTACCCCACCAGCGTCAATCCTGCTTGCGCGCCTTCACCTGCCACCAGCTCGATATCACATACGGATCCGCCTGGTAGTACTTCGGCATCACCGCCGGCATGCCGAAGCGGTTGCGGTAAGCCACCCGATGCGTCGACGAGTACCAGTGCGGCACCACGATATGCTTGTGCAGCAGCACGCGGTCCAGCGCGCGCGATGCGGAGACCAGCTCCGCGCGCGTGTTCGCCTGCACCAGCGCCGTCACCAGCCTGTCCACCACCGGGTCCTTCAGCCCCCAGTAATTGCTGGAGCCCTTCTCGTCCGCCGCCTTCGATCCGAGCATGTCGAACATCTCGTTGCCCGGGCTGGTCACGTCGGGGAAGCGCTGGCTGGTCATGTCGAAATCAAATTCTTCCAGCCGCTTTTGCACCAGCGCGAAGTCAGCGGTGCGCTGCCGGACCTGGACACCGAGCTTCTCGAGGTTGCGCACATAGACGGCAATGATGCGCGACAGCGCCGACTGGTCGTCCAGAATCTCGAAAGTGAACGGCTCGCCCTTCGCATTGCGCAGCGCGCCATCGCGGTATTCCCAGCCGGCTTCCTTCAGCAGCGCGCGCGCCTTCAGCAGGTTCGCGCGCAGCGACGACGGCGACTCGGTACTCGGCGGCACCGGCACCTCGCCGAACACCGCCGGATCGAGCTGCTCGCGCAGCGGCTCCAGCAGCGCCAGTTCGGCGGCCGACGGCTTGCCGCGCGCGGCCAGTTCCGAATTGCTGAAGAAGGAATCGATGCGCACGTACTGGCCATAGAACAGCTGCCGGTTCATCCATTCGAAATCGAGGGCCAGTCCGAGTGCCTGCCGCACGCGCGCATCCTGGAACTGCGGTCGGCGCAGGTTCATCACGAAAGCCTGCATGCCGGCGCCGTTCGAATGCTTCAGCGTGCGCTTGATGATCTCGCCCTTGTCGAACTTCGGGCCCTTGTACATCCGCGCCCAGTTCTTCGCGCGGTACTCGACGACCACGTCGAACTCGCCGGCCATGAAAGCCTCGAGGCGCGCAACGTCATCCTTGTAAAAGCGGTAGACGATGCGATCGAAGTTGTACGCGCCGCGCCGCACCGGCAGGTCATTCCCCCAGTAGGCCGGATTGCGCTTGAAGCTGATCGATCGGCCGAGGTCGTAGCGCTCGATCAGGTAGGGACCGCTGGCCACCGGCGGCACCAGCTGTATCTTGTCGAACGGCGTGCCGGCCGCCCATTTGCGCGAGAACACCGGCATGCCGCCGACGATCAGCGGCAGCTCGCGGTTCGCCGTCCTGAAATCGAAGCGTATCGTGCGCTCGTCCAGCACCACCGCCTGCTTCACGTCCGCAAAGATCATCTTGAACTGCGGCGCGCCCTTCGCGACCAGCGTGTCGAACGAATGTTTCACGTCGTCCGCGGTGACCGCGTCGCCATTGTTGAAGCGCGCCTGCGGATGCAGCCGGAAGGTCATGGCCTTGCGATCCAGCGCCAGCACCATGTCGTCGGCAAGCAGGCCGTACATGGTCGCGACCTCGTCGGCCGAGCCGACCGCCAGCGATTCGAACATCAGCGTGCCGACGCCGGCCGCCGCGACGCCCTTCATCGAGAAGGGATTGAACTTGTCGAAGCTGGTGGCCGCGCCGGGATTGGCGAGGTAGAGGTCGCCGCCTTTCGGCGCATCGGGATTGTGATAATCGAAATGACGGAAACCGGCCGGATATTTCGGCGTGTCATACAGGGAGAATGCATGCGCGGCCCACGCGGCAGGCGCGAGTGCGGCGAAGCAGGCGGCGGTGGCGGCGAGAACGGCGCGGGCGATGGATTTCTTCATGAACCCTTGTCGGGAAGCGAAAAAACGCGTCAAGGATAGCGGGTTTCTGCCAGTGTTGCGCGCCTGACGCCAGCGGACGCGACAACAGCGCGGCAGCGGCGGCGATTTGCCGCCGGTATGCCGGACGGCCTACAATGGCGTGTTTCGCCGGGACGGTCCCGGCAGGAAGAACAATCGGGAGTCCATCGATGGCATTCTTGCAAGGCAAAAAAATTCTGATCACCGGCGTGCTGTCCAACCGCTCGATCGCGTACGGCATCGCGCAGGCCTGCCACCGCGAAGGCGCCGAACTGGCATTCACCTATGTCGGCGAGCGCTTCAAGGACCGCATCACCGAATTCGCGAAGGAATTCAACAGCAGCCTCGTGTTCGACTGCGACGTCGGCAGCGACGAGCAGATCGACGCGCTGTTCGCCGACCTCGGCAAATCCTGGAGCCAGCTCGACGGCCTGGTGCATGCGATCGGCTTTGCGCCGCGCGAGGCGATCGCCGGCGATTTCCTCGATGGCATGACGCGCGAGAACTTCCGCATCGCGCACGACATCTCCGCGTACAGCTTCGCCGCGATGGCCAAGGCCGCACTGCCGCTGCTGGCGCCGAATTCGGCGCTGCTGACGCTGTCCTACCTTGGCGCGATACGTGCGCTGCCGAACTACAACACGATGGGCCTGGCGAAGGCATCGCTGGAAGCCAGCGTGCGCTACCTCGCCGAATCGCTCGGCAAGCGCGGCACCCGCGTCAACGGCATTTCGGCCGGCCCGATCAAGACGCTGGCAGCGTCCGGCATCAAGGACTTCGGCAAGATCCTGAACTTCGTGAAGGCGAATGCGCCGCTGCGCCGCAACGTGACGATCGAGGACGTCGGCAATGCGTCGGCCTTCCTGCTGTCGGACCTGGCCGGCGGCATCACCGGCGAGATCACCTATGTCGACGGCGGTTTCTCGCAGGTCGTTGCGGGCATGGGCGACGAAGAATAAGTGTCGATCGCGGGTTCCTGCACGCGCCGGGACCCGCCCCTTAAATCAAACCGAACACCGGTTTCCAATTTGCTGTACAATTCGCCCCGCGCTGCAACAAACAGCGCCTGGTTGCATCGCATACCGTTGTTAGCAGCATCTACCTGAAGCCCTCCCGCCTCCTGGTGCCGACCCACTGAGCACCTATCCGGCGCAAAGCTTTTGTGCCGTTCACTTCCTGGCAAGTTTTTTCGAAACCGTTTCCGGTTTCGCGTTGAACTGTTGTTGTCGCTGGTTTCGCTGGTCCGCGTTGCTTTTGTATTGCCGTTGCCCTGCCCTTTGCCGGCAGCGCACCTCTTTTGAGAGAAACACATGACATTTGAATCCCTCGGCCTGCACCCGCAGATCATCAAGGCACTGGTTGACGCCGGCTACACGCAACCGACCCCGGTGCAGCAGCAGGCCATTCCCGCCGCGATCGAAGGCCGTGACCTGCTGGTGTCCTCGCAGACCGGCTCGGGCAAGACCGCCGCCTTCATGCTGCCGGCGCTGCACAAGTTTGCCAGCGCACCGGTCGAGCCGCAGGCCGGCAAGACGCCGAACCAGCAAGCCCAGGCAGCGCGCGCACGCGGCGATCGTCCGCGCTTTACCGCAGCGCAGCCGAAAATGCTGGTGCTGACCCCGACGCGCGAACTCGCGCTGCAGGTCACCACCGCCACCGACAAGTACGGCATCCACACGCGCCGCGTGAAGGCCGTGTCCATCCTCGGCGGCATGCCGTATCCGAAGCAGATGCAACTGCTGTCGCGCAATCCGGAAATCCTGGTCGCGACGCCGGGCCGCCTGATCGACCACATGGAGTCGGGCAAGATCGATTTCTCCAAGCTCGAGGTCCTGGTGCTCGACGAAGCCGACCGCATGCTCGACATGGGCTTCATCGATGACATCGAACTGATCATCAGCAAGACGCCGGAAAGCCGCCAGACGATGCTGTTCTCGGCGACGCTCGACGGCATGGTCGGCAACATGGCCCGCCGCATCACGAAAGATCCGCAGCTGATCCAGATCACCGGCTCGGCCAGCCGCCACGAGAACATCCAGCAGCGCGTGCACTTCGTCGATGACCTGTCGCACAAGAACCGCCTGCTCGACCACCTGCTGCGCGACGTCTCGATGGACCAGGCCGTGGTGTTCACCGCGACCAAGCGTGACGCCGACACCATCGCCGACCGCCTGAACATCGCCGGCTTTGCGGCAGCTGCGCTGCATGGCGACATGAACCAGGGTGCGCGTAACCGCACGCTGAACGGCCTGCGCCACGGCCAGCTGCGCGTGCTGGTGGCGACCGACGTGGCCGCACGCGGCATCGACGTCCCGGGCATCACGCACGTCTTCAACTACGACCTGCCGAAATTCCCGGAAGATTACGTGCACCGCATCGGCCGTACCGGTCGCGCCGGCCGCAACGGCACTGCGGTGTCGCTGGTCAATCACGCTGAAGGCGTGCACGTGAAGCGCATCGAGCGTTTCACCAAGCAGTCGATCCCGGTGGATGTGGTCGAGGGCTTCGAGCCGAAGAAGACGGCGGCGCCGAGCCGTCCGCGTCCGGGCTGGCGTCCGGGCGACGGCCGCAAGGCCGGTGGCGGTGGCAGCGGCAACGGCGGCAAGCCGGGCCAGCGCACCTTCTCCAAGCCGGGCGCGCCGCGCAAGGAAGGCGGCGGCGGCTTCAGCCGTGACGGCGGTGGCTACCGCGGCCAGCGCAGCGACGGTCGCCGCGACGGCAACCGCGGCTGATCGCCGAGACGCACCCATGACAAGGGCTCCTTCGGGAGCCCTTGTCATTTGCCGCATCGGCGATAATTCCATTCATTCGACCATTTGCAGGAGATTTCCATGGGCGCACCAGAGACCCCGACCCTTCGTCTGACTTCGTTTTCCCACGGCGGCGGCTGCGGCTGCAAGATCGCGCCCGGCCTGCTGTCCGACATCCTGAAGCAGTCGCAGGGCTTCCCGGTTCCGCCGCAGCTGCTGGTCGGCATCGAGACTGCCGACGATGCGGCGGTCTACCAGCTGAACGACGAGCAGGCGCTGATCGCGACCACCGACTTCTTCATGCCCATCGTCGACGATCCGTTCGACTTCGGCCGCATCGCGGCGACGAATGCGATCTCGGATGTCTACGCGATGGGCGGCACGCCGATCATGGCGCTCGCGCTGGTCGGCATGCCGATCGACAAGCTGCCGGTCGAGACCATCGGCCAGATCCTGCGCGGCGGCGAGTCGGTCTGCGCGGCGGCCGGCATACCGGTGGCGGGCGGGCACACGATCGATTCGGTCGAGCCGATCTATGGCCTGGTGGTGATGGGCCTGGTGCATCCGAAGAAGCTCAAGCGCAATGCCGATGCGAAGGCCGGCGACAAGCTCATCCTCGGCAAGCCGCTCGGCGTGGGCATCCTGTCGGCGGCGCTGAAGAAAGGTGCGCTCGACGGGGCTGGGTATGACGCGATGATCGCCAGCACGACGAAGCTGAACACGCCGGGCAAGGAGCTGGCCGACATCGCCGGCGTGCACGCGCTGACCGACGTGACCGGCTTCGGCCTGCTCGGCCATACGCGCGAGATGGCGCTGGGCGCGAAGCTGGGTGCGCGCATCGATCTGCCGCAGGTGCCCTTCCTGCCGGGTGTCGAGGGTTTGGCGGCACAGGGCTGCATCACCGGCGCCTCCGGTCGCAACTGGGCCGGGTATGGCAAGGACGTGCAGCTCGCCGACGGCGTGACGCCGGTGCAGCAGGCGCTGCTGTGCGACCCGCAGACCTCGGGCGGGCTGCTGGTTGCTTGCGCGCCGGAGGCGGTTGAACAGGTGCTGGAGGTGTTCCGGCGGAATGGCTTTGCGGATGCGGCCGTGGTGGGGGAGATGACGGAGGGTGTACCAGGGGTGGCGGTGGCTGTTTGAGATTTTGAAGACACTGGACCCCGGCCTGCGCCGGGGTGACGTTCAATGGCGAAATGTCTTCAAAACCGTCGTCCCAGCGCACGCTGGGACCCATCGTCGATCATCCCGTGGCATCGTTCTTGGCGATGCGACCATGGATCCCGGCTTGCGCCGGGATGACGAATTTGAGGCCCTCTCAATCGAAATGTCTTCAAAACCGTCGTCCCAGCGCACGCTGGGACCCATCGTCGATCAT